>JBDHHX010000080.1:0-20597 GCA_039589155.1 Gemmatimonadota bacterium | reverse complement strand
TCACCCAGCCGCCGGGTCAGCGGCCGCAGAATAATGATGCCAGCCACCGACAGGATCGCCGTCATCGCGAGGACGAATGGTGCAATATCACCCGGGGGCATCAGGTCCCTCCATCTCCATTCGCGCTAGAATGTGTCTTCGCCGCTGCGGCGCTTGCCGCGTTGGCGCTCGGCGTCTCCGCTCGGCGGCCCTTCGTTAAGGGCGGCCAACCGCTGGCGCTCGAGCATCCGTTCGGTGAAGTCGACCCGGTCTTCCAGTCGGTCCATGCGGTCTACCATGCGCTCCATCAGCTGCATCATCCGCTGGATCTGTGGCTCCTGAGCCAGCTTCTTCTCGTCGTGGGAGCGCTCGATAGTCTTGCCGATTCGAGTCGTTAGCGGTCGGAAGATCAACACGGCGGCCCCCGACATGAACAGCACGATCGGTATCATTACTTCAGGCATATGACTCCCGGTCTTCTAGCTACCGGTCCGGCCCGTGCGGTCGCTCTCCAGTCGCGCCGCGGCAGACGCGGCCTCGCCCTTCCAGCCGGCGTTCTCGATGACGCGCTCGGAAAAATCCTGTCGCTCCTCCAGTCGCTCCATCCGGTCCAGTAAGCCTTCCATCAGCTCCGCCACCCGGCCGGACTCGACCAGCGCCGTCCGCTGGCGGCGGTCCTGGCGCATCTGCTCCAGCAGTTCACCCAGCTGCCGGGTGAGCGGCCGGAAGATCATGACCGCGGCGACGCAGCCCGCGATAGCCACGGTCATCACGGCGCCGGCGATCGGTCCCATTACGGCAGGGTCCCAGGGTCCCATATTTCCTCCACATGTACAAGGTCTGCTTCCTCCCCATCCTACGCCACCCCTGCCTTCCCAGTTTCATGGCAAAGCTACTTCCTATTTCCAAGTCGGGCCCTGACTAGCGTCCTAGGTCTGGCGTCGTCAGATTGAGCGCCCCCTGGAAGAAAGGCACCCGCATGCCGCTCCGCTTCACCCTCGTCATGTTCGTCCTCCCGGCGGCGATCATCGTGACCGTGGCCATTCTGGCTCGAGCCACGCGGGAGAGGGAAGGCTGATGCAGGAGGGCGCGGTCGTACAGATATCCGCCGACCCGTTCGCTATTGGCGCTTTCCTGGGCTACCTGGTCATCATCGTCTTCATCGGCGTTCTGTCCTCTCGCTTCTCTTCGACCGGCGTGAGCGAGTTCTTTGTCGGCGGCCGCAGAATGCACCGCTTCGTGGTGGGGTTGTCGGCGGTGGTATCCGGGCGCAGCGCCTGGCTTCTGCTCGGTGTCACCGGCATGGCCTACTCGATCGGGGCGAGCGCGGTCTGGGCGGTTACGGGCTACATCGTCGCCGAGTTGTTCCTTTTCCTGTTCTACGCCAAGCGACTTCGACGCTTCAGTGAAAAGTACGACTGCGTCACCGTCCCCGACTTCTATGCCGCCCGCTTCGGCGATAGGGATGGCGGCCTTCGAACCATCCTTATCATCATCATACTGATCTTCATGGTCGGCTACGTCTCAGCGCAGTTCGTGGGCGGCGGCAAGGCCTTCGCCGCCAGCTTCGGGATGAGCCCCACGATCGGGGTATTGATCACGGCGCTGATTGTCCTGGCCTATACGATCACCGGTGGGTTTCTGGCGGTGAGCCTCAGCGACGCTGTTCAGGCTTGCTTCATGATCGTCGCGCTGCTCGTGGTGCCGGTCATCGCAATCCTCGATCGCGGCGGCCTGCTGGCCGTGGTGAGCGAGTTGAGCAACTTCGACCCGACGCACATTGATCCGCTGGCCCTCTCGGCTGGCGCGATCATCGGGTTCCTCGGTATCGGCCTCGGCTCGCCTGGCAATCCCCACATCATCGTCCGCTACATGTCCATCGCCGACCCGGACCAGCTCCGCACTTCGGCAGTGGTCGGCACGATCTGGAACGTGGTCATGTCATGGGGGGCGCTGTTCATTGGGTTGGCCGGACGCGTCTACTTTCCCGACGTCACGATGCTGCCCGGCAGCGACACCGAGCAGCTCTATCCGCTGCTGGCCGCCCAGCACTTGCACCCGATCGCCTTCGGCGTCGTGGTCGCCTCGATCTTCGCTGCGATCATGTCTACCGCCGATTCCCAGCTCCTGGTGGCCGCTTCGAGCGTCGTCCGCGACTTCTATGAAAAGATCCTCCACCGAAACGAGGAGATTCCGCAAAAACGGCTCGTATTATATAGTCGCGTCGTTGTCGCGCTCCTGGTCGTTGCCGCTCTCGCCGTCGGACTCACCGCCGAGGCGCTGGTCTTCTGGCTCGTGCTCTTCGCCTGGGCCGGGCTGGGCGCCTCGATTGGACCGACGTCCATTCTCGCTCTTTACTGGCGCGGTACCACACGCGCCGGCGTCATCGCCGGCCTGCTGACTGGTACCGCCATCACAATCATCTGGGAGCTGACGCCCTTCTTGAGTGACCGCCTTTACGAGTTGGTCCCGGCTTTCATAGGAGGCCTGGCGGCGACCGTGCTCGTGAGTCTGATGACGCGCCGCCCGGAGGGGGTGGATGAGATGTTTGAGGGGATGCATTAGGCGGTGCGGTGGTGAGTGGTGCGGCGGTGCGCGGAAATCCCCGAAATCCAGGACACCACCGTACTACCGCACCACTCGCCACCGCACCGAATCATTGCCCAGCCACCCAACCCTCACCATAATCCAACCGCCATGCTACGAGTTACTTTCCTCGGCACGTCGTCGGCGCGGCCGACGGTCTCGCGCAATACCAGCGCACTGACCGTCCAGCGCGAGGGCGACCTCTATCTGTTCGACTGCGGCGAGGGAACGCAGCGGCAGATGATGAAATATGCGGTTGGGTTCACCGTGCAGGAGATCTACCTGACCCACATGCACGCCGACCACTACCTGGGCGTGTTTGGGCTGCTGCGCACCATGGGGCTGCAGGACCGGGAGGAACCGCTCGCCATCTACACGCCGCCGGGAGGAGAGGAGTTGCTCAAGCAGGCGGTGGCGTTGGAGATGGAAGAGCTGCCGTTCCCCGTGGCCATTGAGCCACTGGCACCGGGCGAGTCGGTCTGCCACGACGGTTACGTCATCGGCGCCTACCAGGCCAATCACCCGGGTGGCGCCAACGGCTACATGCTGAAGGAAGACGAGCGGCCGGGGCGATTCTTCCCGGAGAAAGCTCGCGAACTTGGCGTGCCCGAGGGCCCGCTGTTCGGTTGTTTGCAGCGTAGTGAAGTCGTTGCACTTGACGACGGCCGCGAGGTGAAGCCGGAGCAGGTCATGGGCGACGCCCGACCAGGTCGGTCGATGGTCTATAGCGGCGACACGCGCCCCTGCGATGCCACGGTCGAGGCGGCGGCCAACTGCGACGCGCTGATCCATGAAGCGACGTTCTCGGAGGAGGAGCTCGAGCGTGCCGGCCGCACCGGCCATTCGACCGCTGGTCAAGCCGGCGAGATCGCGAAGCGGGCCGGCGTCCGCCAGTTGATCCTCACCCACCTGAGCGCGCGATACTCCGAGCGCCCCTTCGTGCTCGAGAAGGAAGCGAAAGGGACATGTGGAGGGTGCGAGGTGCTGGTGGCATACGATGGTCTTTCAGTGGAGATCCCGTTGCGGGAGGGTTAGTGGTGCGGTCGTGTGGTGGTCTGGCACTGACTCTCCCTGAAGACGTCGTACTACCGAACCACCGCACCGCTCACCACCGCACTTCTACGAAAAGGAACCGTGCAGACGATCAGCGTACCGGGCGACAAATCCATCTCCCACCGCGCGCTCATGCTCGCGCCGCTGGCACATGGGACCAGCCGCATAACCGGCTGCGCACCGGGGGCCGACGTCGCTTCGACGGCTGAAGCGATGAAGTCGCTGGGCGTCGAGATCCGCGAGGTCGGCGACAGCGGGTTGGAGATCGACGGGCCGGTTCGCCTCGTGTCGCCTGCCGCCCCCATCGACTGCGGCAACAGCGGTACGACCGCACGTCTGTTGACCGGACTCATCGCCGGCCAGCCGATAACCGCGACCCTGGATGGCGACGAATCGCTGCGGCGGCGCCCTATGGGTCGCGTCGTCGAGCCGCTGCGGGCCGCCGGCGCTGCCATCGAGGAGCGCGGTGAGCCGGGCCGACTGCCACTGGCGGTTTCCGGCGGAGGGTTGCGCGCCATCCGCTACGAGCTCCCGGTGGCGAGCGCGCAACTGAAGAGTGCGTTGCTCTTCGCGGGTCTCGGTGGGAGCGTTCCGGTCGCCGTTTTCGAGCCAGGTCATTCTCGGGACCACACCGAGCGCATGCTGCTGGCCATGGGCGCTCCGCTGAAGATGGAAGAGGTCGGTAACGGTCGACGCCTGCGTTTGGATTTGCCCGAGCGCCCGCTGCGGCCGCTGTCTCTTCACGTGCCGGGCGATTTCTCATCTGCCGCGTTTTGGATCGCTCTCGCCGTCCTTGGCGGTTGCGGGAGCGGAGCCAGGTTGACCGGCGTCGGATTGAATCCGGGCCGCACCGGCTTTCTTCGTGTTCTGAAAGCGATGGGCGCTCGTATTCACACGACGAGCGCCGGTGAATCGGCAGGCGAACCGGTCGGCGATATCGAGGCCGGCCCGCTGGAGGTGAAGGGGCTGAAGCTGCCGGCCGAGTGGATGCCTGAGTTGCTCGACGAGATCCCGATTATCGCTTGCATCGCCTCGCGGGCGGTGGGCATTACTGTGATCAGGGGCGCGAGCGAGTTGCGGCTGAAGGAGTCCGATCGTATCGCTACGTTGTGCAGCAACATGTCTGCGCTAGGAGTGAAGTGCGTTGAGCTGGATGATGGGATGGAGATCGTAGGCAGCGGCGCGCCGCGCTCCGGCCGCGTGAGAACCGAGGGTGACCATCGGATCGCCATGGCGTTCGCGATCCTGGGTACGTTGCCCGGCAATGACATCGAGATCGACGACAGGGCTTGCGTGGATGTCTCGTACCCGGGGTTCTGGGAACGGTTGGCCGAGATATGATCATCGCCATTGATGGCCCGGCAGGCTCCGGCAAGAGCACGACGGCACGCGCCGTGGCCAGCCGTCTCGGCTTCCTGCACCTGGATTCCGGCGCTATCTACCGCGCTTTCGGACTCGCCGCCCGCCGACTCGGCATCGCCGGTGACACCGGCGATGTGCCGCCGGATCGCATGGACGAAGTCGTCTGGCGGAACGTCGATGCCGAGGCGGTCGAAGGTCGCCTGGTGCCGCGCCTCGATGGCGAGCGGCTGGGCGACGAGATCCGTACTGCGGAGGTCACCGCCTGCGCCTCCAAGATCTCCGCTTACCCCGCGATTCGCGAGCGCGTCGATACACTGCTCCGCCGCCTGGCTGTGGCCTACGACGGCGGCGTCGTCTGCGAGGGGCGCGACATGGGAACCGTGGTCTTCCCCGATGCCGAGCTCAAGATCTTCATGGACGCGAATCCCCAGGAACGCGCCCGCCGCCGCTTGCTTCAGAGGGGCGACCCGGTCAGCCCGGACAGTGTCGACGCCGAGGCCAGTCGGCTGGAGGCCCGGGACCGGGACGACTCGCAGCGCGAAATCGCCCCGCTCCGGCAGGCCGAGGGCGCCCTTGTCATCGATACCACAGATCTGGGATTCGAGCAGCAGGTGGACCGGATTGTGGCCGCGGCCCGAAAAATCCTTGACAGGGCTTGATTCATCGGGCTACATTCGGCGCTTGATTCCGTGGCGCGGCTAATTTCCTTGTGGCGGAAGAGGTTTTCGATCGGGTCCGGTATCGCCGCCGGGGTCTGACGCGCCGTTTTTTATCTTATCTACTTTCATTTGTTGGGGCCGCCGGTCCCGGACCCCGGTGCGATCTTGAACCCGATGTTAGAGAAGAACGAGGCTGTCCCAGAGAACGACGTGGACGCCACCACCGACACCGCCGAACAGTCCGACTTGACCGCAGAGCCCACCGAGATCGAGGCCACGCCAGCAGCTGAGGAAACGTCGCCTCCTCCCACACAGGATCTCACGGATGCGCAGGCAGAGGCAGTCGGGAAAGCCCGCGCCTTTGGCGCTCGTCGCGATCTGTTCGACGAGGACGAGTACTCCGACAAAGAGTACGAGGACATGTTGTCCATGTACGAGGACACCCTCAAGAACATCGAAGAGGGTGAAATCGTCAAAGCGAAGGTCGTACGCGTGACGGAAAACGCGGCGATCCTCGATCTGGGCTTCAAGTCCGAGGGGTCCGTACCGCTCGACGAGTTCCGCTCACCCGACGAAGTCGCACCCGGCGATGAGGTCGACGTGTTCTTGGAGAAGCTGGAGGACCAGGAAGGCGTAGTCGTCCTCTCCAAGAAGAAGGCCGACTTCCTCCGCGTATGGGAGCAGATCAAGACCGCCTACGACGCCGACGAGTCGATCCAGGGCATCATCAAGAAGAAGGTCAAGGGTGGTGTCACCGTCGACATTATGGGCGTCGACGCGTTCTTGCCCGGCTCGCAGGTCGCGCTGCGGCGTGTCCCCAACGTCGACGAGCTCATCGGCCAGGAGTTCGAGTTCAAGATCCTCAAGCTCAACAAACGACGCCGCAACATCGTCGTCTCACGCCGCGTGATCTTGGAACAAGAGCGCAGCGAGAAGCGTGAGGAGCTCAAGACCGAGCTCGAGGTTGGCCAGGTTCGTATTGGCGCGGTCAAGAACATCACCGACTTCGGCGCCTTCATCGACCTGGGCGGCATGGACGGCCTGCTTCACATCACCGACATGTCGTGGGGCCGCGTCGGTCATCCCAGCGAGATCTGCAACATCAGTGACGAAATCGAGGTCAAGATCCTCGACATAGATTGGGACCGCGAGCGCATTTCGCTCGGCCTCAAACAGCTGCAGCCGTATCCGTGGAAAGATGTCGAGGCCAAGTATCCGATCGGCGCACGCGTCCGTGGCAAGGTCGTCTCGATCACCAACTACGGCGCCTTCATCGAGCTCGAGCGCGGCGTCGAGGGCCTGGTCCACATCTCGGAGATGAGTTGGACCCGCAACATCCGCCACCCGTCGCAGCTCGTATCCATCGGCGACGAAATCGAGGCGGTCGTCCTCAAGGTTGATCCCGAAGATGAAAAGATCTCTCTCGGCATGAAGCAGGCCGAAGAGGATCCATGGCTCACGCTGCCCGAGAAGTACCCTCCGGGCACGCGGATCCGTGGCAAGGTGCGGAACCTGACATCGTTCGGCGCCTTCGTTGAAGTCGAGCCGGGCATCGACGGCCTCGTCCATGTTTCCGACATGAGCTGGACCAAGCGGATCCAGCATCCGTCCGAGGTGCTGAAGAAGAGCGATGAGGTCGATGTGGTGGTTCTGAGCATCGACGTCGATCAGAAACGAATCTCCCTCGGCCTCAAGCAGACCGAGGACGATCCCTGGTACAACCTGGCGCAGACCTACGCGCCCGGCATCGAGACCGAGGGCTTCGCCGTCCGCTTGCTCGACAAGGGCGTCGTCGTCGACCTCGGCGAAGACGTCGAAGGATTTGTCCCGGTCTCCCAGATCATCGAGGGCCAGGAGATTCAGAGCCCCAACGATGTACTGGTTGAGGGACACAAGCTGAAGTTGAAGGTCATGGAGTCCGATCCGATCAACCGCAGGATCGTCCTCCAGGTCACTGAGATTCTCGAGGCGCCACCCGAGCCGAGACCGCTGCCCGAAGGCGAGCCGGAGCCCATGGAACCGGGCGCCGAGTTGGCAGAAGCTGAGTTCGGGGCAGCAGTCACGGCGGAAGCAGAGGGAGAGCCAATAGCTGAAGCGGAAGCCGAGACCGAGACCGAGGTTGCCGCGGAAGCCGCGGCGGAAGCAGAAGTAGAGCCGACAGCTGAAGCGGAAGCCGAGACCGAGACCGAGACCGAGGTCGCCGCGGAAGCCGCGACGGAGACCGAGGCCGAGGCCGAGCCGGAAGCGGAAGTCGAAGCGGCTCCGACAGCCGACGCCGAAGCCGAGCCGGAAGCGGAAGTCGAAGCGGCTCCGACAGCCGAGGCCGAAGCAGAGGCAGAGCCAGAGGCAGAGGTCGAGGCCAGCGCCGAGACCGAGGAGCCGGAAGCGGCCGCCGAAGAGGCGGAGTCCGCTGAGGAGGAGTCTGAGGAGGAGAAGAAAGACTGAGGCCGTTGAGCCGAAGTTTGTAGTCTTGCAGAGGGGCGGAATAAGTGTTTCCGCCCCTTTTGCTATCGCTTGACTGCAACATCGAACACCGCACATCGATTGCCGAATGCCGAGGTGGCCTGCAAGTCAGAAGGCGGACACTTAGCGGTTAGGTTAGTATTAGATGTTCGGTATTAGATGTTGGGTCTTGCTGTAAACTTCGGCGTTCGGAGTTCGATGTGCGATGTTCGGTGTTGCAGTTAACCCACCCTTTCCCGGAGCCCTTGTCTGGTCTAAGATCCTGCTGATGAACCAGGGCAAAACACAGATCTGGATGCGCCGGCTCGCCGGTGCCGCGGTCGTGGCGGCCGCTGGATTCGGCCTGACTTGCGCCAGCGCCCCGGGTCCGGCGACGGACTCAACGGCAGCGCCGGCGCCAGCGCCGGCCGCACCCAGCAGCCGGGCGCGGGAGCGTGAGGCGGCGCGACTCTACAGCGAAGCCGAAGCGGCGTTCGAGGCCGCCAACTTCGTGGCGGCGGAGTCACTGACCAGCGGCCTGGTGGACGACTACGTAGATACCCGCTGGCATGCCCCGGGTCTGCTGCTGTCCGCGCAGGCCTCTTTCGAGTTGAACCAGATGGAGGACGCGCGCGCCACGGCGCGACGCTACCTGCGTCTCTTCCGGGCGTCCGACCCGGAACGTTCACCGGGACTGGTTCTCGTCGCACGGGCACTCTATGTCGAAGGTCGAACGCTCGAGGCGGCGGACTCGTTGCTGGCGACGCCTATCGACCTGGGCGATTCGCGTGAATCTGCCGCTCAGACGGCGCGCCAGGTCGTCTCCGAGTTAGGGCTGGGCGAGATCGAGGCGGTGACGGCGCGTTGGCCGGCCGGACACCCGCTGCAGTCGGTGTTCGGGGTCGAGCGAGCCTCTCTGTTGCTGGTTGCCGGCCACGCGGACAGCGCCCGCGACGTTGCTGCCAGCGTCCTTGCGTTCGACCCGATGGATCCCGAGCGTGACCGGGCCCGGTCCATCGAGTCCGGTGAGATCGAGAGCGACCAGTGGCGCCCGATTATCGGGGCGATTCTGCCGTTGAGCGGCACGCTGGCCAGGTTCGGCCAGTTGGCAGAAGAGGGCATCCGCCTCGCCATCGACGAGTACAACCAGCGTCATTACGACCAGGTGACGCTCATCGTTCGCGATGACGGCGACGACCTGGATCGAGCCGGCGACCTGGTACGCGAGCTGGAGCAGCTTGGCGTCGTGGCAATCATAGGTCCGCTGCGAGCCGAGGGCCTCGAGGAGGCGGCGCGCCGCCGTCGCGATCGTGACCTGGTCATCGTCAGCCCCACCGCAGCCGATAACTACTCCTTCGCCCGCAACACTTACTCGGTCTTCAGTACCACCGAGATCGTTACTCGTGGTGCGCGGGCGCTCGGCGCTTTCGCAGTCAGAGATCTGCAGGTCGATCGCTTCGGCGTCATGTACCCCAACAACCGCGAGGGAAGGGAGCAGCTCGCCGCTTTCGCCGATGCCGTGCGCGCACGTGGCGCTGAGATCGTCGCCTCCATCGCCTACGACGATACCTCGACCACGTTCCAGGAGCCGCTCACCTTCCTCGGCGCGGCCAACCCGCAGGCGATCTACGCGCCCGCCAGCAATGCGCAGGGCGTTATCCAGATGGCGCCGCAGTTCTCCTATTACGGATTGCGCGGCACCCAGGTACTGGGCGATGCCGATTGGTCCGATCCCTTGGTGCTTCGCCTGGTCGAGCCTCGGTTCATCAACGGTACCGTCATCTCCACTTTCCTCTACCGCTCCAGCCCGGCGCTTCGTTGGCCCGAGTTCGTCGAGATGTACGAGCGCAAGTACAGGAAGGGTTTGCGCGGCAGCATGGTGCCGGCGCTATCGTACGATGCCACGCAGCTGATCCTCGAGTCGCTGCCCTGGGGCTTTCCACGCCGATCCGCCATCGCCCGATCGTTCCGCAATATCCGAAGCATGCCCGGCGCGACGGGTGTCTTCTCGGTCGAGGACGGCGCCATCACACGCCGGCCTTTCCTACTGCAGTTCAAGGACAGCGAGCTGGTGCCCGCCTACGACGAGTTGCGCAGAGACAGGGCGAGCATGGAGGGCAACGGGGGATGACGATGCGGGACAAGCTGAAGCGGCTGGCGGAGCTCAAGGATCAGGCCGAGCTCGGTGGCGGCCGTGAGCGCATCAAGACGCAGCACGAAAAGGGCAAGCTAACGGCCCGCGAGCGTCTCGACCTGCTGCTGGATGAGGGATCGTTCCGGGAGTTCGACCGCTTCGTTACCCATCGCACCAGCGAGTTCGGGCTGGCCGATAAGAAGATCCTCGGTGATGGTGTGGTCACCGGAATGGGTCGCATCAACGGTCGCCAGGTGTTGGTGTTCTCCCAGGACTTCACCGTATTTGGCGGCTCGCTCTCCGAGGCCCACGCTGAAAAGATCTGCAAGGTCATGGACCTGGCGATGAAGGCGGGTTGCCCGGTCATCGGCCTCAACGATTCCGGCGGCGCCCGCATTCAGGAAGGCGTGGCCTCGCTGGGCGGCTACGCGGAGATTTTCTGGCGCAACACGCAGGCGTCGGGCGTGGTGCCGCAGATCAGCGTCGTGCTGGGGCCGTGCGCTGGCGGCGCTGTGTACTCGCCCGCCATCACCGACTTCATCTACATGGTCGATGGCAGTTCCTACATGTTCGTCACCGGCCCCGACGTGGTGAAGACGGTCACCCACGAAGAGGTCGACTTCGAGTCGTTGGGCGGCGCGCAGATCCACGGCGGCACCTCCGGTGTGGCCCATTTCGTCTCCGAGTCAGAGCCGGCTTGCCTGGAGCACGTACGGCAGCTCTTTCGCTATATCCCGCAAAACAACATGGAGGACCCGCCCGCCGGCCCGGGCGATGATCCGCCCGACCGGATGGACGAGGAGCTGCTCGATATCGTGCCCGAGAATCCCAACAAGCCGTACGACGTGCACGACGTCATCAAGCGGGTCGTTGATAAGGACAGCTTCTACGAAGTCCATGCCGGCTATGCCAGGAACATCGTCGTCGGCTTCGCCCACCTGGGCAGCCGCAGCATAGGGATCATCGCCAACCAGGCGGCCGAGCTGGCCGGCGTGCTCCACATCGACAGCTCGCTCAAGGGTGCGAGATTCGTCCGCTTCTGCGACGCCTTCAACATCCCGCTCGTGACTTTCGAGGACGTACCCGGCTTCCTACCTGGTGTCGGCCAGGAGCACGGCGGCATCATCAAGCACGGCGCCAAGCTGCTCTACGCCTACTCGGAGGCCACGGTGCCCAAGCTCACCGTCATCCTCCGCAAGGCCTACGGCGGAGCCTACGACGTCATGAGCTCCAAGCACATCCGCGGCGATTTCAACTTCGCCTGGCCATCGGCCGAGATCGCCGTGATGGGACCGAAGGGCGCCGTGGAGATCATGTACCGCCGCCAGATCGCCGAGGCGAAGGACCCGGCTGCCGAGACCGACCGCCTGATGGCGGAGTACAGGGAGCAGTTCTCGCACCCCTACATCGCGGCGTCGCGCGGCTACCTGGACGACGTCATCGACCCCAGAGAAACCCGCCCGCGCCTCGTCGAGGCGCTTGCCCTGACAAAGAACAAGCGCGAGCCCGGGCCGCCGCGAAAGCACGGCAACATCCCGCTCTGATGCTCAAGAAGGTTCTCGTCGCCAATCGAGGTGAGATCGCTGTTCGCGTGATCCGGGCCTGTCGCGAACTGGACATAGAAACGGTCGCGATCTACTCCGAGGCGGACCGGCTGGCGCCACACGTCTGGCTGGCGGACGAGGCCTACGAGATCGGACCGCCGCGGGCGGCGGAGAGCTACCTGTCGATCGTTCGCTTGCTCAACGCGGCGAGGCGATCGGGCTGTGACGCGATCATTTCGCCGGCGCCGTCGAGGAGGCGGCCCTCGTCTTCATCGGGCCGAGCGCCGACACCATCGCCCTGATGGGTGACAAGACGGAAGCGCGGAAGGCGATGGAGCGCGCCGGCGTCCAGGTCGTCCCCGGCACGACCGAAGCGCTCGAAGACATGGACGACGTCCGCAAAACCTGCCGCGAGGTTGGTTACCCGGTTCTCCTTAAGGCTGCGGCTGGCGGCGGCGGCAAGGGTATGCGGCGCGTCGATGCCGAGGCTGAGCTCGAATCGGCGTTCGGCGCCGCGCAGCGCGAGGCGCAGGCTGCCTTCTCCGACGGCCGCGTCTACGTAGAGAAGTACCTTGTCGACCCGCGCCACATCGAGTTCCAGATCCTCGCCGATGCCCACGGCAACGTGATCCATCTGAACGAGCGCGAGTGCTCGATCCAGCGGCGCCACCAGAAGCTCATCGAGGAATGCCCATCGCCGATCATGACACCCGAGCTGCGGGAGCGTATGGGCGGGCAGGCGGTGACGGCGGCACGCGGGGCGAACTACCGCGGTGCAGGCACCGTGGAGTTCATGTACGCCGGCGGCGAGTTCTACTTCCTCGAGATGAACACCCGGCTGCAGGTCGAGCACCCGATCACCGAGATGACGACCGGTATCGACCTGGTCCACGCTCAGCTGCGCATCGCGGCCGGCGAGCCTCTGGGCCTCGAGAATGTCGTGCCAACCGGTCATTCCATCGAGTGCCGCATAAATGCCGAGGACCCCTTCGACGGCTTTCTTCCCGCCGGCGGACGCATCCAACAGCTGCGTGCCCCCGGCGGTACGGGCGTGCGCTGGGACGCGGGCATTGTGCAGGGGACCGAGATCGGCCTGCACTACGATCCCCTCGTCGCCAAGCTCATCGTCCACGCCGAGGACCGTGACGCTGCCATCCATCGCATGGCGCGGGCACTCGATGAACTGCTCATCGATGGCGTGCCTACCATCGCACCGTTTCACCGACGCGTCATGGACGAGCCCGACTTCCGCTCCGGCGACTTTCACACCGGGTACCTCGAACTCCACGCGAGCCTTCTGGATGGCGACGCGTCCGCCTCGGGTCTGCGCGCTATCGCACTCGTGGCGGCGATCCTCGAGGACCGCGAACGTCAAAAGGTCCAGGTCGATAACGGGGAAGCGAGCGCCAGCGACTCCAGTGCTTGGAAACGACCGCGCGGTGGCTGGCCGGGCCGCGGTTGGTCACTCCGCGAATGACGTTGACTCACCCAATCGTAGACATCAGCGCTATCATCGCCGGCGGCGACGGGCTCGCTCGCCAGCAGGACGGCCCGGTCCTGTTCATCCCCCGCACCGCGCCCGGCGACCGCGCCGAGGTGGAAATCGTCGATCGCCACAAACAGTGGTCGCGCGGTCGCTTGCTTCGATTAATGACGCCCGGACCCGAACGCCGCGATCCGCCGTGTGCACACTACGAGACATGCGGCGGATGCCAGCTCCAGCACCTGAACTACGACGCGCAGTTGCAGGCGAAGTCCGGTATCATCGCAGATGCGCTCCGCCGGCTGGGCCGGCTCGAGATAGAGCCGCCGGAGGTTGTCGCATCACCGCGCCAGCTCGGATATCGTAACCGCGTCAGCTTCGTGCTTCGACGAGAGCAGGGCGGCGTGGTTGCAGGCTTCCATGCCCTCGACGACCCGGACCGCATCGTCGACGTCGATCGCTGCCCGCTGGCTGCAGATTCCCTCAATCAAGCGTGGCAGGCGCTTCGAGCGATTTGGGGCGTCAATGCAGTCAAGCTGCCACCAGGCAAGGATTTACGACTCACACTTCGTGTGGCTTCTGGGGGTCAAGCTGGCCTCGCTGTACAGGGCGGCGAGGACTACGGCGAGCCCGAAACTCTGATCGAGGCCATCGACTCGCTGCGTTCGATCTGGTCCGTCGATGCGGACGGCGAGATCGAATGGTACGCGGGTGAGGCATGGCTAAAGGATCGCTGGGGGGAGCACGAGTTCGGCCTCGCAGGGATGTCTTTCGTCCAGGTCAATCGCGACGCTGCCGACCTGCTTGATTCGTACGTGCTCGAGTTGTGCGGCAACCTGTCGGGGCGCCGCGTGATTGACGGGTACTGCGGGTTTGGACTGCGGACCTTGCAACTTGCTTGGAACGGCGCTCGTGTCGTCGGTATCGATTCCGACGGCGACGCGATCTCGGCG
This sequence comes from Gemmatimonadota bacterium, assembly GCA_039589155.1. Taxonomy (GTDB): domain Bacteria; phylum Gemmatimonadota; class Gemmatimonadetes; order Palauibacterales; family KS3-K002; genus Kutchimonas. The sequence goes on along the minus strand of JBDHHX010000080.1, from coordinate 6,402 downwards.
GCCGAAGCGACGGCTGCCGAATCGGGCGCAGCGGCGCGCTTCGTGGCTGCGGCGGTCGAGAAAGCGTTGGAGGGCGAGTTGCCCGCGGACGTCGTCCTGCTCAACCCGCCGCGGCGCGGTGTGGATCGCAAGGGTATCGATGCGCTGCTAAAGAAACCGCCCAGAACCATCATCTACGTGAGCTGCGACCCGGCCACGCTCGCCCGCGACGTGAAGCTGCTGGGCGCTAGGTTCGATGTGTCGACGTGCCGCGGCTTCGATCTGTTTCCGCAGACAGCCCACGTGGAGACGGTTATCAGCTTGTCACGTAAGAGCTGAGCGGGCTCACCACTTGTAACCCAGCGAGACAGTAGTACCGAAGTCGTTGTTCGAGTTGTCTGCCGAAGGGGCGCCGCTATCGAATTCATCGAATACTGTGAAGCCGATGGTGAAGTCGCTGAGGACCTCGTAGGATAGTTGAGCTTGAAAGCTGATTCGGAGGCGGCCGGGGGTCGTGATGTTGGGATAGAAGACCAGGGTCGCGTCGATATCGGTCTTGGGACTGTCGAACAGGAAATAGGCCGCCTCTCCACCGATCGCCCCTTCGAGGTTGTTTATCCGCGTGCTATCACCAGTGAATTTCTCGTTGGTGTAGGCGAGGCCCGTCACCGACTGCAAAAGCCCTTTGTTGGTTTGCGCAAAGAAATAGCCCGCTGCGCCCAGCAGCGAGAATCGTAAGTCAAGGTTGAGCTGCGTATTCTGTTCGAAGCCTAACTGACCAATGTAGGACCACTTGCCCGTAATGTGCCGCTGGTAACTGCCGTCGACTGAATTACGCGTCGTCGCGTCCGTCGTTTCCTGGGTCTGGAAGTAGAAATTGTAGTCGAAACGCGTCGACGCCTCCTGCACCCGATGCCTGACGTACCCGGAGAGCGTGTACTCCACCAGCTCGTTCGCTTTCTGGTAGTTGAAGCCAAGGTCCACTCGGCCGTCCAGGCGCTGCCAGAACGTGGTCTCGATCGGGACGATGCGGACGATCGAGCGTACCCTCAGCGTGTCGCTGAAATCGGCGACCGATACGACCACGAAGCCGGGCTCGCTCGAGGCCTCGAGCAACCCGAAGAAGCGATCCCCGGTGCCAGTCTCGATCTCGAAGAAGTGCTTGCTGACGATCTGCTGGATCTGCAGCCACTCGATCGAGAGCGTCCCCATGTCGTCTGTCGAGTACGATAGTTTGCCCCGCGACAACTCCTTGATCTCGCCCGTGATGTGGTTGCCGTTCCTCAACGTGACGGTGTCGGTCTTCTGCGCAGTGAGAGGCGTCGCAGACGCGAAGCTGGCCACCAGGACCAGGATTACGGGTAAGATGGAGCGGGCGCTGATCATCAGTTGATGAAGTATTTGAGCCGCATTCGCACGATGTGGTCGGTTAGCTCGAACTTCTCCTCGGTCGTTAGCCGGGCGCGCTGTCCTGTATAGATGGCCTCGAACCGCCATCTGTAGGTGTGTCGGTAAGCCAGGCCCAGCCGCAGCCGCAAGCGGTCCGCGAACGCCTGAGCCGTGCCCTCCTCGAATGATACGAACGGCTCCACGTCGATTATCGCAAATAGAGTCCGGTCCGCCAGTAGCGTGGCGCGGTTCAACGCGATCAGGCCGCCCAGGCGCGTCCTCAAGCGCCACCACCCTTCGGCTGTCCCGCCCTCGACAAGGAAATAGCGATACTCCAGTCGCGTAAAGCTGTCTATTCTGAAGCGCCGGGTCGGCCAGTAGACCAGGATGCGAGCGCCCACCGCAGGCCGCAGCTCAAAGGTGTTGGCGAACTCGTCGAAATTAGTGTAATCGCCGAAGATCTCCGGATTCAATTGCAGCCACTCGAGGATGTCCCAACTCATGCGCCAGCGGCTGTACAGCCTCGTCCAGTCACTTGCGTCGGAGAAGTCCGTCCTGTAGCCGACTTCGCCCGACAGCCGCGTCACGCCGGAGAATCGGTAGGTGGCTCGCGCATCGGCCCAAAACTGGCCGCTCGTGAGGTCTTGAGCTCGCGACTCAGCGAGGCAAGCGACCACAGCGATTGCCGCCAGTGCCAGACACCCAAAACCGCGAGCGAGAGTTGGTGACGTCATGCGGCTCGCTTGCCGGATCGTCTCAGTTTCTTTCCCATAACTGACGGCGGGCACGGTAATACGCGGGTATCCGGCAGGTCAAGACTATCCAGGGTCCGCAAGAAGGGCCTCTGGCCGGCAGGTTACTCAAGGCCCTAGAAATACAGGTACGCCATCACCTTGACGGAGTACTCGGTGTCGCCAACGCCCGGCTTGTAGATGTCGGCGTTGATCGCCGCCTTGTTGCGGCCGCTGAAATAGGTGACGACGCCGGGCGTGAACAGCAAGCCCTCGTCGTCGCTCGAATCCGTATTGGGATCGGCGTAGCTGGCTCGACCCACCAGCTCTACGCCTTCCAGATATTTGTTGTCGGTAAGACCGAACCGGTAGGCGAGTATTCCCTGGGCCGTCATGAACGCGGCGGGGCTGCCCGCGGCGTCCAGGTCCTTCCAGTTGTCGCCCGCAGTGATCCCCGCTTTGACGTGCCACCCGGCGCTGGAATAATCCCCCCAATCGAGGTCGGCGCCGTACCCGTAGCCGTACTCCACGGCGTCCATCTTGACCGCGTTGGCGTAGTCATGGGCCGCCGCGTTGGCGCCGACGACGAGATTGCTGCCCCGGTACTCCAGTCGGCCGCCGAAGGACTTGCCGTCGGAGAAGACGAGGGAGTCCAGACCGCCGGCGTCCTGGAACGTGACGATGTCCTCGAAGATGGCGCCGTTTGTCGCCGAGGCCGACCAGATCCAGTGGCCGGCGATCCGGCCGCCGATCTCGATCCCGACGTCACGGTCGGCGAACCCCAGCTTCTGGGTCAGGCGGCTGTAGCTGCACACCGAGCCGACACCGGCGCAGTCATCGACACCGCGCACGACTCCGGTCCGTTCGATCACCAGGGTCTGCGTCGAGCTGGTCAGCTCGAAGCGGTCGAAGGGGCGCTTGAACTGGCCGAAACGGATCCGGAACGGATCGCTGAAGATGAAGTCGATGTACGCGTCCTTCAACCGCAGGCCGTTCTCCAGGCCGAAGCCGGTGGAGTAGTCCGGCTGGATCTTACCCGAGATCCAGTCGTTGATCTTGATCTCCATCGTGATCCGCGCCCGTCGAATCAGAAAGGCGCTGCTCAGCTCTTCCGCCGACGAGCTGTAGTCGTACATGGCGTGAAGCCGCCCGGTGATCTTGATCTCCGTCGCTCCCGAGTTGATCTCCACCTGGGCGGTCGCGCTCGTCGTCATCAGGGCCAGTCCCGCAAGCGTCAACCCTGCCGCGCGACCGATCGTCTTCTGCATGTTCGCTCCCGGTTTGAGTGTCGATCTACTGTTCGGGACGTAACTGTCACAGATCAGCGGCTGCCAATCTAGAAGAAACCTGGATGTTCGGATAGCGGCGGCGCCGGCGGTCTACTACGGCGCCGGCTGTTGCGTGGGGCCCGAATCCCCTTGATTATATGACCACTTGCCGGGATCGGCCGGCGCGCCCTCCACAGCGAGCGGGCATGAAATACATCGTCGAGATCGAGGACAAGAGCTACGAGGTTACCATCGGCCCCGATGGCTTGACCGTCGACGGCGAGCCGGTCGAGGCGGACCTGCGGCCCAACCACGATTCCCATCTCTGGCACCTGGTGCTCGACGGCCGCTCCCACACGCTCGCCGCCCGCCGCAGCGATGGTCGCGGTGAATGGGAGATCGAGCTGAACGGCCGCAGGCACCAGGTCGTGGCGCTGGACGAGCGCAGCAAGGCGATACGTGAGCTGGCCGGCAGCGCCGCAGCGAGCCACGGGCCAGTGGAGCTCAAAGCGCCGATGCCCGGCCTGGTCATCAAGATCGAGGTGGAACTCGAGGCAACGGTAGAGAAGGGGCAGGGCGTTGTGGTGATGGAAGCGATGAAAATGGAGAACGAGCTCAAAGCCACGGCGACGGGTCGGGTGGCGGAGATCAAGGTGAAGGCGGCCCAGGCGGTGAATAAGGGAGATACGCTGCTGGTGATAGAGCCGGAAGCCTGAATCTCGAATTCTCATAGGAACATCGAACATCCCACATCGGACATCGAACATTCAAAGGGCTCAGCGCTGAAGCGCCTCGAATGATCCAGCATCGGACTTTTAACATCGAACCTTAAACATGCACAAATCGTTCAACGTCCGGAGTTCAAGGTTCAAAGTACAACGATCGGCAGTGATCTCGATGTTCAATGTCGGATGTCCAATGTTCAATGTTCAATAAGACATGACCAAGCAGAGAGTCCAAAACACCTCCGGCATTGAAATCAAGCCGACCTACACCGAGGCCGACGCAACCTCCGACGCGGGCTCGCCCGGTCATTTCCCGTTCACACGCGGCGTCTACGATTCCATGTACCGTGGCCGGCTATGGACCATGCGCCAGTACGCCGGTTTCGGCACCGCCGAGGACACCAACCGTCGCTTCAGGTTTCTGCTCGACTCGGGTCAGACCGGACTGTCGGTCGCCTTCGACTTGCCGACGCAGATGGGCTATGACTCGGACCACGAGATGGCCCAGGGCGAGGTGGGCCGCGTCGGCGTGGCGATCGACACGGTGGACGATCTGGGCGCTCTGTTCGACGGGATCGACCTGGGCGCCGTCTCCACATCGATGACTATCAATGCTACGGCTTCCATCCTGCTCGCCATGTACGTGGCGCTGGCCGATGAACGCGGCATCGATCGCGCGTCCCTCACCGGCACGGTGCAGAACGATATCTTGAAGGAATTCGTCGCCCGCGGCACCTACGTCTATCCGGTCGAGCCCAGCCTGCGCCTGGTCACCGACATCTTCGACTTCTGCGCTCGCGAGCTGCCGCGCTGGAACAGCATCTCGATCAGCGGCTACCACATGCGCGAGGCGGGCTGCACTGCGGCGCAAGAGATCGCGTTCACATTGGCCAACGGACTCGAGTACGTGGAGCGCGCGATCGGTTGCGGACTCGAGGTCGAGAGCTTCGCGCCGCGGCTCTCGTTCTTCTTTGCGTCGCACAACGACCTCTTTGAGGAGGTCGCGAAATTTAGAGCGGCGCGACGGCTCTGGGCACAGTTGATGCGCGAGCGCTACGAGGCATCTGACCGCGCCTGTCACCTCCGCTTCCACACCCAGACCGGTGGCTCGACCCTGACCGCTCAGCAGCCCCACAACAATATTGTGCGTGTCGCCGTGCAGGCCCTCGCCTCCGTGCTCGGCGGCACGCAGTCGCTGCACACCAACGCCTACGACGAGGCACTGGCCCTGCCCACCTCCCAGTCGGCGCGCCTGGCTCTCCGCACCCAGCAACTCATCGCCCACGAGTCCGGCGCCACCAACACCGCCGATCCGCTGGCCGGCAGCTTCTATGTAGAAACGCTGACTGCGCAGCTCGAGGGTAAGGCCCGCGAGTACCTGTCGGAGATCGGTGAGCGCGGCGGTGCCGCCGCCTCGCTGGGCTACGTCGGTGACGAGATCCAGCGAGCCGCCTACGCCTACCAGCTAGAGATCGAGTCCGGCGACCGCGTGGTGGTTGGCGTCAACGAGTACCAGGAGGAGGAGGAAGAACCGCGCATCGAGCAGCCGGCCTTCCCGGAGCTAGAGGCTCGGCAGCGGGACCGGCTCTCCGCCTGCCGGTCCGCTCGCGACGCTGGTGCCGTAAGCCAGGCTCTGACGGCGCTGGGCGAAGCGGCAACCGGCACGGACAACCTGGTTCCCTACATGGTGGAGGCGGTGAAGGCGCGTGCGACGTTGGGCGAGATCAGCGATGCGCTGCGCCGGGTCTGGGGAGAATACCGTGCCACGAGTTGAAGGCGGACCCTCCTTCGGATAACTTTCGGCCGCACAATATGTTGTAGGACCTACGCACGCTGAGCTGCTATGCCAACGTACGAATATAAATGCGACACCTGCGGGCATCAGTTCGAGAAATTCACCACGAAGATCTCGAACAAATCGAGCATCGAGTGCCCCAAGTGTGACGGGCTCGCCCAACGCCTCATCTCGGGCGGTGCCGGCTTTCTGTTCAAGGGCTCAGGGTTCTACACCACCGACTACCGGAAGGACTCGTACAAGAAAGAGGCGAAAAAGGAATCGGAGTCGGGCAGCGGAAAAGAGACTCCGAAATCTGACTCGTCCCCGACGAAGCCGGAATCGAAGAAGGACTCAAAGAAGGACAAGAAGTAGATGCGGCACCCGGAGCTCGAAGCGGCCCTACAGCGCGCAGGTCAACAACTGGGCGCCGGCGACGACCTGGTCGTCCGCCTCGAGCGACCCCGCGATCTGTCGCACGGCGACTTGTCCTCCAACCTGGCGATGATCCTGGCTGGCCGTTTGGGTCGCAAACC
>JBDHHX010000079.1:0-12062 GCA_039589155.1 Gemmatimonadota bacterium | reverse complement strand
GGGAGCCGTACTGGTCGCCGGATCGGATCAACCCGGAGTACCGCGAAGCTTTGGGTTTCTAGGTCGATTACGATTACGATCACGATCACGATCACGAGCGCGAGCAAGAGTCGTTCTTCTTCTGCTTCCGCTCGTGATTGTGATCCTGATCGTAATCGTAATCGTCACCGTCTGACCCACCACCGCAGCAGCGGCTTCAGCCGACTCCCGGCGAACTTCTCTCGATAATATCCATCCGCCGTCCGTCTGATGCCTTCCGGCCACGTGGGATAAGCGTGCACCATGCGTGAGAGTCCGCCGATCTTGACGCCGGCCTGCATGGCGAGCGCGATCTCGTGGATGAGTGCGTCGGCGTGGCTGGAGAGGATGTGTCCGCCGATGATATGGCTGTGCCGGTCGGTGATCAGCTTCACCAGGCCGCGGGCGGCGCGGTCGGTCATCGCGCGGTCCAGGTTGTCGAGCGAATAACGGTAGACGCCGATCCGATCGCCGTAATGCGTTTGCGCTTCGGCCTCGGTGAGCCCGACGCGGGCGATGGTGGGGTCGGTGTAGACGGCCCACGGCACGCGGCGGTAGTCGGCGGTGGCGGGGAAGGGGAAGAACATGTTGCGGATGAGCAGCCGCGCCTGGTAGTCCGCCACGTGGGTGAAGAGGAGCGCACCTGTAACATTGCCGGCTGCCCAGATCCCCCGGGCCGTGGTCCTCAGCTTCGAGTCGACGCGAACGGCGCCGCGTGAATCGAGTTGCACACCGGCGTTCTCGAGGCCGAGCGACTCGGTGTTGGGGCGGACCCCGGCGGCGACCAGGATTTCGTCGCCGCACAGCCGGGTCTCCGTGCCATCCGCCCGGCGTAACACCAGGGTCCGACCATCATCGTTGCGCTCCGCCGCCATCGCACTGTGGCCGAGCAGAAAGCGAATCCCCTCCGCCTCCAGATTCTCCCGCAACGCGGCGGTAAGCTCTGCATCCTCGTTGGGCAGAATCGTGCCGAGTAGCTCGACGACGGTGACCTGGCTGCCCATGCGGTTGAAGATCTGGGCGAACTCGATGCCGACGGGCCCGGCGCCGAGAACGAGGAGGCGTTTCGGTAACTCGTCGCGCTCGAGGATGGTCTCGTGGGTCAGGTAACCAGCTTGCTCGAGTCCGTCGATGCGAGGAATCAGGGGGCGCGAGCCCGTGGCGATGACGATGCGCTTTGTCCTGAGCCTGTCACCGTTCACTTCGACCGCGCCGGAGGCGAGGATCTTGGCGGCACCCTGGATCGGTTCGGCGCCTTTTGCGCGCACGGTCTCGGGATCGTCGTGCGGCTGGATGCGAGCGATGACCTCGCGCATGCTCTTCATCACGTCCGGGAACTCGAAATCGATCTCGGTCGACCGGAGTCCGACGAGGTCGGCGTGCCGGGCGTCGTGAAGCGTTTGGGCGGTGCGGATCAGTGCCTTGCTCGGTACGCACCCGGTCCACAGGCACTCGCCGCCGAAGCGGCCCTTCTCTATCAGTGCGGCCCGGGCCCCGAGCGTCGCCGAGCCGATGGCGGTGACGAGGCCGGCTGCGCCCGCGCCGATGACGACGACGTCGTAGGTACTTTTCGCTTGCTTACTCATTGGGGTGGTACCGGGTGAGCGGTAAGCGGTAGACGGTAAGCGGTAGTGACGAGTCGCGGACTATGAACATATAAACAACCGGCCGAGTTTCCCCGGCCGCCTTGAGTATCCCACCGTCTAGCTCCTACCGCCTACGGTTTACGGCCTACCGCTCACCGCTTACTGCTCACCACCCACCACCCTCACGGTTTATCACAGGTGATGTTCTCCGGCGTCTCCGCGAAGCCGAGCGGCGACGTGTGGCCGTTGCCCGTGTAGACCTCGCAACGAATGAGGGTCTTGTCGATCCGATTCCAGGCGGCCCAGCCGCGGACGTCGGCCGAAGTGATGTTGATTTCGCTCTTGGGACTCTCGGCGAGCGAGAGGGCGGTGAGGTCAGTGGTGTAGGTAACGTGGTTCCGGTAGTAGACCTCTTGCGCGGTGGCCAGGTTGCGGAGCTCGCTCACCAGGGTGGCTTCCAGCGCTTCCTCAAACGATGTGTTGAATTTCCCCCAGGCAATGGCGACCAGGACCGCCAGCAGCGCAATCGCGGCGAGCATTTCCACGAAGCTTATGCCGTCCTTGCCTGTGATCTTCATCGGGCGCGATTCGAGTCCTATCGGTTTCGTACTGTCATGTCCGGGAGGAGGATGGCGAGCGGCCAACACCGTTGCTCTGCCTTGCCGATCGGGTCCTGAGCGGGTAAAATCAAGGCTCACCCGACAGGGTTTCTGCCAATCTAGCAGGGTCAAATAGCGGTTACAACCTCCCGGGGAGGGAGAATGCAGATATTGGACAAGTGCCGCAACTTCACGCGGGCGCGTGAGGTTATGGCGTCCGGTTATTACCCCTATTTCGTGCCGATCGAAGGCTCTTCTTCGACAGAGGCGTTCGTCGATGGAACGCCGAGGATCATGGTCGGCTCGAACAACTACCTGGGTCTCACCCACCATCCCTGCGTCGTCGAGGCCGCCCAGGCCGCGATCAGAAAGTATGGCAGCGGCTGTACGGGCAGCCGATTTCTCAACGGCAACACGATACTGCACGACCAGCTGGAAGAGCGGCTGGCGAAGTTCGTCGGGACCGATGCCGCCCTGGTCTTCAGTACCGGCTACCAGACGAACCTGGGCACGATCGGAACGCTGGTCGGCCGGAACGACAAGGTCTACCTGGACAAGCTGGACCATGCGAGCATCGTCGACGGGAGCCGACTGGCGATGGGCTCGGTGGGGCGGTTCAACCATGGCGACCTGGAGAACCTGCGGCGGCAGTTGGAAGGCGATCGCGAGAAGGGCATCGAGGGCCGGATGGTGGTTGTGGACGGCGTGTTCAGCATGGAGGGCGACATCGCCGACCTGCCGAACCTGGTCCCGCTGTGCAACGAGTACGAAGCGCTGCTTGTTGTCGACGATGCGCACGCCATCGGCTACCTGGGTCCGACGGGTGCCGGAACGGCCGAGTACCACGGAATGACGGACCAGGTGCCGCTGACGATCGGCACGTTCAGCAAGTCGTTCGCGTCGATCGGCGGCTTCGTTGCCGGTCCCGAGGCGGTCGTGCACTACCTGAGGCACCACGCCCGCAGTCTTATCTTTAGCGCCAGCATGCCGCCGGCCGCAGTGGCGACCTGTCTCGCGGCGCTCGACATCATCGAGCAGGAGCCGGAACGACGCGAGCGGCTGTGGCAAATCACGCATCGGATGATGGAGAGCTTTAGGAGCCTCGGCTTCGAGATTGGCCCGACGGAGACGCCGATCATTCCGATCTGGATCGGGCCGATGGAGAAGACGTTCATCTTTTGGAAGGCGTTGTTCGACGACGGTGTGTTCACCAACCCGGTCATGCCGCCGGCGGTGCCGGAGAACAGCTGCCGTTTGCGGACGAGCTACATCGCCGAGCACACGGACGATCAGCTTGACCACGTGCTCGAGACGTTCGAGAAGGTGGGCAAGCAGCTGGGCGTCATCTCATAGCTACTCCACCCGTCACGCCCAAACAACACAGCGAGCGGACAAGTGAGCGTAGAGGTCAGACCCGTTGAGACGCGGGGTGAGCGCAAGGAGTTCGTGCGCTTCCCGTGGCGAATCTACCCCGGCCGCTACCCGGCCTGGGTGCCGCCGCTACTGATGGAGGAGAAGAAACGCATCGACCCGAACGAGAACCCGTTCTTCGGGCACGGCGCCGTTCAGCTCTTCCTCGCGTACAAGGATGGCGTGCCGGCAGGCCGGATCGCCGCGATAGAGAACACCCTTCACAACGAATTCCACGACGAGAATATCGGCTTCTTCGGGATGTTCGAATCGATCGAAGACGCCGAAGTCGCCGGCGCACTGCTCGATGCGGCCGCGGAATGGGTGCGGGGCCGTGGGCTCGATACGATTCGCGGGCCGACGAACTTTTCGACCAACGAGGAGTGTGGCCTGCTGGTCGAGAACTTCGACGATCCGCCGATGGTGATGATGACCTATAACCCGCCGTACTATGCCGAACTGCTGGAGGGGTGGGGTCTCAGGAAAGCAAAGGACCTGCTGGCTCACAGGGGAGACGAAGACTCGGTCAATCACAAGCTGTTCAACAGGCTGGACGGCATGGTCAAGCGATCGGGCCTCGACATCCGGATCCGCTCGCTAAACATGAAGCGGTTCGAAGAAGAGGTGGCGTTGATCCGCGATCTCTACAACGACGCGTGGGAGAAGAACTGGGGCTTCGTCCCGATGACCGATGCTGAAGTCGATCACATGGCGAAGCAGCTGAAGCCGGTCGTGGATCCAAACCTGGCGCTCATCGGCGAAATCGAAGGCGAGCCGGCGGGCTTCGCGCTTTCGTTGCCAGACGTGAACCAGGCGATCCGCCACGCCAACGGCCGGCTGTTACCGTTCGGAATCTTCAAGCTGCTGTGGCACCTGCGGCGCGTAAGCGGGCTGCGGATCATCACGCTGGGCGTCAAGGAACAGTATCGAGGCTCGCCGTTGGCCGGCCTCTTCTACTACGAGACGTTCACCCGCGGGACGAGCGGGCGCCATCCGTGGGGCGAGAGCTCGTGGGTCCTGGAGGACAACGAGGCCATGGTGTCGGCGATTAAGAAGATTGGATTCGTGGAGTACAAGAGGTACCGGCTCTACGACCGGGCCTTGTGAGGTGAGCGTTGCCTGATCGCCGCACAGCGCTGGTAACCGGCGGCACCGGCTTTCTCGGGAGCCATGTCGTCGATGCTCTGCTGGCCGCGGGTTGGCGGGTGCGCTGTACTGTCCGCGCAACGAGCAACCTGCGCTGGATGGAAGGGAAACAGGTAGAGTTGGTCGTCGCGGACGTGCGCGATGCGGGCGGCGTGAAGCGGGCGGTGGATGGCATCGATGCTGTGTTCCACTGCGCCGGACGGACGCGTGGCTCACGTGACGAGCTCATAGCGGCCAACCACGAGGGCACGCGCGTGCTGTTGGAGGCCAGCTCGCACAACCGGCGCGAGGTTCGTTTCGTCTATTGCAGCAGTCAGGCGGCGGCGGGCCCCGGCACGTTGAAAAGGCCGCGCGAGGAGGACGATCCGCCGGCGCCGACCAGCGACTACGGGTGGAGCAAGCTGGCTGGGGAAGAGGAGACGCTGAACTACGCCGACCGTTTGCAGGTTTCAGTATTGCGGCCCGTGGCGGTCTACGGCCCCCGTGACGAGGACACCCTGCCGTATTTCCAAATGGCGACCCGGGGCGTCGTGGTGGTGCCGGGGATGCGGCGTCGACTCGTCCAGCTGGTGCATGTTCATGACGCCGCCGCGGCGATGTTGCTGGCCGCCGAGAAGCCGGAAGCGGTGGGCCGCACCTATTTCGTCGGGCACCCGGAAATCATCGGCTGGCGCCAGCTCGCCGGCACCATCGCGACGGCGGTCGGTCGCCGGGCCATGCGCCTGCCGCTTCCTTCAGTCGTGATGAAAGCGGCTGGTGTGGCCGCGGAGCTGGTGGGCTCTGGGAAACCGGGGCAGCTGGATCGGCGGCGCGCCAGGGACATGTCGGAGCGGGCCTGGACCTGCCGGGTGACCCGGCTCACTTCAGAGCTCGGCTGGGAACCGAAATACGACAGCGAGAACGGCTTGCAACAGACGGCACAGTGGTATCGGAAAGAAGAGTGGCTGTGAGGCTCGTCCAACGCTGGCTGGGCTCGGCCCAGGCCACAGACCTGGTTTTCGTCGGCTACGTATCGTTCAGCGGAATCTTGTTCGCCGCCTTCGGCTGGCAGCTGGGGACGGGGCCCTGGATCAGGCTCACGTTGGTGCACGTCTTCCTGGTGCTGTTCGGGCTCTGGATCGGCGCTCAGCCGCTGCGCGGAAAATCGGCCGTCGGCTTCTTCCGCGACGTCTACCCGTTCATCTTCATCACCTACCTCTACTACGAGATCCGTTACCTGGCTCAGCTGTTCAGCGATGGCTTCAACGACGCCACCGTCCAGGCCTGGGAACAGGCGATCTTCGGCCAACAGCTGGCCATGACTCTCAGCGAGACGTTCCCCTTCGGATGGCTGAGCGAGTTGATGCACTTCTTTTACGCCTCCTACTGGATCATGCTGCCCGGTGCCGCCTTGCTGATGTACCTGCGCGGTCGCATCAAGGGGCTTCGCGACCTCGTCTACGCCGAGCTCATCGTCTTCTGCAGCTGCTACCTGGTCTTCATCTTCTGGCCCGTTCAGGGACCGCACTACGAGTTCCCGCTCATCGGCGGCAGCCTGGCCGAGGGCTGGTGGTACAATTGGGTCCACTGGGTGCTGGAGGATGGCGGCAGCAAGGGCGCGGCGTTCCCCAGCTCCCACGTCGCGGTGGCGGTGACGATCCTGGCCGTGACCTGGCGCCGCGACCGGCTGGTCTGGGCGATCTTCTTCCCGTTTGTAATTGGCCTTACAATCAGCACGGTCTACGGTAGGTTCCACTACGGGATAGACGCGCTGACCGGGTGGCTGGCGGCGACGCTGTTCGTGCCACTGGCCTGGCGCGTGGCGCCATATTTGAGGCGGGCATTGCGAGTCATGGCAGGCAACTCCCGAGAGGAGTCAGCCGTCTAAATGACGGTAAAGGGAGGGGCGCGTATTGGTCGACGTTAACGAGGCCATCCTGGTCCGCCAGGCGTGTGAAGGCGGGCTCGAGGCGATGCAGCAGCTGTACGAGCGGCATTCGTCGAGGGTCTATACGGTGGTGCGCCGGCTGGCCGGAGACGATGACCTGGCGGCGGACCTGGCCCAGGACGCCTGGGCGAACGCGTTCCAGAAGATCCGGGCGTTCCGAGGCGATGCGGCGTTCGGGACGTGGATTCACCGGATCGCGGTGAACACGGCGCTGACGCGGCTGAGACAGCTGGCGCGACGGCGCGACCTGGAGCAGAGCTTTGATGGGAGCACGACGCTGGGGAATCCGGACCGCTATCCGGCGTCGGGCGCAGCAGACCGGTTGATGGTACAGCGGGCGCTGGACAAGCTGCCGGACGGGTATCGAGCGGTTCTGTGGTTGCATGACGTGGAAGGATTCACGCACGAGGAGATAGGCGACCGACTGGGGATCGCGGTAGGCACGTCGAAGTCCCAGTTGTCGAAGGCGCGGGCGCGACTGAGAGCGCTCGTCGTCGAAAAATCAGCTGAGGTAGTTGATCATGGTGCATCTAACGAATGAAGCGCTCTCGGAGCTGCTAGACGGCGCCCAGGTTGTTGGCGCCGAGAAGCACCTCTCCGATTGCCCGGTCTGCCGTGGCGAGCTGGAGGTGATGAGGCAGCTGCGTTCAGAGCTGCGCGAGCTGCCGCAACTGGACCCGCCGCCCGAGCTGTGGACGGCGATCGCGGCGCGGCTGCCGGGAGGGGCTCCGGCGCGCCGGTTCAAGCTGGGTTGGCCGAAGCTGGTCGCCCTGCAGGCGGCGGCGATGGCGGCGGTCTTCGTGATCGGCCTGGGGCTGGGCCGTTTCATCCAGCCGGACGAGGGTGCGACGGAGAGCGTGCCGGTCAGCGGCATGGTGGCGCAGACGCCGACGGGTCCGCAGTTGCCGCCGGCATCGCTCACGGACGCATTGGCGGAAGTGCAGCGGCTGGGCGTGCAGTACGACGTGGCGCTGCGCAACCTGGAGCGGATGGCGGCGGAGCAGGGAGCTGAGACGCCGTCTTTGGCGGCCGAGCGGCTGGCCTCGCTGAACGCACTGGTCGAAGCATCGCGGACCGCGTTGGCGGTGAACCCGGCGGACGAGGCACTCAACGCCTATTTGTTCTCGGCGTTGCAGGAGCGTGACGCGGTAATGCGTCAGATTAGCGCACAGGGTACGAGTTCACAGAATCGGTGGCGGTAGCGCTGGGGCAGGCGCACCGCCGCTTCGTTATAAAGGGGACAGCAAGAGGTTAGATGAGCTGAATGAGAAGTATCAAGCGTTTGAGCGGGCGAACGCTTCTGGCGTTTACGATGACGCTGGCCGTGGCCTCCGGGCTCTACGGCCAGAAGGATCCGGACCGCGGTTGGCTTGGGATCGACTTCTACACCGAAGGCGAAGCGCGGATCAGCAAGGTCTGGGAAGACAGCCCGGCCGAGGCCGGCGGCCTTAGGGTCGGCGACCTGATCGTTTCGGTCAACGGTAGGGTGCTGGCGCAGGAGAGCGAGTGGGGCCGGCCGTTCGAGGCGCTGCGGATCGGACAGGATGCGGAGTTTGTGGTACTCCGTAGCGGCCGCGAGGTCACACTGACGATCGTTCCCGGCTCCGCGGAAGACGCGTTCGGCGGGGACAAAGATGAAGTAGTAGTCGAATTCGTGCCCGGGCGCTGGGACTCTCTGTACGTGCAGGTCGTCGAGTTGAAGGAAGGCCATTTTGCGCTGCAGATGGCGCTGAAGGACGCGGAGGTCGCACTTGCGCGGGTGGAGGCGGCGCGACCGTTGAGTGAAACACAGGAGCAGGTAGCCGTAGCCCTCCAGCTGCAGATCGACTCCATCAACCTCGCCTTGATCGAAACCTACGAACAGATCCGGCTGCAGACCGAGGCGATGGCAGAGCGCACGTTGCGGGTGAAACCGGTCGAGGTCGAGTCACCGGACGTGCAGATCTCGGTGGCGACTCCTGAGGGGGCGCAAACGATCTGGGTCTTCAGTGATGCGGTGGCCGGCGCCCGCTTCAAGGAGCTGGACGAGGAATCGGCCGACTACTTCGAGGTCGAGGGCGGACTGCTGATCGTCGAGGTCGTCGAGGAAACGCCGGCGTACAACGCCGGGCTGCGCGAGTTTGACGTGATCACCGAGGTAGACGGCGAGCGAGTAGAAACGATTTCCGAGCTCAGGCGGCTGGTGCGGCGTGGCCAGGTCGAGCTGACCTTCGTGCGCAAAGGCAAGGAATCGACGTGTACGATCGGCGGTGACTGACTCCGGACTTTTGGTGCGGCAGAAGAAGAGGCCCGTTCCCGAGCTCTTGGGGACGGGCCTCTTTCTATCTAACTGACCGGATAACCAACTCCACCCTCTCCAGCGCCTCCATCAACTCCGACTCCGGCGGCCCGAACCCGAGCCGCATGTAGCCGTCCATGTTGAAGTGGTCGCCGGGTACGATGAGCACGCTACACTCGTCCTTCAGCCGCTGGGCCAGGGCGCTCGAATTGATGTCCAGGTTGTAGCGAGTGTAGACGATAGCGCCGGCGCGCGGCGCCACGTAGTGGAAGATCTCTGACCGGCCCTTTAGCCATTCTTCGGTCGAGGCCAGGTTCGTGTTGAGGATGCCGTGAGTGCGCTCGTGGATGCGGGCCCGCGTCTCGGGCTGCAGAGCGATACGGGCGCAGACGTCGCTGAGCGTGCCCGGCGCGATGCTGGTGTAGTCCTTGTAGGGCCAGAGCTCGGCGATGAAGTCGGCGGGCCCAACGGCCCAGCCGATTCGGAGGCCGGGCAGCCCGTAGGCTTTCGAGAGCCCGGAGGTGACGACGACGCGGTCGTAACGGCCCCAGAAGGTCGGCGACCAGACGCCGTCCAGCTCGGCGCCGGCATAGATCTCGTCGGAGATGATCCAGGCGCCGACGCTGTTGGCGACGCGCACGATCTCGTCGATCTCGGGCTCGCTGAGAATCGCGCCGGTCGGGTTGTTCGGGTTGGTGATGACGATGGCTTTGACGCTCGAGTCGACGGCGGCGCGCAGCTCGTCCAGGTCGGGCGCCCAATTGCGCTCCTCGACCAGCCGGAACGGCCGAACCTCGCGAGCGAAGTTCTCGCCTTGCCCCCACATCTGCATGTAGTTGGGCGCCTGCATGACCACGACGTCATCCGGCTCGAGCAGCTTCCAGGTCGTGACGTAGTTGGCTTCCGAGCCGCCGTTGCTCACCAGCACATTGTCGAGCGTGGCGCCGGGATAGATGCCGGCGATCAGCTCGCGCAGCTCGTCGGTACCGTTCGACTGGTTATAGATGAGCCGCTGGTCGAGCAGCTGCTGTGGATCGGCGCCGGCGAGCGCGAGCAGCTCGGCGGGCGTCATCGGGTGGACGCCGCTTTCCGAGAGATTGAACTCGACGCGGTTCTCCCACGTCGACTGCCAGCGCTCCATCTCGAAGTAGTTGATCTTCATGGTACGCGTCACCGTCTGCGTGTTGCGGTTCGTGTGCGCTCGGGCTGGGCCCGGGGGTAGAGCACGACCAGTGCCACCGCGAAAGTCACCTCGAAGGCGAGGTCGATCCAGAGCGCCGACCAGCCGCCTTGCCGCGGCAGCCAGAGCAGGCTGACCAGCGCGATGGCGCCGGCAATACCGATCCCCAGCGCCGTCGGTTTCGCCGCCGGCGGTCCGCGTCGGCAGGCCTCGATCAGGCTGCTGCCAACCACGGCGATCACGGCGCCGAAGGTCTGGGCCTGGAACGGGTTGATGAGGAGCGCCACGGCGTCGGCGAAGCTGCCGAAGTGCACCAATGGCCAGAGCCCGGCCAGCAGGTAATAGACGCCCTGGGCGGTCAGGGCGCGCCGCCGCCAGCGGTCGCGGCCCTCGACCGGTAGGGGCTCGGCGCCCCTGCGCCGGCTAGGCATCGCCGGCCTCCGTCGCGACTCCCAGCAGATCCCGCAGCGCGTCCACATCGGTCAGCCAGTGGTCGGGCCGGCCCGCCTCCAGCTGTTCGCGCCCGAACGGGCCCCAGAGCGCGGCGGCGGTATCGACGCCGGCCGCGCGGCCGGCCTGTAGATCGAACAGGCTGTCTCCGACGAACAGGGCTTCGGCCGCCGGCAGCTGCATGGCTTCCAATGCTTTGCGCACCGGCTCGGGGTCGGGCTTCGGCTTCTCCACGTCGTCGGCGCTCACCATGACATCAAAGTAGTCGGCCATGTCGAAGGCGCGCAGCTCGCGCCACGCGTGATCGCGAATCTTGCTGGTCACCACAGCCATACGATAACCGGCGTCGTGCAGCGCGGCGACCGCCTCTCGCATGCCGGCGAATGGCCGCAGCAGCCGGTCGTGGTTCTCCTGGTTGTGGGCCAGATAAGTGTGGAACATCGCCTCGCGCTGCTCCGGCGAATCGCTGAAGCTCTTCAGCTGGATGCGGAGCGGCATTCCCATCGTTCGCAGCCACTCTTCGTCGGAGATCGTCTGGCCCAGGTGGACCTCTATCATATGACGGTAGGAGGCGAGGATCAGGTCGATGGAGTCGACCAGGGTACCGTCTAGATCGAAGAGAACGCCTTTGTAAGTGCTGGAAGTCTTGTTCATTCGTGCTGTTTCGCCAGCGCGATGACTCCGCCGGGCCGCCGGACTTCTCCCAACGCGTTGTAAAGCACCTGCCCGTCCGCGATCACCAGGTAGATATCCGCAGCCGATTCGATGCTGGCGAGCGGCTCTCCGCCCACGGCGATGATGTCCGCCCACTTGCCTGGCGCGATGCTGCCCAGCCGCTCGGCGACGCCCAGGTAGGCGGCGGCCACGATCGTACCCGCGGCGATCGCCTGGCCCGGCGTGTACCCGATCTCCACCAGGTTGCGCAACTCTTCGTGGAACGTGAAGCCGAACGTCGTGCCGGGGCTGGGCGCGTCGCTGCCGACCACCAGCGGCACGCCTGCTTCAACCAGGAGGCCCGCATTGCGGCGCGCCGTTCGCGCGCCGGCGGTGTCGCGCCGCGCTTCGCCGAGCCAGACCTCGACCGACTGCAACGTCGGATCGACGACGATCCCGCGCTCGAGCAGCGTGGCCAGCGTCGCCGAATCGATGTCGGCGTCGAACGGAACGTGCTCGAGCCCGTCGGCGCCGGTGCGCAGCGCCATCTTCACGTCCGCCACCGAGCTTACGTGGGCGAGCACCTGGAGATCGAGGTCGTGTGCGGTGGATGCGATCGATCGGAGTACTGGCGCCGACATCCGTTGCAGATCCGCATCGCCGCGGGTCTCGACCACGGCGCTCACGTAGTCGACGTCTCCCGATACTTGCTTGACCGCCGTGGCCGCCTCCGCCGGCCCGGCCAACTGGCGCGCCACCTGGGCGATGAACGACGTGTCGCCCTGGCCCGTCGCTCGAAACCGCATCACGGGGT
>JBDHHX010000078.1:0-18346 GCA_039589155.1 Gemmatimonadota bacterium | reverse complement strand
GGACAGGTGAACGTTTTCTTCTACGACCGGCGCAACGACCGGGCGAACCGAAAGCTCGACATCTACCGCGCCATCTCCACAGACCACGGCCGCTCCTGGGCCAACGAGCGCGTCACCGCAGAGTCGTTCGACGTGCCGCCGCTCAACCCCAACTTCGACCCGCTGGTCAAGAGCTGCTACATGGGCGACTACAACGACGCCACCATGGACGACGACGCGTTCTACCTCATTTGGGGTGACAACCGCAGGGTCATCAAAACGGCGCGCTTCCCCACCGGACGACCGGATCCCGACGTCAGGTTCCGCGCCGTCGCGCTCGAGCCGTAGCCGATCCGCCGCGCGCCGTTCGTTTCCGAACAGCCAGTGCCGATAGCGGACAGCGTCCGTCCACGCGGGCGAATCCGCCCGTATAACTCATTGCAATACAAAGGCTTGTGACGGCGGTTTCCGGCGCCCGTGGCACCGGATTTGCCCTCTTGTACACAGATCTACTGTGACGGACGTCGGGCCCTAGTGGCGCTCTTGCTCTGCGCCGCTGCGCTGGTCTCGTGCTAGCTGCCGGCGCTCCGCGCCCTGCACATCGATCCGGTAACCGCTTTGAGAGAAGAGTAGATCATGGACGGGATAGTGCAGGATATACGGTACGCGCTCCGCCAGGTCACACAGCGGCCGGGGTTCTCGTTGCTCATCGCTTTGACGCTCGCCGTCGGGATCGGCGCCAACGTGGCGATCTTCAGCGTGCTGAAGGGTCTCATCCTGCGAACGCTGCCGTACCCGGAGCCCGAGCGCGTGGTGGCGATCTGGGAGACGCACCCGGAGGGCCGCTGGTATCAGCCGGTCGCGGTGCCCGACTACTTCGACATGCGAGAGCAGAACACGAGTCTCGTCGAGATGGGGCTCCTCGGGTTCAATTGGGTCAACCTGGCTGGGGAGCCGGAGCCGACGCGCAGCTATGCGTCCCGGGGCACGGCCAGCGTGTTTCGGGCGCTGGGTGTGCAGCCGGCGATCGGACGGCTATTCAGCGACGACGAGGAGCTGGAAGGCAGCCACTACGTTGTGATTCTCAGCGACCGGCTGTGGAAACGCCGCTATGGTAGCGCGCCAGATGTAGTCGGGCAGCGGATCACGATCAACGGAGAGAGCTACGCGGTCATCGGTGTGATGCCGGAGGCCTACGAGTTTCCAAGGCCGTGGAGCTCCATGACCGAGGACCCCGAACTGTGGTTGCCGCTCGTACTGCCGCGCGATGGTTCGGGACGGGGCTCGCACCAGTACGCGTCCGTCGGGCGACTGCGTGACCAGGTCACGGTCGAGCAGGCGGAAGCTGACCTCAGGGGCATCGCCGCCAGCCTCGCCGAACAGTATCCAGCCTCGAATGCCCAGGTCACTGTCTGGATCGACCCGCTCATGCAGCGCTCGCTCGGCTATGTGAAATCGTTTCTGCTGATCTTGCTGGCCGTCGTCGGCCTCGTCCTGCTCATCGCCTGCGCCAACGTGGCCAGCATGCTGCTGGCGCGGGGCACGACGCGAACGACCGAGCTGGCGATCCGCGCCTCGATGGGCGCCGGGCGCGGCCGGCTAGTTCGCCAGCTGCTCACCGAGAGCATGATTCTGTCTGTCTTGGGCGGCCTCATCGGTGTGATCTTCGCACTCTGGGGCGTCGAGGCGCTGAAGGAACGCATCCCGGCGTACATCCCCCGGGTCGAAGGGATCCAGGTCGATGGCCAGGTGCTGCTCTACTCCATTCTGATTTCGGTGGCGACCGGTCTGATCTTCGGCCTAGCGCCGGCGCTGTTCGCGTCACGCACCGACCTCGTCGGCTCGTTGAAGGAGGGGCAGGGAAGCCGGACCACGGGGCGAAAGCACAACCGGGTCCTGGGTGCGCTTGTCACCAGCCAGCTTGCGACCGCCTTCGTGCTGGCCAACGGGGCCGGTCTGTTGGTGGCGAGCTACCTGAACGTCTCCAGCATCCCGCGTGGCTTCGACACCGACCAGGTGCTCGTTGCCGGAATCTCGGCGAACGGGCCCGGGTACGAGGAAACAAAACAACGTGTCGCCTTTTTTGACGAGCTCATCAGCCAGGTCGAGGCGTTACCTGGTGTCGAGTTCGCCGCGGCGACGAACAAGATCCCGATGAACGGCGGCAACAACGGCTCGCTCCTCGTGGAGGGTGAGACCTATGACCCCGAGGCGCGACGTCCGCTGATCGAGCGGTCCTATGTGAGTCCCCACTACTTCGAGGCGATGGGCATCGCACTGCTATCGGGTAGGCTGCTGAACGAGAACGACAAGATCACTTCCGATTCCGCCAGCGACCGAAACATCGTCGTCAACCAGGCGTTTGTTGACGAGTACTGGCCCGGCGAGAACGCTTTGGCAAGACGGGTCAGGCAGGACGCGGCGTCGCCGACCTGGACCGCAACGATCGTCGGCGTTGTCGAGAACGTTCCACAGTGGGGGGTCGAATATCCGCCGCTCCCGGAGATGTATTCACACCACAGCAATCAGCTCTGGACCTTTACACGACTGGTCGTCCGTACATCCGGCGATCCGCGCGCACTGACACCCAGCTTGAGGGCAGCACTGCACGGCCTCGATAACCAGATCCCGCTCGCCGGCGTGCGGACGATGGGTGACGCGTTGAAGCAGGCCACCGAACGCAGGCGCTTCTTCATGCTCCTCGTCAGTCTCTTCGCCGCCACCGCGCTCGCCCTGGTCATCGCCGGTACCTATGGCGTGATGTCCTACTACGTCTCGCGCCGCACCCACGAGATCGGCGTGCGCGTGGCCCTCGGCGCCGACAGCCACAAGGTCCTGCGGCTGTTCCTCTCCACCGGCATGCGACTGGTCGGCCTTGGCGTCATCATCGGGGTTGGGCTGGCGATGGCCTCGGCGCAGGTAACCGCGAGCTGGCTTTACGGTATCAGTCCCTTCAACCCGCTACACCTGGCGGGCGGCGCGCTCTTCATGGTGGCAATCGCGCTCGCCGCGATCTCTGCTCCGGTGTTCCGGGCGACGCGGGTCGATCCCAACGACGCGCTGCGGACCGAGTAGTTCTCTGTCCGGTAGGGAGTGTTACGAGTGAAGAAGCAGCCGATTCTGGCTGCCGTTGTGCTTCGGTAGGGTCAGGGTGGCTATGCAGCCGCTGCGGTCGACGCGGTTCTCTAGCTCCAGCGTACCTCCGTGCCCCTCGGCGATCTGGCGGCTCAGCACGAGGCCGATGCCCGAGCCGCCGGGGCGGGTGCTGAAGAAGGGCACGAAGATGTTCTTGGTGTCGGAGAGGCCCGGGCCTTCGTCACGAATCCACACCTCCAACTTCTCTGCATCACCACGCCAGCCGACTTCGACCGCGCCTCCTGTTTCCAGCGCCGCGTCGACTCCGTTCCTCACCAGGTTGATGAGCAGCTGGTCGAGCTGATCGCCGTCGGCCTCGATGGTCATGTCAGGGCCATCAGAGACGGCGACCGCTAGCCGCGTCTCCAGCTCGGCGGCGCGATGGATCCAATTGGCCACGTGCACCGGTCCCGGCGTCGGCGGCGGCAGCTTCGCCAGGTCGGCGTAGGAGGCCATGAAGCGCCGTAGCGCCTCGGACCGACCGGCGATCACCGTCAGTCCGGATCGCAGGTCGTCGTCCAGATCGGACGGACGCGGGTCGCGGACCATCAGGCTCAGCAGGCTCTCCGCCGACGATTTGATCGGTGCCAACGAGTTGTTGATCTCGTGGCTGAGCACGCGGATCAGGCGCTTCCATGCTTGCCGCTCCTCCTGGCGCAGCGCCCTACTCAGGTCGGTGAGCACCAACAGCTGGTGGGGTATCCCGCCCTGGCGGAACGTGCTGCGGCGCACGTCCCAGCGTCCCAGCCGACCTTGAAACGAGAGATCGAGCGTCGAGTGGGTCTCGACCTCCAGGCAGTTCGCCAGGCCGAGCGATGCCGCGTCGCGGCCGATCAGTCGTTCCGGCGGTGCGGCCAGCAGCATGTGGCCGGCGCGGTTGGCAAGCCTGAGCCGGTCTTCCGAGTCGAAAGCGAAGACCGCAACATCTATTTCCTGCATGACACGCTGCAACAGCGCCGTCGCCTCCAGCGCGTCGAGCTTCTGCTCGCGCAAGGTGTCGCGCAGGATGTTCGCTTCCAGCATCGCCAAACCTAGCGGGTCGTCGTTGCGCGCCTGGCGCGCCCTGATCGAGTAGTCGCTCTCTCGCAGGCCGGCCAGCATGTTCGACAATGTCTGCAGTGGGCGGATGACGCGTTCGCGCACGGCGAAGCTGAAGCCGAGCCACACGGAAACGATGAGCAGGGTGAAGGTCCATTGGACGTGCGGCCGCCACGCCGCCGTCCAGACGAAATACAGCCCGAATAGCGAGCCAGGGAGACCCGCGACCAGGGTCATGAACAAGACGCCCTGGTCGTGGCGAAGTCTCTTCATTCGCCGTTGTTGCTGGGAGTAGACAGGCCGTAGCGCTGCAGGCGGCGGTAAAGGGCGCTGCGGCTCAGGCCGAGCGCCGCCGCGGCGTGACTCACGTTGCCGCTGCAGCGATCGAGCGCCCGCTGGATGAGATGTCGCTCGGCCTCGTCCAGCTTCATCTGTTCCAGCGCCGCACCTGCCTCGGTACGTGTGTGGAGTCCCAGGTCGTCGGCTCTGACGACGTCGCCGCGTGTCATGAGCACCGCGCGCTCGATCACGTGCTCGACCTCGCGGACGTTGCCGGGCCAGGTGTGCTCGAGCAGTGCTTGCATCGCTTGCGTATCGAAGCGGAGGCTGGGTTTCCGGTAGCGCTCTGCCTGGTCGCGAAGGAAATGGTCGGCGAGCAGTGGGATATCCTCGCGGCGGTCGCGCAGTGGCGGCAGGTGAATCTCCACCGTGTTCAAGCGGTAGAGCAGATCCTCACGGAACCTGCCGTCGCTGACCTCCTCGGCGATACTGGCGTTGGTCGCCGAAATGACGCGCACGCGGACCTTGCGAGTTTTCGAAGAGCCGACGCGCTGAAGCTCGCCGCTCTCCAACACGCGGAGCAGCTTCGCCTGTTGTTTGAGCGGCACGTTGGCGATCTCGTCCAGGAACAGCGTGCCACCGTTCGCCAGCTCGAAACAGCCAGTGCGGTCCGACTTGGCATCAGTGTAAGCGCCCTTTACGTGGCCGAACAGCTCACTCTCGAATAGTGTCTCGGCTATGCCGCCGGCATTGACCGTGACCAGCGGCCGGCCTGAGCGGTCCGAGGCGGCATGGATCCAGCGCGCCACCACATCCTTCCCCGTCCCGTGCTCGCCCATGATCAGCACGTTGGCTTCCGACGGTGCGACCCGCTCCATGATCTCCAGCACCGGCGTCATCGCCCGGGACTCGGCGATCAGTTCCGGAAGGCCGTCTTTGCGCAGCCGGCGATTCTCGTCGGCCAACCGCTGTTCCCGCCGCAGCGCCCGTCCCAATTCGATCTGGGTGCGCAGGTTGGCCAGCAGGCGCGTGTTGTCCCACGGCTTCTGGACGTAGTCGCGGGCTCCACGGCGCATCGCCTCGACCGCCGTCTCGACGCTGCCCCAGGCCGTCATCACGATCACCGGCAACGTGCTGTCCAGACCCTGCAGCTTCGCCAGCAGGTCCAGCCCCTCCTGGCCCGATGTGGTGTCGCGCGTGTAGTTGAGGTCGAGCAGCACGGCGTCGAAGTCTTGCGATTCGACCGCCGTCAGCACGCCCGCGGGTGACGTGGCTGTCTCTGTCTGGAAACCCTCACCCTTCAGCAAAAGCCGAAGCGCCTGCAGGACATCCTGCTGGTCATCGGCAACCAGTATTCTGGGATCCGTGTTACCGTCGCTCAAAGAACACTCTCTACCGTTGCTTCATCCAAGTCTGGTCCTAGTCCTACTTCTAGTCGTAGTCCAATCGTAGTCCCAGTCCTGGGCATGTAGTCAACTAGGACTAGAATTGGACTAGGACTAGAACTAAGACTAGGGTAACTGCTATTACTCATCGACGATCCAGCCGTCGTGCAGGTTGATGATCCGGTCGCCGTAGGCCGCCCAACTCTCGTTGTGCGTCACCTGGATGATCGTGGTGCCCCCATCGTTCAGCTCCTTGAGCGTCTCCATGATCATCTGGCCCTGGCTCGAATGCAGGCTGCCAGTGGGCTCGTCCGCCAGGATCAACTTTGGCTCGGCGACCAGCGCCCGGGCCACGCCGACCAGCTGCTGCTGTCCGCCAGACAGCTGGCTGGGGAAGAGATCCTTCTTGGCGACCATCTGGAAACGATCGAGGATGTCGGCGACGATGGCCTGTCTCTCCGATCGCTTCACGTCACGATACGACAGGGGGATGTCGAGGTTCTCGGCGACGGTCAGGTCGTCCAGAAGGTGGAACTGCTGAAAGACGAAGCCTATGTACTGTTTGTTCAGCTTGTTTCGCTGTTTGGTGTTGAGCTTGTGAACGGCTTTGTCGTATAGGTGGTACTCGCCCCGCCAGTTGCCGTCGAACATGGCTACGATATTGAGCAAGGTCGTCTTGCCCGCGCCGGACGGCCCCATGATGGTCACGAAGTCGCCCTCGGCGACCTTGACGTTGATCTGCCGCAGCACGAACGTCCGGCCGGCGCCGACGTCGTACGACTTTTCGACGTTCTCTAGTCTTATCATCTGTACGTTTGCCCGGTCCCTGTCGCTCAGAAGCCGATCTCGTGCAGCTCGGCCGCACGCTCGCCGTTCGCCTCGCTGACGATCTGGCCGTCGAACAGGCTGACGGTGCGGTCGGCGTAGTGGGCGTAACGCGGATCGTGCGTCACCATGCAAATCGTCGAGCCTTCCTGGTGCAGATCGCGCATCAGCTCCATCACGTGCTCGCCGTTCTTCGAGTCCAGGTTACCCGTCGGCTCGTCCGCCAGCAGGATCAGCGGCTGGCCGACGATCGCCCGCGCCACCGCGACGCGCTGCTGCTGACCGCCCGATAGCTGGGACGGGTAGTGCTTGGAGCGGTGCGCCATTCCCACCTTCTCCAGAGCCGTTTCCACCCGCTGACGCTGCTCGCTGCCCGGCATGCCGCGGTAGGTGAGCGGTAGCTCGACGTTCTCGTAGACGGTCAGGTCGCCGATCAGGTTGAAAGCCTGGAAGACGAAACCGATGTGCTGGTTGCGGATCCGGGCCCGCTGCGAGGCGGTCAGGTTCGCCACCGGCTCGGCATCCAGCAGGTACTCGCCGCCCGTGGGCGTGTCGAGCAGGCCGAGGATGGAGAGCAATGTGGTCTTGCCGCAGCCCGAGGGGCCGCCGATCGCCACGTACTCGCCTTCGGCGATATTGAGATGGATGTCGGAAAGCGCGTGGGTCTCCACCTCTTCGGTGTAGAAGACCTTCTTCACGCCGTCCAGCTTGATCAGCGCCTTTCCGTTGCCCTTGTTGTCTGCCATGGTTCAGTCACCCCTGTGAAGGATCTGCCCCTACGATATCTCTCGTCTACTCGTCTACCAGTCCACTCGTCTACTAATCTGTTTGACTACCGCAGCCTGACTCGATCGTAAGCATCCCAGGCCGACATATCACTCAGAATCACGGTCTCGCCCTCCAGCAGGCCGTCGATGATCTCGATCGTGTTCACCGAGCTGCGGCCCAGGCGAACCGTGACGCGTGTCGCAGCGTCGCCATCCTCGATGACCTTGAACAGACCGACGAGGCTGTTCGCCTGGCCGTAGGCCGGGCGGCCGACGTAAAGGACATCCGTGAGTCGCTCGATCTCGATCGTGCCGTCGACGCTGAGGTCGGGGCGGGCTTCGCGTGGGAGCTCGCCTTCGAGCCGCACATCCACGGTCACCGTGCCGCCCTGGACCGCCGGGTCGATTCGAATGACCCGGCCGAGTATCGTGTCGCTGCGCGTGTCGATGAGGGCGATCTGACCGATCGCCACGTCGCGGGCCTGTGTCTCCGGAATCCGCAGCTCGGCTCTCAGCCGACCCGGCTGCACCACGCGCGCCAGGTAGTCGCCCGGTCTCACCCACTGGCCTTCCTCCAGCGGCTGGTCGGCCAGCACGCCGGCGACGCCGGCCACCACGGCCATCGATTCCACCAGGTTGAGCTTGAAGTCAGCGATGGAACGCAGCCGCTCGACCTGGTTCCGCTGTGCGGACAGCTGTGAGGACTCCGCCTGCGTCATCACCTCGAGACGCTGGCCCTCGATGTCGGCCCGTGACTGCAACTCCTCCGCCCGATCCCGCGAGTTCTGAAGATCGATGTCCGAGATCAGCCCGTCCTCCGCCAGCCGCTCGTCCCGCTCAACGTTGCGCATCGCCTCCAGGTGCTGAGCCCGGACCGTGGCCACCAGCGCCGCCTGGCTGAGTCGCTGCGTCTCCAGACGTGTCCGCAGGTCCACCAGCCGCGCCGCTTCGGCCGCCAGCTGGCGCTGCGCCTCCAGCGCCTGGATCTCCACGTCAGGGTTGCTCAGCTCCATCAGGATCGTGGCGCTGTCCACCACCTCGCCGGCCTCGACGTGGATCCGTTCCACCCGGCCCGCCGTCAACGCGGCGATCCAGCGGATCTGCTCGGAGACCAGCGTCCCGGGACCACGCACGCGCCGCACCATCTCACCGCGCTTCACCACGTCGGTGTAGATCGTGTTCTTGTCAACGCTGGGTGCGGCTGGGCCCAACCGGCCCAGGGCCACCGTGATGATCACGACGCCCAATACGCCGCCGGCCACGTAAAACCAGCGTTTCTTCTTGCCTTTTGGCTCTCGAGGAATATCCACAACAACAGCTCCAGCGATTCGTGATTTGGGTGCAGACGCGCGTCCCTCCAGAAGGGAAGAAGCGTGCCACATCGGTGTCAATTGTAAGTATCTATAAAATAGCAAGTTAGCAGGTTTAGCCCCGGGTCTCCCGGCCCCGGAGTGTCCGGCCGCGGGAAGCTGGCGTCCCATATCCGGACACCCTCTCCTACGAGAAAAGGAGGTGTTCGGTTTCGGGAGCCGGCTTCCCACGAGCGAACGCGGCCGGGCGTGACGCACCGATCCCAGGCGCCGCAACCCGTTTCCAGGCAAAGGCTTGGGGTATCGGCGCCGCTGGCACGGGCCGTGCCCTGTGAGAGAGAAGACCTGGGCAGAACCCACGAACGACCTACGGATGGTGCGGATGTACATGAGGACTCTCGTTCAGGACCTTCGCTTCGCGGCCCGAACGCTGCTCAAAAGCCCGACCTTCACGCTGGCGGCGCTGGTCTGCCTGGCGCTGGGGATCGGGGCGAACACGGCGATCTTCAGCGTGGTGAACGCGGTCTTGCTGCGACCGCTGCCGTACGCCAACCAGGAGCGGCTGGTGACGTTCGCCGATCCTCAGGAAGCTGGCGCCTATTACACGTTTGCGCCGTTTCACTATCTGGCGTTGGAGGAGGAGGGCCGGTCGCTGGAGGAGCTGGCGGGCCACCGGAGTCTAAGTGTGAATCTGACGGGCGAGGGATCGCCGGAGCGAATCGAGGCGCAGAGCGTATCGCCGGACTTCTTCCGAGTCTTCGGGGTCGAGCCGGCCCTGGGTCGGTTCTTCTTGCCCGAAGGCGATGTCGCCGCAGCGGGGATCCGCTCGGTCGTGCTGAGCTATGGTGCCTGGCAGAGGCGCTTCGGCGGCGACCCGTCCGCCATCGGCGCGGTCCTGACGCTGAACGACGAGCCCCACACAATCGTTGGCGTTGCGCCGCACTGGTTTCGCTACACCGAGCGTGCGGAGATGTGGGTGCGTTCCTATCGCCACGGCGTGCCCGAGCCGCCGGTCGCGCTAACAGGCGATCTGAACCTGATCGATGATTTCGGCTACTTCGGCGCTGTCGCGCGCCTGGCGCCTGGAGTCACGCTGGCCGAGGCGCAGGCGGAGCTGGACGTGCTGGACCGGCGCTGGACCGAGCTCCGCGGCGGTGACCCGGCGACGAACGCCGGTATCGGAATGAACACGTTGCGCGACGAGATCGTCGGTGACGTCCGCCCGGCGCTGCTCTTGCTGCTCGGTGCCGTGGGCTTCGTGCTGCTCATCGCCTGCGCCAACGTGGCCAACCTGCTGCTGGCGCGGGCGACCACGCGCGAGCGGGAAGTCGCGGTCCGCGCCGCGGTCGGGGCCGACCGCGGACGGCTCGTGCGGCAACTGATGACGGAGAGCGCTCTGTTGGGCGTCGTCGGTGGTGCGCTGGGTCTGCTCATCGCCGTCTGGGGCGTCGATGTGCTGGTCCGCCTCATGCCGGGTGGCGTTCCGCGCAGCGGCGAGATCGGTGTCGATGGTGCGGCACTGACCTTCACGCTCGGGCTTTCGCTACTCACCGGCCTGGTCTTCGGGCTGTTGCCCGCCCTGCAGGGGACCAAACCCGATCTGCTCGGTTCGCTCAAGCAGGGTGGGCGCGGTGGCAGTCTGGGGATCGGCAGTCGACGTATGCGGACGTTGCTGGTCGCCAGTGAGGTCGCGCTTTCTCTGGTGCTGGTCACCGGAGCCGCTCTGCTGGCCAAGAGTCTCTGGCGTCTGCAATCCGTCGACGTCGGCTTCCAGACCGAGAATCTTCTGGTCATGCGGCTCACGTTGCCTGACTCGCGATATCCGGAAGAGGCGCAAATGGCTGCCTTCGTCAGCCAGGTAAACGAGCGAGTGGCCGCGTTACCCGGCGTGTCGTCTGCCGGCATCGCCCTGGCGCTTCCGTTCACCGGCATGGCCGCCACCTTCCACTACACGATACCCGGCCGACCCGAACCGGACGACCTGCCCGACACAGAGTACCAGGTCGTGACGCCGGACTACTTCCGCACTATGGGCATGCCGCTCTTGAGGGGCCGGGGCATAACCGAAGCCGACAGGGCAGACGCTCCCCAGGTGGCCGTTATCAACGAGACGCTGGCCAACCAGCAATGGCCCGGCGAAGACCCCATCGGACAGCGCATCTCTTTCGGCTCGAGGGAAATCGAGATCGTCGGCGTCGTCGGCGACGTGCGCCACTTCGCCTACGACCGGCCGCCGCGACCCGAGACCTACCTCGCCTTCGCACAGGATCCCTGGCCGTTCATGGCGCTCGTCGTCCGTGCCGACGCTGACGTGGCCGCGTTCATCGAACCGGTCCGCCAACAGGTCCTCGCCGTCGATCCCGATCAGCCCGTCTACTCCGTCGGTACCATGGAAGGTGTGCTGGCGGAGTCGCTCCGCGCGCGACGCTTCACCGCTTTCTTGCTCGCTCTGTTCGCCGGCGTCGCCCTCGCCCTGGCCGTCGTCGGCATCTATGGCGTCATGTCCTACTCCGTCGGCCAGCGCGTCCACGAGATCGGCATCCGCATCGCCCTCGGGGCCGAGTCCACCGAGGTGCTGCGGCTGGTCATCGCCTGGGGGCTCAAGGTGGTGCTGGCGGGAACGGCCCTCGGCCTCCTGATCTCGCTCGCGCTGGGCCGCTCGATCGCCGGGCTGCTGTTCGGCGTCAGCCCGGCCGACCCGCTAATCTTTACAGCTGTCAGCCTACTGCTCGTCGCGACGGCACTCGTCGCCGCTTACCTGCCGGCGCGGCGCGCGGCAATGGTCGACCCGCTCATCGCGCTGCGCCACGAGTGATCCCGGGCTCGGACAGCCTTCTGCCGGCGTGGGATGTGGCCACTTGCCCCGCGGTGGTCGGTCCTACATTCTGTCTTGGGCATGACTACCTGACATAGCTGAGTTGGCGGACAACGGTTGAGGTCTGGACTTGTTCTACCTCAAGACGCTGGGCGAGCTATCGCTTCACGCATCGGGACCGAAGGGGCCACCGCTGCTTCGGAACTCGAAGCCGCTGGCGGTGCTGGCCTACTTATCCACGATGCCGGACCACTCGGCGCGACGCGACCACCTGGCCCAGTTGCTGTGGCCCAGCTCTGACGCCAACCACGGCCGCAGTTCGCTCCGCCAGGCCCTCCATTACATCTCCCAGCGGGTCGGTCGCCCACTCGTTCAGGCCACCGACTCGACCATCTCCCTCGATGATTCGCTTCTGGACGTCGACATCTGGGAATTCGAGCGGGAGCTGGAAAAGGGGGACTACGCCCACGCCGTAGAGCTTTACGCCGGCCCCTTCGTTCCCGGCCTAGAGCGCAAGGCGGGCGCCGACGTGCCGGGCTCGACGTCGCCTACACGCGGCTCGTCGCCGATGCCATGGCGCGCGGCTGGCCGTCGACGGCGGTCGAGTACGGGCGGCTTTATGTCGAGCTCAACCCGCTCAACGAGGTCGCACAGCTGGCCTACGTGCGGGCATTGAAGGCGGCGGGCGACCAGGTGGGCGCCCTGCGCACCTACCGCTCCTACCGTTCGCTGCTCCGTGAAGCGCTGCACGACGAGCCGTCGGAGGAGCTCGAGCGGGCCATCGCATCGGTGCGCGACGAGGTCTTGAAAGAGCCGTCGCTCGAAGAGGTAGAAGCCAGTGGTCTGCGCACGAGACGGAGGATCGTACGCTGGGCGGTGGCTAGCGCCGGGCTCGGAGCGATGGCCAGCGTGGCGGCCATCACGGTTGCGATGGTGTTATGGCGGCCCGCGCCGGATGACCCGTTCGACGGGCTGGAGGGCGTCATCTATGCGACGGTTGGTGCCGAGTTCCCGAGGCAGGTCGCACGCGTGGAGTATCGTGGCACCGATGCACAGGCTGTGATCACCGAGTACGGCCACTATGATCGACCATCGCCTGATGGTTCGCTCATCGCTTCCATGATCGAGGCTCAGGATGGGCAGAACCTGATTGTGATTGACGTTGCCTCCGGTGAGCGACGCCTGCTCACGAGCCGGCCCCAGGATGAGGTTCCCATCGGCTGGTCGCCTGACGGGCGCATGATCCTTTATCGCGAGGGTGCCCTCTCGCCGGATGGCAGTGACTACAACTGGCGGCTGATGGCCTACGACCTTGCCTCCGGGGAGCGGTTGATCACTGATCTGCGATCCGCTCTAGTGGGCCGTGGGGCGTGGTCGCCTGATGGACTGCGGATCGCCTTCGTCGCTACACCTACCGGGAACGCGGACCTCTTCATCGTCAGCCCGGATGGGAAGGAGACGAGTCAGGTTACCCGCGATGGAAGCCTCGATACCTGGCCCGCCTGGTCGCCGGACGGCCGCACGCTCGGCTTCGTTTCGAATCGGGGAGGCAACTACGACATCTACACGATCCATCCGAATGGGTCGGGGCTTCGACAGATCACCCGTTCGCCTTCGGATGAGCGCGGTCCTGTATGGCTCTCCGACAGAGTGTTGGCGTTCCTGAGACTCGAAGACGATGGCGAAGGCGATTTATGGGCCACCGATCTGGAATCGATGGAGACCCGGCGGCTGACATGGGATGCGGATTTCGCCAACTTGATCGACGTAGGCAGAGCCCGCCAATCACCCTCCTGGCTCGACCGTGTGACGATTGATCCCGAACCGGCGGTCGTGAGCCCCGGGCAGCGCGTTCGCTTCGATGTCAGTCTGGTGGATGCGTCGGGGAGGGCGCTTAGCCTTGATGGAATACGAGTCGACTGGTCGGTCAGCGATCCCAACATCGCCGACTTTGTGGAATCACGAATCTTGCACGTGCACCATCGTGGCGAGACTCAGATCGTCGCCTCGGCCAAGGGTTGGGTTGCCGACACGCTGGAGATCGTTTCCCGCGAGCTGATCGAGGGACCCACGACGCTTCTGCTGTACGAGGACTGGTCCCGGGGAATTCGACGCGAGCGGTGGATTCGTTACGGTGACCCGCTGCCGTACTCGCGATCCACCGGCGGCCCAGAAGGTGCCGGCATCTTCGTCAGCAATGGGGATACCAGCTTCCCCAGCGGCGTCGTGTCTCGCCAGTCATTCGCTCCCACCAACGGCCTGACCATCGAGTGCTGGGCTCGCCTGCCTTTTACTAGAAAGCTGTATCAGAACTTCGGCATCGGCCTGTCCGGCGGCGATCTGCCCGACGATTCGACCGACTGGATCAGCTTCAACCCCATCGCGGATCTCGATATCCAGGGCTGGAACCGCCAGAGAGATGAACAGGCGACGATGCATTTCAGCGGGCGGCAAATCCTCATCCCGTTCCCGCCGGACACCGACGGCTGGCACAGATATGCGCTGCAAATCGACAGTGATGGCAGCGTGAGCTTCATTAGAGATGGCCAGCTCTACTGGCGTGATCCCCAACGTCTAGCCACGGATGAGTTGCCTCACCTCAACATAGTACTCGGGTATCGCTCGGAAGAGACGGAGTTGGCGCATGGTCTGCTCCGCGTCTACTACGGCAGTAAGTATCTGTTGCCTGGTGCGCCCTCCTCGGGCTCGCTGTCGCTGGCCCGCTGATCCCCGAACACCCCGCGTCTAGCCGTGCTTGCGGCGCCCCGATCTTCGGGTTATCTTCGGTTTCCCCGCCACTCCTCTTAGAGTACGAGCTGACTTATGCCCCGTTCCAGCAACGCTTTAGCCCTTCCAGAAGAGCTCGCCTCGTTGGCCCGGGGCGCCGAGCTGCGGACGGCGGCCTCGGGCGCCCTCGCCTGGCGGCTGGGCTGGCCGGAGCTCGATGCCCTGTTGGGCGGTGTGCCCCGGGGCCAGGTGAGCGAGTGGGCCGGCCCGCGCTCGGCGGGGAAGACGGCGGCGCTCCGGCAGCTGGTGGCGGCGGTTCTCGAGGCGGGAGCCGGCGCCGCCTACGTGGATGGGACGGGCACGCTGACCCCGGCGCCGTGGGTATGGGGCAGGCTGGGACCGGGTGGAGCCGCCCCCTTCTGGGTGGTGCGGCCGCCGGCGCCGGGCGGCGTGCTGACGGCGGCGGACGAGCTGATCCGCAGCGGCGCCTTCGGCCTGGTGATCGCCGAGGGCGCCGATTGGTCGCGGACCCCGGTGGTTCGGCTGCAGCGGCTGGCCCGGGACACGGGCGCGGCGCTGGTGGCGGTGGTGGAACGGCCGGGCGGCGTGCCGTTGGCGGGCCTGCGGGTGCAGTTCGCCGCCGACCCCGGCTCCCGGGCCTACCGCGTGCGGGTACGGGGCCACGTCGCCCGAGAGGTCTCCTACGTCAACGAGCTTCCCTACCGGCTGCCCGACGATTCGGGACTGGCCGACCGCCGCGGCGGCGAGCCGAAGCCGCGCTACCACAAGTAAAGATCTTCCAACGCGATTGCCGCTCCCCACGTCGGCCGGTAATATGGCAGATCCTTATGTCAAAGCGTCGAACGGAAGGGGATCGAGAAAGGGACGAGCCGCGCGCCGGGCTGGCTAGCCGCGTCTGGCGCTCCATCGTCAAAGGGCCGGTCTACCCGGGCGACGACCGCGAGCGCATGTGGGTGGTCGTCAACAACTTCATCCTCCACCTGCGTCCGGTGAAGCTGCCGGCGAAATCGCTTCGCTACACGCACACGTTCGGATTGGGCGGCATGTCGGCGGTGCTGTTCGTGCTGCTAGCGGCGACGGGCATCCTGCTGATGTTCGTTTACGAGCCGTCGCCAGAGCGCGCCTACGACTCCATCGTTGGACTCCAGAACCAGGTCTTCTTCGGAAAACTGGTCCGCAACATCCATCACTGGAGCGCCAACTTCCTCATCGTCATCGTCGTGCTGCATTTGCTGAGGGTCTACTTCAGCGGCGGCTACCACGGACCGCGCCAATTCAACTGGGTGATCGGGCTCGCCCTGCTCTTCGGCGTCATCGCTTCGAACTTCACCGGCTACCTGTTGCCGTGGGACCAGCTCTCGTACTGGGCGATCACGATCAGTACCAGCATGATCGCCTACGTGCCGTTCATCGGCGAGTGGCTGCAGAGCGTGATTCGCGGCGGACCCGAGATCGGGTCGGCAACGCTCATCAGCTTCTACACCTTCCACACCACGGTCGTCCCGGTGCTGCTGGTCACCTTCATGGGCTGGCACTTCTGGCGCGTTCGCAAGGCGAAGGGTGTGGTCGTCCCGCGGGCGCCGCAGGAAGAGTCGGAAGATCAACCGGAAACCGTTCTCTACGTTCCGCACCTGCTGCTGCGCGAGTTCGTGGTGGCGCTGGTCCTGGTGGCTTGCGTGCTGACGATCTCGATCTTCGCCAACGCGCCGCTCGGTGAAGCGGCGAACCCCGGCATGAGTCCCAACCCGGCCAAGGCGCCGTGGTACTTCGTTGGGATCCAGGAGTTGCTCCTCCACTTCCACCCGCTCTTCGCCGTGGTGATCATTCCGACAACCGCGGCGCTGGCGCTTCTCCTTATCCCGTACCTGAACTACACCGACGACACGGCGGGCGTCTGGTTCATGTCGCAGCGCGGCCGGCGGCTGGCCGCCATCGCCGCTATCACCGGACTGCTCGTCACGCCAAGCTGGATCGTTCTCGACGAGCTCTGGCTCGACCCCAGCGGCTGGCTGCCGGGCGTTCCGCCCGCGATCAGCAACGGGCTGCTGCCGGTCGTCGTGCTGGCGGGAGCTTTCCTGGGTTTCGGCATGTTCTTGAGGAACAAGTATGCGGCGTCGAGGGACGAGATCATCCAGGCGTCGTTCGTTCTGCTGTTCGTCGCTTTCACGGTTCTCACGGCCACGGGCGTCTGGTTTCGTGGGCCAGGGATGGCGTTGACATGGCGATGATCGGCGACCCGCTGCGCAGGTGGAAGACGGCCGGCTTCATCGCCTCGCTGGCCATCGTGCTCACCCTCCCGGTCTATACGGTGAAAGAGAAACTCAGGCGCGGCCGGCTACCGCTCGCCGATGCGACGGCGGCCAGTTTTGTCGGGCGTGAGAGCTGCGTCGATTGCCACCAGGCCGCCAGCGAGGCGTGGCTCGGCTCCGACCACGACAACGCCATGGCCATCGCCAGCGACAGTAGTGTGCGCGGCGACTTCGACGACGCCGTCTTCGAGGGCGATGGCATCTCGGCGCGCTTCTACACCAGGGACGGGACGTACTACGTCAATACGCAGGGCCCCGACGGCGAACCAACCGAGTTCGAGATCGCTTACACCTTCGGCGTCGAGCCGCTGCAGCAGTACCTGATTCCGTTCCCCGGTGGCCGGCTGCAGTCGCTCACCATCGCCTGGGACACAGAACGCCAGCAGTGGTTCTATCTCTACGCCGGCGAGGAGATCCCCTACGACGATTGGTTGCACTGGACGCAGGGCGCGCAGAACTGGAACGGCATGTGCGCCGAGTGCCACTCCACCAACCTGGTGAAGGGCTACGACTTCTATACGCGGACCTTCTCGACCACCTGGTCGGAGATCGACGTGAGCTGCGAGGCCTGCCACGGCCCCGGCTCGCTTCACGTCGACTGGGCTGAGGATCCACCGATGGCGCGCTCCGCGATCGAGAGCTACGGCCTCGCCATACCATCGGTCGGCATCACGTCGCGACAGCAGGTCGAGCTGTGCGCGCCTTGCCATTCGCGACGCACCGAGCTGGGCGACTACGATCACCGGCGTGCCGATCTACTGGACAACATCCAGCCGACGGTTCTGGACGAAGGGCTGTACCATGCCGACGGCCAGATCCTCGAAGAGGTGTACGTCTACGGCTCGTTCGTGCAGAGCAAGATGTTCAAGAACGACGTGCGCTGCGGCGACTGTCACGACGTGCACAGCCTGCAGCTGTTGTTCGACGGCAATGAACTCTGTGCACAGTGCCATCGCGTTGACACCTACGACAGTTACGAGCATCACTTCCACGAGAAGGTCGTCGATGGCGAGCCCAGCGATGGCGCGCTCTGCGTGAAGTGCCACATGCCGGAACAGCCGTACATGGTGGTTGACTGGCGCGCCGATCACAGCATTCGCGTTCCGCGTCCCGACCTCACCCTCGAGATCGGCGTGCCCAACGCCTGCAGCCAAAGCGGCTGTCACGACGACGAGACCGACCAGTGGAATGCCGAGCACTACCAGGAATGGTACGGGATCGCGAAGAAGCCGCACTACGGCACCATCATCGAGGCGGGCCGGCGGAGGGACCCGTCGGCGCAGCCCGACCTGATCAGGCTGTCGGGCGACGCGCTCTATCCCGCCATCGTTCGTGCCACGGCGCTCTCGCTATTGGGCGCTTACCCCGGCGAAGAAAGCACGGCCGCCTTCAACCTGGCGCTCCAGGACGAGGAAGCGCTGGTCCGTTTTATGGCGGTGAGCAGCGTCGACCCGGTGGCCGCCGAGGAGTTGGTCGAGCTGGTAGCGCCGCTCTTGTTCGACCCTGTGCGCGGCGTGCGCATGCAGGCCGCATCACGGCTCGCCGGGTTGCCGGCCGGGTTGTTCGAGCCGTACCAACAGGAGGCCCTCGAGGGGGCGACCGCAGAGTACAGGCAGGCGATGGAATATTCCCTAGACTTCGCCTTCGCCGGTCACAACCTCGGCAACCTCTACTCCCGTCTCGGCGAATCGGAGCGGGCGGCGACGTACTACCGAGCGGCGATCGAGGTCGACGACCTGTTCTATCCCGCCAAGTC
>JBDHHX010000077.1:0-17700 GCA_039589155.1 Gemmatimonadota bacterium | reverse complement strand
GGTTCTGGTCGGCGAGCTGGAGAGCGCTGCGAGTCGAGCCTTCGATAGATGGGCGGCTGGCCGGCTCGTCGCCCATGGCGGCGGCGTGAATGACGAAGCGGGCGGGCAGGTCGCCGGCTCCGGTGATGGCCGCTTCGCCCACACGGATGGCGCCGTGCTCGTCGCACTCGCGCTGGATGCTGGGGCCGCCCTTGCGGCGGATCGCGCCCGCCACCCCGGCGCCGAGGATCAGTTGGTTGTTGGCGGCATTGACGATCGCATCGCCGGCGAACTCGGTGATGTCGCCCTGCGCCACGTTGACCTTCGTCTGAGAAGCCATGGGGTCGACCTCCGGTTGGGCGCTGCCGACGCACTTCTGGCTGCGCGCTCCCGTGACCGTGTTATATTAGGGGGGATCATGAGTGCGGGGCCAGACGGTCTGGCCTCGCTTCGCCACCTTCGAGTTCGTGAGGTATCTGATGTTGACGTTCACCGACAAGGCCCGGGACCGGGTTCTGTCGTTCATCGAGCAGGAGGAGGGCGGTGTCGCGCTGCGCGTGTCCGTGCAGGGCGGCAGCCCGCTGGCGCCGCAATACGAACTGTCGCTGGTGGATGAGTCCGACGAGCAGTCCGGCGACACCGTGGTCGACGGCGGTGGGTTCAAGGTCTACATCGACGAATCGAGCTCCGGAAAGCTTGACGGTGCCACGGTCGACTGGATCGAATCGATGCACGGCGGCGGTTTCCAGGTAGAGAACCCGAACATCAAGCCGATTGGCTCCGAGCCACCGAGTGGTGAGTTGGCGCAGCGGCTCACCCAGTTCGTGGAATCGCGGATCAACCCGGCCGTGGCGTCGCACGGCGGCCGAATAACGCTCGTCGACGTACGTGAGAACGTGGCCTACGTGCAACTTTCTGGCGGCTGTCAGGGCTGCGGCATGGCAACGGTGACGCTGAAGCAGGGTGTCGAGCGTATGATCCGTGAGGCGTTCCCTGAGATAGTCGATGTGATCGACGTCACCGACCATACAATGGGCTCGAGCCCGTACTACGAAGCATCTCGCTGAAGTGATCTTTCCGCTGCTGGCGGGCGACCGCCAGCAGCTTGCGGCTCCACAGCCGTGCACCCCATCTTGACCCTCATCCAACACCTCGGCGACTGCTAAAGCGACTGGCGTCCAGGGTCCAGTCTCGGCCCCAATTCCGGGCGTTCGCACCGGATACACTCGAATCTCAGTGTGGTAGAGGCCCCATGTATCTACCCTCGCCGAGTCACATCAGTCGACGTCGGTTCGTCGCCGGGATCGCTGCGGCTGCGCCGGCCGCCCTGCTGGCCGGCCCCTCGATGTTCAGCGGCTGCGGTCATATCCCACCCGAGAATGAGCCCCTGTTCAAGATCTCGCTCGCCCAATGGTCGCTGCACCGGGCCCTCAACGCCGGAGAGCTGGACGCCCTCGATTTCCCGCGGATCGCCCGCGAGGACTACGGTCTGGGTGCGGTGGAGTATGTGAACTCGTTCTTCAAGGAGCGGGCGGAAGATGAAGAATACCTGGGCGAGCTGAAGAGGAGAGCCGGCGAGCACGGCGTGAAGAGTCTGCTGATCATGATCGACGGGGAGGGTGCATTGGGCGCGCCCGATTCTGACGAGCGTACGCAGGCGGTGGAAAACCACTGCCGCTGGGTGCACGCGGCGAAGCTTCTCGGCTGTCATTCGATTCGCGTCAACGCGGGCTCTGAGGGCACGCCGGAGGCGCAGCGCCAGCTGGCGGCGGATGGAATCGGTCGGGTTACCGAGTTCGCCGCGGATTATGACATGAATGTGATCGTCGAGAACCACGGCGGTCTGTCTTCCAATGGATCCTGGCTGGCTAGCGTGATGGAGACGGTCAACCATCCACGCTGCGGCACGCTGCCTGATTTTGGCAATTTCCGTATCGCGGAAGGCGAATGGTACGACCGCTACGAGGGCGTCGCCGAGATGATGCCCTACGCCAAAGCCGTGAGTGCCAAATCACACGACTTCGACGAGAACGGCGACGAGATCCACACGGACTACACGCGGATGCTGCGGATCGTCCTCGACGCCGGCTACCACGGCTACATAGGGATCGAGTATGAGGGCGAGCGGCTGAGCGAGCCCGAAGGCATCAGTGCGACCAAGGCTCTGCTAGAGAAGACGCGTGCCGAGCTTGAGGACATGAGGGGCTAGGGGGCAGGACATGCACGACGACGCTCGCATCGCTCGCAAGCTGTCCGTGCTCGCCGATCTCGGGCTGGAGCGTGTCGAGGTTTCGCCGGTCCAGACCGCGGCGGCCCGTATCGACAAGAACACCTACAAGGTGACGTGCGGCCGCCCCGCGATGGGGACCTTCATCTCCGTAACCGCGCTTCATCCATCCCGCGACCTCGTAGAGAACGCCATCGGTCGGGCTTTCGAGGAGATGGATCGCCGGATAGCCGTCTTCAATCGCTTCGACGGTGCCTCCGCCGTGTCGTTGCTCAACCGGGAAGGCCGGCTGGTCGGCGGTCCCCCGGAATTATCTCGGGTGGTGGGGCGCGCTTTGCACTACCACCGGATGAGCCATGGCTCGTTCGACATGACGGTCAAACCGCTGGTCGACCTTTTCAGCCAGGCACACGGCATCGGGGCGGCGGCCGGACCAGGCCAACAGGAAGTCGCCGAA
The DNA here is from genome assembly GCA_039589155.1 of Gemmatimonadota bacterium. Taxonomy (GTDB): domain Bacteria; phylum Gemmatimonadota; class Gemmatimonadetes; order Palauibacterales; family KS3-K002; genus Kutchimonas. The sequence continues at coordinate 15,037 of JBDHHX010000077.1, read as the reverse complement.
GTGCTGGAGCTTGTGGGCTCGCATCACGTGGAGCTGTCACCGCACGCGATCCGCTTCCGGCGACAGGGAGTGGGCATCACTCTCGACGGCATCGCCAAGGGCTACATCGTCGACCGGGTAGCGGAGGATCTGACGGCGGCGGGTCTGCTGAATTACCTGATCAACGGCGGCGGCGACATACGAACGGCGGGCTGCAAGGAAGCGGGCCAGCCGTGGACGGTGGCGGTACAAGATCCGGAAAAGGCGGGCGACTATCCCGACGTGATTCCAATGGGCTCCGGTGCCGTGGCGACGTCGGGAAGCTACGAGATCTACTTCGATCACGAACGGATGTACCACCACATCATCAATTCCAGGACGGGCACGTCGCCGGACCTCAACGCCAGCGTGTCGGTCGTGGCGCCGACGACGATGGCGGCGGACGCGTTGGCGACGAGCGCCTTCGTCATGGACCCGGAGTACGCGATCCGCTTCATCGAGGCGCTGCCCCAGTGCGAGTGCCTGCTCGTCGATCAGCGAGGTGTGCAGTGGAAGACGAGGGGGTGGGATGGTGGTGCGGTGGTGCGGTAGTGCGGTGGTGAGTGGTAGTGGTGATAGACAGACTTGTAGACCGGGAGGCAGGTTTGTGATGGCGAGAACGAGCTATTCGAATCATCAGCTAACGGCGCTTGTAGCGCTCAGGATGTTGATCGGTTGGCATCTTCTCTACGAGGGGATCGCCAAGCTGATCAATCCTTATTGGACCGCGGCGGGATACCTGGGCGATGCGAAGTGGTTGTTCGGCGGGATCTTTCAGTCGATCGCCGCCAGCCCCGGTGCGCTGGGGGTCGTCGACTTCCTCAACACCTGGGGTCTGATCGCGATCGGGCTCGGGCTGTTGCTGGGTTGCCTGACGCGGGCGGCGACCATCGCCGGCATCGTTCTGCTGGTCCTCTACTACATAGCCAACCCGCCTTTCCCGGGCTACGTCTACTCGATGCCCCGGGAGGGCAACTACATCATCGTCAACAAGACGCTGATCGAACTGGCGGCACTGGTCGTTACACTGGCCTTCCCAACCGGCCAGCTGGTTGGGCTGGACAGGCTGATCTTCTGGAAGAAGAGAGGGCACGAACAAGCCGCTAGAGTGGCTGCGACGGCGTAGTTGGTTCGGTGAGCGACTTAGGCAACGAGAGCGCGGGAGCTGAAAAGATGGAGCCCGAAGATAGAGACGCAGGCGTGACTGACGGTGGTGGGATCGGCAGAAGGGACGTGATCAAGGCCCTGGCCTCGATACCCATTCTGGGTGTGTTCCTCATTGGATTCTTTAAGAAGAAGGCCGAGGACGACTTCAAGCGCGGCGAGATCCTGGCCGAGCTGGGCGTGGGCGAGGGAGCGCCGGCTGTCATCCCGGAGGCGATCTCGCGACCGCCTGGCGACCGAATCCGACTGGGGATCATCGGCTACGGCGGCGAAGGCGAGTCGCTGGTGCGGAACGCCGGGTTCGCGCATCCGGACTGGGTGGAAAGTGGGCGGGAGGACGCCGCGGAGGATCCCAAGAACAAGCGGTTGGAGAACTGGCTGGCCAACGACGATCTGAACGTCGAGCTGACAGCGGTCTGCGATGTGTTCGACGTGCGCGCCGAGCGGGCGATCGCGGCATCGAAGAACGATGTGCGGCCGAGCGGTGCGCCGGCCGGAAGCGGAGCGACGCGATTCGTCCACTACCAGGAGTTGCTGGAGAGCCCCGACGTCGACGCGGTGCTCATCGCGACGCCCGACCACTGGCACGCGCAAATGACGATCGACGCGGTGGCCGCGGGCAAGCACGTCTACTGCGAGAAGTGCATGACCCGGACCGAGGAAGAGGCGCACGCGATGCACGCGGCGGTGAGCGGCTCGAACATCGTATTCCAGCTGGGTCACCAGAACCGGCAATCGGAGAGCCACATCAAGGCCCGCGAGATCATGGATCACAGCATACTGGGGCCTATCACGCTGGTCGAGACGACCACGAACCGCAACGATCCGACGGGCGCCTGGGTGTACGACATCCACGAAGAGGGCAATCCGCAGACCATCGATTGGAACCAGTTCCAGGGACCGGCGCCCAACCGCGTGCCGTTCAGCCTCGAGCGCTTCTTCCGCTGGCGCTGCTGGTACGACTACGGTACCGGGCTATCCGGTGACCTTCTCTCACACGAGTTCGACGCGGTCAACCAGATACTCGAGGTCGGCATCCCGAAGAGCGCCGTGGCGACCGGCGGCATCTACTTCTTCAAGGACGGCCGCGACGTACCCGACGTATTCCAGGCGGCGTTCGAGTATCCCGAACGCGACCTGACCGTCGTCTACAGCGCGACGCTGGCGAACGGCAAATACCGCGGGCAGCAGTACATGGGCCATGACGCGACCATGCAGGTCGGAGGCGGCCTCACCATCACGGCGGATCACAGCTCGACACGATACGAGAAGAAGATCGAGGACGACATCATCGATCCGTCGTTGCCGATGTTCACTTACAGGCCCGGCTTCAAGGGCGTTGATGCGGTGACGTCCGCGACCGAAGAATATTTTGCCAGCCGTGGGCTGCTGTACACATACCGGGGCGGCCGACGTGTGAGTGCCTATCATCTCCACATCGCGGAGTGGCTTGATGTCATCCGCAGCGGCGGCGATGTGAGCTGCAACATCGAGCGCGGCTTCGAGGAAGCGATCACCTGCCATATGGCGACGCGGTCGTTCCTGGAAGGGCGAAAGGTCGAATGGGATGCGGTCAATAGGAGAATCGTGTAGGGATTCTGGTATGGGAATTCTCGAATAGCATTCGGGGAATCGGGGAATCGGGGAAGAAGGGAGGGAACGAAAGCTAACAACATCAGCGAATGAATAAGAACACTCGTTTGTGGATCATGATGTTCCTCCAGTACGCCATCTGGGGCGCCTGGGCCCCGGTCCTGTCGGCGTACCTGGGAGAGAATGGGCTCGGCTTCAGCGGGTTCCAGATCGGCGCCATCTACGCGCTGCTGCCGCTGGCGACGATCATCGCTCCGTTCGTCGGTGGCCAGGCCGCGGATCGCTACTTCGCTTCGGAGAAGGTGATCGGCTTCCTGGCGCTCAGCGGCGGCGCCTTGTTGCTGGTGCTGTCGCAGGTGACGGATTTCCGGCTGATGGCGATCCTGATGCTCCTCTATTGCCTGCTCTATGCGCCGACGCTCGCCCTCACCAACTCCATCGCGATGATCAACCTTGAGGACTCGGAGAAGGAGTTCGGGCGGATCCGCGTGGGTGGAACGCTGGGTTGGATAGCGGCGGGCTGGCTGCTGACCGGCGGACGATGGCTGGTGGAGGGCGACGTTCTCCCCGGCGTTCAGGGCGACATGCTGTTCTTGGCCGGACTGTTTTCGATTGTGATGGGCTTCCAATCGTTTACGCTGCCATCAACGCCGCCGCAGAAGGGTGGCGTGAAGCCGTGGGCATTTCTCGAGTCGATCAAGATGTTGAAGGCGAAGGATTTCGCCATCTTCGTCGGCATCACCTTTGTCGTGGCCACCGAGCTGGAGTTCTACTATATACTGACGGCGCCGTTCCTCGAGTCTGAAGGCATCGGAGTGTCGCCGAACAATACGCCGCTCGTCATGTCCATCGCGCAGGTCGCCGAGATCTTTGTGATGGCCTTCTTGCTGTCGTATGTCCTGAAGAAGTATGGGATGCGGAAGACGCTCGCGATCGGTGTGATCGCCTGGCCGATCAGGTACGTGATCTTCGCCATCGGTTCGCCGGCATGGCTGGTCATCGCCTCGCTGGCGCTGCACGGCTTCTGCTACGTGTTCTTCTTTGTCGCCGCGTTCATCTACGTGGACAGCGTGGCGCCGCCGGACATCCGGGCGTCAGCCCAGAGCCTGATCGCCATCGTGGCGCTCGGGTTCGGTCGCTTCCTCGGCAGCCTGTTCGCTGGCTGGATCAAGGATGTGTTCACGACGGCTGCGGGTACCGACTGGACGAATGTCTTCTTGGTTCCGTGCGTTTTGACGATCATCTGTGCGCTTGCGTTCCTGGTCTTCTTCAGGGAGAAAAGCGGGGCTGCGGTCGTTCGATGACGATGAGGATGACGATGATAATGAGGATGAGGAGTTGGAGGCGGGATGGCTAAGAAGAGACTCGGGGTCGGATTCATTGGCGGTGGCTTCGTGGGGAAGTTCCACATCCGGTCGTGGGTTGGCGTGCGCGATTCTGATGTCGTGGGCGTCACCGGTCGGAGCGATGGGACGGTTGAAGAGGCGGTTGCCCTGGCGAGGAGCCTGGGTGTTGGCGATGCGAAGCCGTATCGGACCATCACCGACATGGTCGCCGATCCAGCGATCGACGCGCTGTGGATCTGCGCGCCGAATTTCACGCGGGTCGAGGTCATGGAGGAGATCGCCGACGCGGTAGACTCCGGAAAGGGCGAGTTGATAGGTGTCGCCTGCGAAAAGCCATTAGGCAGGAACGCGGCCGAGGCTCGCAAGATGCTGGAGCTGGTGCAGGGCGCCGGCTTGCTGGACGGCTACCTCGAGAACCAGCTCTTTTCGCCCGCCGTGACCCGTGGCAAGGAGATCCTTTGGGCGCGCGGCGCCGCGCTTACCGGACCGCCGTATCTGGCCCGGGCGGCGGAGGAGCACAGCGGTCCCCACATGCCGTGGTTCTGGGAGGGTGAGCTGCAGGGCGGTGGTGTGCTGAACGACATGATGTGCCATTCGGTTGAGGTCGCTCGCTTTCTGCTGACACCGCCGGGCGCCGAGCGCAGTGTACTGACGCCGGTCAAGGTCTCGGCGCACACGTCCTGTCTGAAGTGGCAGCAGCCGCATTATGCCCAGATCCTCGCCGAGAGCAGCGACGGCGCGACGGACTATCTCAACCGGCCAGCGGAGGATTTCGCCCGCGCCCTGGTCGAGTACCGCGATGCGGACGGCAACGAACGGATCGTCGAGGCGACCACATCGTGGTGCTTCGTCGGAGCGGGACTGCGGCTCAGCATGGAGTTGTTGGGGCCGGAGTACTCGTTATCGGTCAACTCGCTGGACGCGGGCCCGAAGATCTTCTTCAGCCGCGAGGTCGAAGGCGATGAGGGCGAAGACCTGGTCGAGAAGCAGAACGCCGAGATGGGTCTGATGCCGGTAGTCAGCGACGAGGAGAGCGAGTACGGCTACGTCGGCGAGAATCGCCACATGATCAGGTCGTTCCTGACCGGCGAGCGGCCGGCCGAGAATTTCAGCGACGGTGTCAACGTGACCGAGCTGTTGATGACCGCGTACAAGAGCGCCGAAGAAGAGAAGACCATCGCGTTCCCGCCGCCGGATCTGGAGACGTTCGTCCCGGCGGTGGCTAGGGGCGCCTGGAACCCCCGCGTGAAGTAGCTGAGGCGGCGCGTAATCTTAGTACTCTTGCTCGTGCTCGTGATTGCGATCGTAATTGTGATCCTACTCGCACGCAGTTCTGGGATTGGATTACGATCACAATTACGATCAAGATCGCGAAGCACGAGCACGAGGTGATGGGATGGCAATTCATACGGAGGATTCGCATGAAACTGGTTCTGATTTGGGTGGCCGTGCTGGTTGTTCCGATCGGGCTGTATGCCGGGCACCGCTCCGTGTATAGACAGGACGGGTCGCCGGGGCCCGGCTACGAGCAGATTCTGCGGGAGCACGACGGCCGCTACAACAAGCACGGCTGGAACCATTACGGACCCGGTTACTTCGAGCTTGATCCCGAGACCGGCGTCCTCAAGTCGCATGGCGGGATGGGGTTGATGTGGTACGCGGCGAAGGAGTACGGCGACTTCGTCCTGGAGTTGGAGTTCATGGCCTCGGACGTTCGCACTAACTCCGGCATCTTCCTCCGCGTGCCCGGCGTCCCCACCAGCGACGACTACATTTATCACAGCTTCGAGGTCCAGATCAACGACGCCGGCGAGGGTATCCATCAGACCGGGGCGTGCTACGACGCCGAGGCGCCGACGGAGCTCGCCTCCAACCCGCCCGGCGAGTGGAACCACTTCAAGATCACCTTTGTCGGCGACCAGATCGTGGTGGAGCTCAACGGGGTCTGTGTCGTCGACTGGGAAGCCGAACCTCGAGGCAAGGTGGCGGACTTCGCGCCCCGCGGCTTCATCGGGCTGCAAAACCACGATGACGAGAGCCCGGTCTACTTCCGGCGCATCTACGTGAAGGAGCTGTAGCGGGTACGCGACGCAGCGGGCGCCGGATAGTAGGATGCGATACATTTCTGCGAATCTGGCGCCCGACCCTATATTTGTGCGATAATTACTGTCCCTAACAGTTCTTCGGGCGCTTCCAACGACCGGCCGGCCAGTCACCACCCCGGCGGCCGCCGGGGCGGTTGCTGACGGCGCCTGCCAAGAGGAGGTCCCAACCATGCGAGTGAAAGAGATTCTGAGTCGCAAAGGCTCAAAGGTAGTAACGATCAGCCCAACAGAGACGGTACACGAGGCAATTCAGGCCCTTGTGGAGCACAATATCGGGGGCCTTGTCGTGACGGCATCGAACGGAACAGTCGTGGGCATCATCACGGAGCGTGACATCATGCGTGAGAGCGCGGAGCGCTCAGACCGACTGAAGGTGACGACGGTGGGCGACGTGATGACGCGGGATTTGATCATCGGCGTTCCCGACGATGATCTGGAGTACGTGATGGGAATCATGACGAAGAACCGGATTCGCCACCTTCCGGTGCTGGACGAGTCCGGGCTGGTGGGGATCGTGTCGATCGGTGACGTGGTCAACACCCACCTCAACAAGACCGCGTTCGAGAACCGGATGCTCAAGGACTACATCCACGGTGTAAACGCGTCCAGATAAACTGGGGGAGCTCCTGGCTCCCTGTTGGCCGCCCGGCGCTGAGGCAAAAAGCTGGCGCCCGGCGGCTTTTTCAAGAAAATCTGGCGTGAGCAGGGCCAGGCGCGCAATATTTGAGTGAGGAAACAGTTTCCCGCCGACAGTTTATCTGGGCTCCCGGGCGAGCCGAATGACGGTCCCAAGCGAGGCTTGGCGGTGGCTGCCGAAAGGAGGGAGGCGTGCGAATCAGAGAGATCCTGCAGCAGAAGGGGAGCGACGTGGCGACGATCGAGGCAGATCGGACGGTCCAGGAGGCGATCCTCCGACTGAACGAGAAGCAGATCGGCTCGCTGGTCGTGACCGGGGGCGGTGGGGAAGTGGTCGGGATCATGACGGAGCGAGATGTGCTGGTGCAGTGCGGCGAGCGATGCATCCGGCTGCCGGACGAGTGCGACTGCCCGTCGACGGTCGGAGAAGTGATGACGAAGGACCTGGTGACAGGTTCGCCGGACGACGAAATCAGCTACGTCATGGCGATGATGACGAAACACCGTGTCCGTCACCTACCTGTCATGGATGGTGGGATGCTGATAGGCATCGTGTCGATCGGCGATGTCGTTTACGCCCACCTGAGGAAGACGGAGTTCGAGAACCGGATGTTGATGGACTACATACACGGAGCGCCGGCTCACAGCTGACGGGGCCGGCGGTGCGACGACTTCGTGCCGTCGCAGGCAGGATCGGGGTGACTACTACTCCTCGGTTTGCGCGGACGACTTCCAGATCACCATCTGGCGCTGACCGTCGGGGCTCTCTTCGACCCTGAGCGTCAGCGTATTGCCGTCCTCGATCTTGAGGTCTTCCCGGATTTCCTGGGGTATCGTGAGTCTGCCGCCGCTGCCCACTGTCACGTCGGCGTAGTAAAGCGAGCGATAGATACCGCCCATGTCTTCCCTCCTGGTATGCGGCAGTTATAAGCGGGTACAGCTGTCCCAGCCTTCGATAGGCGTGGTAATGTGAGGCGGCCGGGTCGCTCCGGCAAGCGGTGCCGCCCCGGCGGCTAGCGGCCGGTCAGCAGGCGCAGCGCGTATTCCGGGGATTCGCCCTCCTCGTCGTGCTTGAGGTAGGCGAAGACGTCCAGCCCCTCTTTCGCCTGGCCGTTCATCCATGCGTACCAGTCGGTGAGTTCCTGGTCCGAGTATTCTTCCTTTCGTAGTCGCGCGTAGACGAACTTGCCGGTAGCGATCCGCGGTGTGTCGAGCTTGTCGCCCTCGGATATACAGAGCGCCGCTCCGGAATCGGCGAGCGTTGTATAAACGGCATCGTCGAACCAGCTCGCGTGTCGGAACTCGAAGGCGAAGCGCATGCGCGGGTCGAGGATGTCGAGGAAGTCGGCGAGCCGCTCGTCGTCGCGCTTGAAGTTGGGCGGCAATTGGAAGAGAATCGGGCCCAGTTTGTCCTTCAGGAGTTTGCAGCGCTCGACGAAGTCGCGGGTCAGCTCCTCCACGTCTCGCAGCCGGCCCCTGTGTGTGATGCCCTGGTTCGCCTTGACGGCGAATGTGAAGCCGTCGGGCGTTCCGTCGCGCCAACCCTCGAGCAAGTTGGAGCGCGGGAACCGATAGAATGTGTTGTTGATCTCGACGGTGTCGAAGACTCCGGCGTAGTGCTCGAGGAACCCCTTCTGTGGCAGCTTCTCCGGATAGAACGAGCCCTTCCACTCCGGGTATGAGAATCCGGAGGTTCCCGCATGGATCGAAGAGTCAGACATGGGGCTGCGCACTCCTCTGGTGTCCGCTATTAATAAGACATCTCCAACTACGATGGGAGGGGCATGGATGGCCGGAGACCGCTCGAAGCCTCCGATCAACGAGATGCGCCGGCGCGACAGGGCACAAGACGATGAATGGATCGGCGCGTTCCTCGCCGCCGGCGCCTGGGGCGCGCTGGCCACTGTCGCCGACGGACAGCCGTTCATCAACACGAATCTCTACGTATACGACGAGGAGTCGGCCGCCGTCTACGTGCACGGGGCGCAGGTAGGGCGTACGCGATCGAACCTCCAGACTGGCGGGCGGGTCTGCTTCAGCGTGAGCGAGATGGGCCGGGTCCTGCCGGATGAGATCGCTCTGGAGTTCAGCTTAGAATACGCGAGCGCGATCGTATTCGGGACCGGCGTCGTGGTGGAGGACGATGAGGAAAAGGCGCGCGCGCTCCAGATGCTGATGGATAAGTACGCGCCTCACCTGGAGCCGGATCGCGACTACCGGCCGGCCAACCAGGAAGAGATTGACCGCACGTCGGTCTACCGCATAGACATCGAGAGTTGGAGCGGGAAGAAGAACGAGAAAGAGGCGGAGTTTCCCGGTGCCTTCTGGTACGAGAGCTGTCGCAGGCCTTCACCTTTCGCGCCGGGAGGCTCACGTTGAAGAGCGCTGGTCTTGGCTGGCGAGTGGTACTATCTGGGGCGTGCCGGCATCGCGGCCAGGGCCCCCGTGTACTCCCACGACAACCGGCCACCGATAAACGCGCTCGACGGTCTCTCGAGTCAGGACTTCTGAGGGTGTTCCCTCGGCGACGGGCGCACCTTCATCGAGGAGCAGCAGCCGGCCGGCGTAGCGTGCTGCGAGATTGAGGTGGTGGGTGACCAGCACGACGGTCTTTCCGTCCACACTTGTGAGATGGGCTAGCAATTCGAAGATCTCCATCTCGTGGCGGATGTCGAGTGAGACGGTGGGTTCATCGAGTACCAGGGCCCCGGGCTGCTGCGCGAGGGCTCGTGCGATCAACGCGCGTTGGCGCTCGCCGCCCGACAGGCTCGAAATCGGCCGATCGGCGAACTCGAGCACATCGCAGCGCGTCATCGCCTCGTCGATGGCGTCACGGTCCGTCGCGCCGGGTCTCCCCAGCAGGCCAAGGTGGGGATAGCGCCCCATCTCGACCATCTCGCGCACGGTGACTGGAAACGCTACCTCTTCTCCCTGCGGAACGACTCCTATTTCCTGGGCAAGCGAGCGTCGGCTCCAGTCGCCCAACGGACGTCCCGAATAGCCGACGCTTCCTGACTCGGCCATCAGCGCGCCAAGCAGCAGCTTGAGGAGCGTCGACTTTCCGGATCCGTTGGGCCCGATGACGGCATAGAGTGCTCCGCGATCTACGCGCAGGGAGACGCCGGCGAGCGCTGGGCGAGCGGCGCTCGGATAGGTGTAGAGAAGCTCTTGCGTCTCGAAGACCGGCGTTTCGCTCATACGGCCCTCCGCACCAGCAAAACCACGAACAGCGGCACGCCGATCAGCGCGGTGATCACACCAACGGGCAACTCGGTCGGCGCGGCGGCGGTTCGCGCCACGGCGTCTGCCAGCAACAGGAAGCCGCCGCCGGCCAGAACCGAGGCGGGCAGCAGCAGCTGATGATCGCTTCCCCAGGCGAGCCGGATGGCGTGAGGGATGACGAGGCCGACGAAGCCGATCACGCCGCTCACGGCCACGGCGGCGGCGACCAGCAGCGATGCGATGACGTAGGCTGCCAACTTCACCCGCTCGACGCGCGTGCCAAGATACAGTGCGGTCTCTTCGCCCATCGCCAACAAGTTGAGCGGGCGTGCCATCAACAAGAGCGCGATCATAGCAGGCACGAGGTAACCGGCGAGAACGAGCACCGCCGGCCAATCCGCCGCCGCCAGGCTGCCCATCATCCAGAAGACGGCCGAGCGAAAAGTCTCGGCGGGCGCGAAACTGAGCATGAGCAGGATCGCGGCGTTGAAGAACGTTCCTATGACGACGCCGGTGAGCAGCAGCACGCGCGTATCGAGACTCCGTCCGGCACGGCTCGCGATGTACAACACGAGAGCGATGGCGAACAACGCGCCGACGAAAGCGGCGAGTGGAAGCGACCAGCTGGCGATGAGATTCCATCCCAAGACCACGGCCGTCACCGCCCCTATCGCGGCTCCCCCGGAGACGCCGAGCAAGAACGGCTCGGCCAGCGGGTTGCGAAGCAGCGCCTGGTAGACGGCGCCGGCGAGCGCCAGCGCGCCGCCGACCAGCAGGGCCAGGACGCCGCGGGGGAGGCGGAGATCGACGACGATCGTCCGCGTCGTTTCTTCGCCGCCGCCGCGCAACGCCTCGACTACATCGCCAAGCGGTAGGTCGGCGGCGCCGAAGGCGATGCTCGCCACCAGCGCGGCGCCGACGGCTAACGCGAGGAATAACAGGCGGATGGTGTTTCGTGTGCTCACGGTGTCCCGCCGCTAAATGCCTCGGGGTGGAGCAGGCGGGCCAGCCGCCGCGCCGCTTCCGTCACCCTGGGCCCCGGGCGGTTGAACAGGTTGGCGTCCACCTTGAAGACATCGCCGCGGCGCATTGCGCTCAGTTCGCGCCAGCCGACCTGGCCGCCGAGCCTAGCGATCTCCACCGGTGTCTCGTCGGTGTAGGAGAGCAGGATGATATCCGGCTCTCGACGCACGATCTCCTCCATGCTGACCTGAGGCCAGAGGCCGCGCGCGTCGGCGAAGACGTTGCTGCCGCCGGCGATCTCGATCAACTCGTCCACGTAAGTGCCCGGTCCCGTCGTCATCGGTGGGTCGTACCAGACCACGTAGAAGACGCCGGGCCGCTCGAGCCCCGCGACGCTTTCCCTGACAGCATCCAGTCCCGCATCGATCGCTGCCACCAGCGAGTCGGCCGCGTCCTCGAGTCCGAGTAGTGCACCCAGTTCGCGGGACGTGCTGCGCACGTCGGCCAGCGTCTGCACCTGGGGCGAATAGACGATGGTGCCGAACTCCTCGAGCCGGGCGATGACGGAACGCGATGGGTTGTCCGGCCAGGCGATGACCAGGTCGGGCTGGAGCGCCGTGAGCTGCTCGAGGCTGGGCGTCAGGCCCTCGCCGACCGACGGCAGGTGCGCCAGGGCTGGATCGACATCGAATTTGCTGCGTGCGACCAGACGGTCGATGGCGCCGAGGGCGACAATCGTTTCTGTAGTGGATGGGATGAGGGAGACGATCCGTTGTGGGGCGTGTCGATCGCTATCGCCTGATGTTTGCGGGCGGCCGCGGCAGGCATCGACGGCGATGATGCTGGCGATGATGATGACGATGAAGAGAGGGCGTGGTCGAGGCATCATCAATCGCCGAAGCGGGTGAAGGCTATGTCGATGGGGCAGGCGCCGGTGTCGATCGCCTCGGTGGTGTCGGCTGCGACGCGGTAGGCGACGCTCGGCGCGATGCAGTCGCCGGGAATTAAAGTGTAGAGCCGGCCGGCGCCATCTAAGCCCACGCCACTGGAGATCGTCTGGCCGGCCACCACCAGTGGATCGGTTGGTGAGTTGATGAAGGTGTCGCCCACGATGTCCCAGACGGCGATGCCGTAGTCGAACGAGCTGACGTGAGCGATGGCAGCCACGCTGATCACAATGTCGCCAGGAAACTCGCCGAAACCGGAGTGATGACCTATTTCCTGCAAAGTGTTGGGGTTCACGACGGAGAGGCTACCGTCGCCCTGTCCGAAGGTCCCCGAGTTGACCACATAGAGCCTGTCGTTCCAAAACTCCGCGGCCGACGGGTTCATCCCGGTCAGCGAAATGGTGGCGACGACGGAATCCAAGTTGGAGTCGATGACCGAGATCGAGCCCTCCCGCGCCGGCTGGAAGTTCGCGTCGAGCTCACCATTCAAGACGAATACGAGGCTGTCGTTGATTGCCACGGCCACGGCCTGTGGGAAAACGCCGACATCTATCTCGTTCTCGTGCGTCCCGCTGAACACGTTGATCCGGCTGACCGTGTTCAGGTTGGGATTGGCCACGTAGGCGATCGAGTCATTGAGGAATGCGACGCCGGTGGCGCCGGAGTTGGTCGGCAAGGGCACCGTCGAGACGCTGTTCTCCCCCAGGTCGACGACGACGACGGTGGCGAGGAAGCCCATGGGCACGATGGCGGTCTGGCCCCGGGCCGCGATGGTGACCGGCGAGCCGGTCGGTTCCAGGCCGATGGTGCGGCTACCGGCCGCCGAGTCGCTCGGGAAGACGGTGATCGAGCGCTCCGTGCTGTTCAGGATGATGGCGATCTCCCTTGGCGGGAACGGATCCGGCCAAATGGGGTCCTCGCAAGCGGCCGCGGCCAGAATTAGGGCCGCACAAATCAGTAGTCGTCGAATGCTCTCAGCTTTCACCAGCAACTCTCCCTTTCATTAACTCGTTTTCTCGTTTCTCGCTTCTCGTATCTCGCTTCTCGCTTCTCGATCAACGCGGTCGCGCCGCAACCTCAAACCGGATGACCCGCCCGGGCTCCGGGTACCCGTAGATCAGCGAATCCCTGTTGCCGAGCAGCCGATCGACGGCCAGCGTGGGCGTGACCTGCCAGCCCCCCGCATCGAAGCTGCGACGCAAGCGGATGTCCCAGGTCCAATAAGGCTCCAGCGCGTTCAACGGCGCCGGAACCGGGTAGCGCGTGCCGACGAAACGGGCGTCGACGCCCAGACTCCAGCGACCCGGTCGCCACGAGGCGCCGATGCTGCCGCTGTGTCGTGGCCGGTAGATGACCTGGATGTTGTCATCGTCTTCCCGGTCGTAGGTGACACGGGCCAGACTGTAGGCCGCGTGAAGCTCCACATCGTGTGCCGGCAGACCGAGTTCCGCCTGTACATCGATGCCGCGGCGCTTCACGTCGAAGTTCCGCGGACTCCAAACGAAGCGGAAGTCGGGCGCCCAAACGATCATGTCCTTCACGTCGGCGATGTATCCGTCCACTGAAAGCGCGGCCGCCGTGCCGGCGACGTTCCCGGCGATCGAAACGCCGAGGCCGAAGTCGGCGGGGATGCGCTCGGCGTGCAGGTCCGGGTTCGGCTCCACCGCTACGCCTTCGCGGAAGAACTGATCGCCGAACGTGGGCGGGCTGTAGCTGCTGGCGTGGCGGGCGCGCAGCGTCGCCGGTCCGGCGACGGTCGTCAGGCTCAGCTCGTGTGTTGGGTACCATTTCTTCGCCAGGTCATCGCGATCGACGCGAAGCGCGGCCACCAGGCGCGTCGACGAAGAGTTGCCCGGCGCTAACTGACCGCCGGCGAAGAGGCCCACATCTGTTCGGCCGCCGGGCGCCGCGGCGTCCACGGCGGTGCTCTCGTATCTCTGGTCGCGCAACTCGAGGCCACCCCAAAGCGATCGCATCAGGCCGTCGAGCTCGAGCTCCGACGACAGTCGACCGCCAAGCGCGAGCGCGTCGGTTCGGCTGTCGTACGGAAGTCCCTGGGGCGGGTTGGCGTCGACGAAGCGGGCATCCTGCAGCACGCCGTAAACGTGGGCGGCGTAGCGGACGCGACCGGTGACCCGATCCCACGTGGCCTGGCCGCGCCAACGCCGGAGCTCTTCCCGCGCCGTCGATGTCGGCAGAAAGCTGGGGCCCGGTATGCCGCGATCGAGCCCCGTGTACCCGGCTCGCAAGCGCAGGCCGCCGCCGGCCAGGTCGCCTGTTGCCGAGACGAAGGCGGCCGTCTCCGAGATATCGACGTTCTGTCGCGTGGCTCGACCGCCGCCCAACGCGTCCAGCCGCTCGAACTCGAAGCTGCCGTCGGCCCGGCGCGCCTGGCCGCCGGCCGACCAGTCGAGACCGAGCGCGGAACCGCTCGTCTCGGCCGACCCCGACCAGAAGCCCAACGACCCGGTCTCCACGCCCAAGCCCAACGGCGGCGCGCTGGACCGCGACTCGATGAGCACGACGCCGCCTGCGGCGCCGGGGCCGTATGTCGCCGAATGGCTTCCGCGCAGCACGGTGACCGTCTCGATCTGCGACGTCGGCACGGTCGATAGATCGGCGTTGCCGGTGATCGGATCGTTGAGTGGCGCGCCGTCCAGTAGCACCAACACTTCGTCGGCCGAGCTTCCGCGTATGCTCACCGTCTGCGGTGCGCCGGGCCCGCGACGCTGGACGACGATGCCCAGGCGACCCTGGAGCAGGCCCGCGGCATTTAGCTCACCGCTGTCCTCGATCTCGGCGCGGGTGATCAGGTCGCGCGTCGCATCGATGACCGCGGTTGCCTCGACCTGTATCTCTTCGACTTCGACCGGGCGAAGGCCAAGGCTCAGGTTGACCCAGGTCGACGCGCCGTTTCGAACATCGACTTCCCGCTCCAGGGTCGCGTAACCCATGCGGTCGATGCGGAGTGTGTGGCTGCCCGACTCCAGTCCGCGTATGCGAAACTCGCCGTGGCCGTCGCTATACGCGGTGAGCCCGGTGC
>JBDHHX010000076.1:0-12279 GCA_039589155.1 Gemmatimonadota bacterium | reverse complement strand
CGTCATCGGCCGCGAGGTGACACTTTGCCCCGAATCCTCGGGTTCCCAGCCGGACGCCATAGCCACCGGGCGCGCCACCGGCCTGGGAGACGACCTGGGGCTAACGATCGAGGGCCACGAGCGGCCATTCACCAAGGGAAGGCTGATGCTGGGCTCCGTCGCAGAGCTCGCGTCGAGAAAGAGTTGAAGATGGACTCGCCTGAACTGCTATATGCCTGCGCGTCGGCACTGACGGCCGTGTTCGTGCTGCTATCGATCCTCGCGATCACGATGCGAATTCTCATCGCTGCCTTCCCCGAGAAAGTCGTGCAGGGAGATGCGGCGATGTTAGCCGCCGTTACGACGGCGGTGAGTGCGAAATATCCTGGAATGAGAGTTACCAAAGTTGAGGAGGAAAGATGATCTTCGCAGAGAACCCCAAGAAGATCCGGGTCATGTTCACCCCGTTCCGCGACGGGCTGCAGAGCTCGTTCGGCGGCAAGGTTCGCCTGAACGACTTCCTCCCGGCAATGGAGTTCGCCGCTGAAGCCGGTATACGGCACTTCGAGTTCGGCGGTGGCGCGCGCTACCAGGCGCCCTACTTCTACCTAGGCGAGAATCCGTTCGAGGACATGCGGAAGATACGGGCGGCCGTGGGACCCGATGCCGACCTGCAGATCCTGACCCGGTCGGTCTCCGGCGTAACCCTGACGACTCAGAACATCGAATCGCTGCAGCTGCAGGCCAAGCTGATGCAGGAATCCGGTACTACCTGGGACCGGAACTTCGACTTCATGAACGACACCGCCAACCTGATCAAGACCGGTAAGCCGATCGTCGACGCGGGCATGCATCATCAGGTCTGCATCGCGCTCATGGGTCTGCCCTTCGACTCCGACAAGGTCCACACTCCGAAGTTCTACATCGACATCGGCAAGAAGATGCTGGACAGCGACGTACGCATAGACAGCATCTGTCTCAAGGACGCCAGCGGGACGACGGACCCGAAGACGATCTACGACACGGCGCGCGGCATGAAGAAGATCATGCCGCCCGAGATGCCGCTCTGGATGCACACGCACGACACGGCCAGCACCGCCGTGGCTTGTTACATGGCGGCCATCGCTGGCGGCGCCGATGGGGTCGACCTTTCCGTCAGACCGCTGGCGAGCGGAACGGTGCAGCCCGACGCGCGCTCGCTGGCGCACGGCCTCAAAGGCACCGGGTACTCGCTCGACATCGACGTGGCGAAGATGAACGAGATCGAGAACCAGCTGAAGGACCTGCTCAGCGAGTACGACTTCAACCCCACGACGACGACGGCGGACGCCCGCGTGCTGGGCTTCCCGATGCCCGGCGGCGCCATCGGGCCCAACGTCCACATGATGGTGAAAGCGGGAATCCTCGAGAAGTACGGTGAAGTGCTGGCCGAGTTCCCGGTCGTCGTCGAGGCGGGCGGCGCCTGGACGAGCGTGACGCCGGGCAGTCAGCAGTACTGGCTGCAGGCCTTCAACAACGTGATGTACGGGCGCTGGAAGAAGATCGATCCCGGTTACGGTAAATCGGTGCTCGGTTATTTCGGTCGGACCCCGTTGCCCCCAAGTCCGGACGTGGTGAAGGTCGCATCCGAGCAGCTCGATCTCCCGGTCTTCGAGGGCGATCCGCTGGAGGCCGCACCCAACAACATCGGACCGGCAAAGCAGGCGCTCGAGGAGCGTGGCCTGTCCGTCACCGACGAGAACACGTTCCTGGTTGTCGCGGCCATGGTCCCCGGCAAGAAGATGGAGCTGAACGAGGGTATCCGACTGCTGACCGGTAAGTCCAAGATCGACATACCGCTCAAGAAGAAGGCGGAAGAGGCAACAGCCGCCGCACCGGTTGCCGCCGCGGCGCCGATGGCGATGACCGGCCCGACGACGACAAAGTGCACGGTAGAAGAGAACGGGACGATGCGGACGTTCGTCGTCACGCTCGAGCCGGCGACAGCGACCGCAGGCGCGCCCGCCGCGACGACAGCTCCGGCCGCTGGCAAGACGGTCCACTCCACCTTTGCTGGCTCGGTCGATGTCGTCGACATTCTGGTTAAGATCGGCGACAAGGTGAGTGAAGGCACCGCGGTCGCCGCGGTGGAGGCAATGAAGGCGAAGCACGACATCAAGTCGCCGGTCGCCGGAGCGGTAACGGCAATCCACGTACAGATCGGCGATGAGATCGATTCCTCGAAGCCGATCATGACGATCGCCTGAGGGACCTCCAATGGAGACAGCCCTCGAGCTGATTCGACAATCAGGCCTCGCGAACCTGAGCATCGGCAACATTGCGATGTTCGCCATCGCCGGCACGCTCATCTACCTGGCGGTGGCAAAGAACTACGAACCGCTGCTCCTCATCCCCATCGGCTTCGGTGCCATCCTGGCCAACCTGCCGATGGCCGACATGGGATCCTACGGCGACGGAATCATCGCTCTCATTTATGACGCCGGGATCCGGACGGAGCTTCTACCGCCGCTAATTTTTCTCGGAGTCGGCGCGCTGACCGACTTTCGACCGTTGCTTGGCCGGCCGCTGACGTTCCTGCTCGGCGCCGCCGCCCAGCTTGGCATCTTCGTCGCCGCTTTGTCCGCCGGCTACCTGTTCGATTTCACCACGCAGGAAGCGGCGTCGATCGGCATCATCGGAGGCGCCGACGGGCCGACCTCCATCTTCCTCGCCAGCCAGCTGGCGCCGCACCTGCTGGGGCCCATCGCCGTTGCCGCCTACAGCTACATGTCGCTGGTCCCGATCATCCAGCCGCCGATCATGCGCCTGCTCACCAGCAAGAAAGAGCGGGCGATCGACATGCCGCAGGCGATACCGGTCTCGAAGAGGGCCGTGGTCATGTTCCCGATCATTTGCGGCTTGATCGCGTCACTCGCCGTGCCGTCCAGCGCGCCGCTCATCGGTATGCTGATGCTCGGCAACCTGCTGCGCGAGTCCGGCGTGACGGAGCGGCTGCGAAGGACAGCCGGCGGCGCGCTGATCGACATCGTCACGCTGCTGCTGGGGGTCGCCGTCGGCGCCACAATGGACGCGGGGCATTTCTTGACGTTCAGCACCATCAGCATTCTCGTACTCGGCGCCGTGGCGTTCGCCTTCAGCACAGCGGGCGGCGTCGTCTTCGCTAAGATCCTGAATCTCTTCCTGCGAAATAAGATCAATCCCTGTATCGGTGCAGCCGGGGTCTCCGCCGTTCCCATGTCGGCCCGTGTGGTTCAGCAGTTCGTGTCCGACGAGACCAACGGTCGGGTGAACCCGCTGATGCCCGCCATGGGACCCAACGTCGCTGGAGTGATCGGTTCGGCTGTCGCTGTCGGCGTCTTCCTCACGCTGTTTGGCTAGCGTCCAGGACTACGACTACGATAGGACTACGACTAGAACTACAACTAGGACAGCAAGCTCCTGGTTCTAGTCATAGTCGTAGTCCTATCGTAGTCCTTGTTGGCTCGAACGGGGAACGCATCTTGCCCTTTACTAGCTGCTTTCACAGTCTCAGGGACGTCCTGGGACACTGTACGACATAGGAGGGCATGATGTGGTCTCCGAGGACAGATCCGCGGACCGGCGAGCAGTATCTCGCCGTCCACGAGAAGGGCCGGCCGGTCCTGCTCAACCCGTTCACCAACAAGGGCACGGCGTTCACGGCCGAGGAGCGCGAGTCGCTGGCCCTGGGAGGCCTGGTTCCGCCGGCGATATTCACCATCGAGGAGCAGCTGGTCCGCGTCTACGAGAACCACAAAGCGAAGTCGTCCGGCCTGGAGCGGTTCATCCACCTGGCCAGCCTGCAGGATAGGAACGAGACCCTGTTCTTCAGATTACTCCACGAGCACATCGACGAGATGATGCCGATCGTATATACGCCGGTCGTGGGCGAGGCTTGCCAGAACTACTCTCACATATGGCGGCGCGCCCGCGGTCTGTACATCAACTACAATCAGCGCGACGAAATCGAGTCGGTCCTGGCGAACCACCCGCGACCGCCAGCCGTCATCGTGGTGACCGACGGCGAACGGATACTCGGGTTGGGGGACCAGGGCGCCGGCGGCATGGGCATCCCCATCGGCAAGCTGTGTCTTTACACGCTGTGCGCCGGCATTCCGCCGCACCTGACGCTGCCCATCATGCTCGACGTAGGCACCGACAACGAGAAGCGGCTGAACGATCCGCTCTACGTCGGCCTGCGTCAGAAGCGGATCCGCGGCGAAGCGTACCAGGAGTTCATCGACAAGTTCGTCGCCGCCGTCCAGAAGGTCTATCCCGAGGCGATGCTGCAGTGGGAGGACTTTTTGAAGGGAAACGCGATCTTTCAGCTGGAGCGGTTCAGGGATCAGATCTGCTCGTTCAACGACGACATCCAGGGAACGGCCGGCGTGGTCGTCGCCGGTGTCTTCAGCGGCCTGAGGATCACCGGCCAGGCGATGAAGGATCAGCGGATCCTGTTCGCAGGCGCGGGCGCGTCGGCCCAGGGCATTTCCGATCTCCTGGTGTCGGCCATGCTGGAGGAGGGTCTCACGCTCGAGGAGGCGCGCAAGCGAATCTGGACCGTGGACAGCCGCGGCCTGGTGACCCGGGCGCGCGAAGGCCTCGAGGCTTTCAAGGCGGCCTACGCCCGGGACGTTGACGAGCTCGAGGCGTACGCCTGCGTGGACCGATCGAACGTCACGTTGCAAGAGACGGTCGCGAACGCGAAGCCGACGATCCTGATCGGGACCTCGGGCACCCCCGGGATGTTCACCGAGCCGGTCGTGAAAGCGATGGCGAAGTTCAACGAGCGCCCGATGGTGTTCCCGCTCTCCAATCCCACCAGCAAGAGCGAGTGTACCGCGGAGCAGGCCATAACCTGGTCCGATGGTCGTGCCATAGTGGCAACGGGCAGTCCGTTCGACCCGGTGGAGCACAACGGTAAGCGTTACCGCATCGGGCAGGGCAACAACGCCTTTATCTTTCCTGGCGTTGGCCTCGGAATCTGGTTCGGGCGGGCGCGTCGCGTCACCAACGGTATGTTCCTCGCCGCCGCCAAGGCGCTGGCCGACAAGGTCACCAGGAAGGACCTCGAGGAAGTCGCCGTCTACCCGGAGCTGACTCGCATCCGCGAGTGCTCGCACGCCGTCGCCTGCGCGGTCGTCCGCCGCGCGGTCGAGGAAGGCCACGCGGAGAGGGAAACGCTGGAGAACCTCGAGGGGCGGATCGAGAAGGCGATGTGGTTCCCGGAGTACCGCGCGCTTCGCTACGAACAACGGAGTTGGTAGGAGGTGGACTGAAATGGCCATGATGATCACCGACGACTGCATCGACTGCGGGGCCTGCCTGGCGGTCTGTCCGAACGAGGCGATCAATGAGGGCGCGGCAACCGATCTGCCCGTCTACTGGATAGACGCGGAGCGCTGCACCGAGTGCGTCGGCGCCGAAGACACACCGCAGTGCGTGGAGGTATGCCCGGTCGATTGCATCGTTCCGAACCCGGACCAACCGGAGGCGCAGGAACAGCTGCTGGCCAGGTACAAAGCGCTTCACTAGATGACCGTCATACGCGATCCGATTTGGTCGAACATCTGGATCGAGCCGCCGGCGCTCCAGCTGATCGACGCTTCCGCCTTCCAGCGCCTGCGCCGCGTCAAGCAGCTCGGCCTCGCCTACCTGGTCTATCCCGGCGCCGTGCACACCCGTTTCGACCACGCGCTCGGCGTCTATCATCTCACCGGGCGCGCGCTACGGTTGCTCGAGGAACAGGACCAGATCGGCGACGCCGGCCAGCGAGATCAGTCGCTCCTCAGATTGGCCGGCCTGCTTCACGACATCGGACACTACCCCTTCAGCCACACCATGGAGGAGCTCGAGACCGGGCTCGTCCCGGACGATCACGAACAGCTGGCCGGCCAGTTCCTGGCCGACCCGCAGGTCGCAGCAGCACTGGAGCCGCTGGGTAAGAGCACCGCCCAGGAGATCCACGAGCTGATCCGGGGCCAGTCGGACAGTCCGCTACAGGGGCTGGTTTCAGGCTCGCTCGACCTGGACAAGATCGAGTACCTGACCCGGGACGCTCACTTCTGCGGCGTCCCCTACGGCGAGGTCGATGTCGACCGGTTGCTCGATTCACTAAGGCTGCTGGACGACCCGGAGACGGGCCAACGTGAGGTAGGCGTCGCGGTGCGCGGGGTCGCCGCGCTCGAATCGCTGCTCTTCGCCAAGTACCAGATGTTCCGCAACGTCTACTGGCACCACGCGGTCCGCGCAGCATCCGTCGTCTTTCAGAGACTCATCCGCGAAGCGCTCACCGGCGGCTGGGCCGCCCGGGAGCATATCGTCGGGCGTGGTGATGAGGAGCTGATCGGCGCGCTCGAGAACCTGGCAACAGACTCTGTTACCGACAGCGCCCGTCGGGCGCGGGAGCGACTGATCCCTGCCATCCGCCATCGCCAGCTGCCCAAGCGGGCCGCCGAGTGGTCCGGCGACAGCCTGGCCGAAGCCCTCGCCCGCCTCGGCCGCGAGGTCGCTCCCTGGCTACACGAACGGCCAGACCTGCGAGCGGCACTCGAAGATCACCTGGCAAAGGAGCTCGGCCTCGAGCCCGGCTGCCTCTTCCTCGACTACCCCGCCAAGGCCCGCATGCTCGAGCTGGACATCCTGATGTTGGCTCGCGACGGAACCGTTCAGCGCCTCACCTCGGCAGGACGGGCCGGCCTCATCGATTTGCCACGCATGGGCCGCGATCTCTACCACACGGCACGCGTGCTCAGGGTCTTTACCTGGCCGCGCGTGACGCTGGATGATCCGGAACAGATTCTGGAACTGGTGACGGCGCCAGAAGAGGAAGTCGCATCGATGGTTGGGATCGCGTGACTGAGGCAGGCTTCGAGACTACGACTACGACTATGATTTCGACTATAAGTACGACTGGGAACTCCTAGTTCTAGTCCTAGTCAATATCCTAGTCCTAGTTCTAGTCTTCCACCTTAACAACGATTGCCGTGATGTTGTCGAGACCGCCCGATGCGTTCGCCGCGTCGATCAACGAGTCGGCGATCTCCTGCAAGTCGTCACACGACTTCGAGAGGATCTCCTCCAACTCACCGTCCGTCACCATCCCGCTCAATCCGTCGGAACACAACATGAACAGATCGCCGCCCTCGGTTTTGTCGCCGTAGGTGTCGGCATCGACGTCGGGCTCCGTGCCCAGCGCACGCGTCAGGATGTGTGACAGCGGATGGTCGCGCGCCTGTTCCGGCGTCAGCGCCCCTCGATCGACCTGCTGCTGCACCACCGTGTGGTCCCGCGTGACCTGGCTCAGCGTTCCATTTCGCAACAGGTAGCCGCGGCTGTCCCCGACCTGGTGCATCACGTACTCACCTTCCGGTACCAGCGCCAGCAAGGTCAGGGTCGTACCCATCCCCCGCTTCTCCGGCTCGTTGTCCGCCCGCTCCAGGATCGCCTTGTTCGATTCTTCGATCAGGTCCAGCATCCGGCTCTCCAGCTCGGCGCCGCGCAGACCCTTCTCGACCGCTTCGCTCACCCCGGGGCCAACGGTTTCAGCGACAATCTGGCTCGCTACCTCGCCGGCTACGTGGCCACCCATACCGTCAGCCACGATGAAGACCCCCAGATCCTCGTTAGCGAAGAAGGAATCCTCATTGCCTTGCCGGACCTTGCCGACGTCGCTTTTACCTGCGTATGTCCACTTCATTGAGCCTCCGCCCGTCAACACTCGCGGGCCCACAAACTAGCCATAAGTGCCGTAACTGTCCATGATACTCACGGCTTAGCCTTGGATCAATTCCCCGCCCGGCCACCCCCTACCGAGCAATAAAGTACTAAAAATTACGCTTTGCCGAACCGGCCCGACAGACTCGGCCGGCCGGGCCGAACGGCTTGCGGAACTGGGCCGCCCGACTCACGTTCGGACAGGTGACATGGCAACAACAACGACCGAATCCAGCGCCGCGCCCGCGGTGCAGCTCACCAGTCTGGACTACCTCTGGTTCCAGGTGGCAGGCACCGTCTGCAATCTGCGGTGCACCCATTGCTTTATCTCCTGCTCCCCCGAGAACCACAACCTCTGGTTCTTGGACCTGGCGACGGTGCGCGCCCATCTGGGCGAGTCGCAAGCCTGGGGCGTAAAGGACTACTACTTCACCGGCGGCGAGCCGTTCATGAACAAGGACCTGCTGCCGATGCTGGAAGAGACGCTCGCCATTGGTCCCGCCAGCGTGCTCACCAACGCCACGCTGCTGTCGAAAAGAGCGGTTCGTCGCCTTGCCGAGATCGAAGCGGGCTCGCCGTACTCCCTCGAGATCAGGGTCAGTTTGGACGGACCAACTCCCGAGGTCAACGACCCGATCCGGGGCGAAGGGACCTTCGAGCGTACCATGGAGGGCGTGAGCCGTCTGGTCGAGCACGGCTTTCTGCCCATCATCACGGCCGCTCGGGTGTGGTGCCAGCACGAGGACGAGAAGATGCTGGGGCTATTCAGCACGGCCATGCGTAAGGTCGGGTACGATCGGCCACGAATCAAGATCCTACCGTCGATCCATCTGGGTCGGGAGATTCTCCGCAGTCGCGGCTACTCCGATGTGGAAGTCGTGACGGAAGAGATGATGGAGGGATTCGATACGGGGAACCTGCTCTGCTCATCGGGCCGCGTCGTGACGAGCCGCGGCATCTACGTCTGTCCGATCCTGGTGGACAACGAGGAAGCGCACCTGGGCGAGTCGCTGGCGGATGCGGATCGTTCAGTCTCGTTGAGTCATCGAGCCTGCTACACGTGCTGGGCGCATGGCGCGATCTGCACCAACGCGGGCGCGGTCGGCGCCGAGCGATGACGGTCGAGCGGATTGCAGCATTCGGTGGCGTCTACTCCAATCACATAGCGTTGCAGGCGGTCATCGATGATGCGCGTGAGCGTGGCGCCGATCAACTCGTTTGCCTGGGCGATCTCGGCGCATTCGGTCCCCACCCGGACCTGGTCTTCCCTATCCTGATCGAGAATCGCGTCCGTACGATCCGCGGCAACTACGACGACTCCATCGCCCGCGGACTCGACGACTGCCAATGCGGTTACACCGACCCGCGCGACAATCATTTCGCCCGCATCTCTTACGGCTACACGCTCGAGAACACGAGCCCGCAGTGGCGCGAATGGATGAGCGAGTTGCCGGAGCATCTACGGTTGGAGCTCGGTGGTCGTCGTCTTCTGCTCTGCCACGGCAGCCCGCGGCGAATGAACGAGTTCCTCTGGGAGTCGACCACGCCGACGCACTTCCTCGAGAAGCTCTGCAACGACTTCGAAGCCGACATCATACTCTGCACTCACACCGGCCTGCACTGGAGCCGGCGTCTGGCGGGCGGGCGTCTGGCGGTCAACGTCGGCGCGATCGGCCGGCCCGCCAACGATGGGCGCACCGAGGTCTGGTACGCCCTCCTGACAATCGAACGCGGCGACCCCGAGGTCGAGTTCGTCCCCGTCGCCTACGATCACGAAGCGCTCGCCGCCGAGATGGCCGACGAGGGACTACCGGTGGAGTTTATAGAGACGATCCAGACGGGCTGGTGGACGACGTGCGTTGAAGTGTTGCCGGCTAAGGAGCGGGCTCGTGGTGAGTGGTGAGTGGTACGGTAGTGCGGTGGTAGGCGGTGGATTGGCTACCGCACCACCGCACCACCGCACCACTTACCGCCTCCGCCCTCCCCCACGACTCCGATTTGCGCTCTGCGTCCGCGACGCGCCTCGCGAGCGGTTCTGCGACTCGCGGCTCAGGTTGCCGCTGCGGTTCGTGGTCGTGGGACGGCTGGCGGTTCCCTGACGCGTTGACGGCTGTCCCGCCCGGTTCCCTGCGGCGTTCCCTGAGCGGTCGCCGCCTCCGCCGCGGCCCTCCACCTGCGAGCGATCGGCGTTGCTCCAGTTCTGGTTGTCGCGCATCTGCCAGCTGCCATCGCTGTTCTGGCGATAGGCGTTGCCGCTCCTGTCCGCGTAGACGTTGTTGTTGCGGCCCTGCGAGACCTGCGGCTGGCGGGCCTGACCGGTCCCGGCTCGCGCCGTCTGCGAGCGCCCACTCCGCTGGTTCATCTGCGAGCGCGCCGTGGCCCGGTCGACGTTGCGTGTTGCGTTGCGCTGGCGGCCGTAGATGTTGGAGTTGCGAGCGGCGGACCGATGGCCGGCGCGGTAGCCGGCCCGATAGCCCGCGCCGTAGCCGCGACGGTAGCCGTGGTGGTAGCCGTGGCGATAGCCCGCCGGCCCCCACCAGCCCCCGGGGCGATACCACACGGAGGGTCCCCAGCGAAACCCGAAGTGGAACGGCCCCGACGTGAACCCGAAGCCGAAGCTCCAGCCCCACCAGGGGTTGTACGAGATACGGAAGCCCCAGGTCACCGGGCGCGGGTAGTAGTAGTAGGGGCTGATCCACGGCCGATACCAGTACCCGGTGCCGTAGACGATGGTGGGCCCGTAGATGTAGCTCCAGGTATATCCCGGCGTGTAGCCGACGTAGACGACCTCGGGCGTCGAGTCGTACACGTACACATACTTGACGTTGTAGTTCGGGTTCTCCGGCGGAATCTGCTGAACGTCGTCGGGTATCTCGCTCGCCACGGTGAAAGTGCCCTGCGGGCTGTCCGATTCGTACCAGACCGCCTCGTTGCAGGCGTAGTAGCGCCCGTCAATCTCGAGGACCTGGAACTCGGTGTTGACGGCGTAGCTCATCTCGGTGCCTTCGATCGCCTCGAAATTCGGCTCGCCGTCGTAGGTGACTTCAAGTGTGCCGTCGCGCTTGACCGCCGACGTCTGCGGGATCGAGTTGTCGAGCACTGCGTCCTGCGCCTGTTCGGTGCCCGCCACGTAGGCCAGCACGCTCCCGCGGTCCGATTCCGGCGGGATCTTCTGGAAGTCGTCGGGCAGTGAGTCGGATGCCACGTAGGTCCACGGGCCATGCAGATCCTCAGCAGTGTACCAGCGACCCGCGAGCACGATATAGAACCTCTGCACTTCTATCTCGACGAAAATGTCATTCTCGGAGTTGGCGATGTAGAGCAGATCGGTGCCGGCGATGGAGCCATAACCGGGCGGACCATTCGTCTGCAGCAACTCCGTCGGTTCCGTCGCGATGATGATCTCGACTTTGGAGATATCGACGGGCTCCTCGGCCTCCTCCTCGGGATCCGGCTCGGCCTGCGCCGTGTCCGGTGGGATGAGCGATGACACTTTGTCCGGCGTTCGATCCGATAGCTCCCACGGCCCCATCACATCGATGGCGCTGAACCACGTGTCCTGGCCCGCATATAGATAGTATGCCTGGCTTCCCGGCTCATAGATGATGGTGAACGGCGTGTTCACCACGCTCTTCATGTCGGTGTTCTCGATCTCGTGCAGAACGGGCTGGCCGTCGAGTACGACCAGCATTGACGGCTCCGTCGTGAACAGGATCTTCGGCGGATCGGTCGACAAGCCCGCCGACGCGGCGAGCTCGCGCTCGGCCAATTCGATACCGGTGATGATTCGATCGAGTGATATCACCAGCTGCCAGCTGACGACCTCTTCCGATATGGCACGGCCGGCAGCGTCCGCCTCTTCCTCCGTCAGGTCGGCGAACCGCACACGCGGCACGTCGACCCCGACCACCGTGACCAGCCGCGCGTCACGGTCCGTCTCCACCAGGGCATCGAACCAGAAGGCGCCGAACTCCATCTCGCCGCCATCCTTCGAAGCCGAGATCGCGGCCCGCCCCGTGACGTGGTCCCCTTCGAACGTCTCGAGCTGTGGCTGATAGACGACGACGCTGTAGGCGCCGTGCTCGAACTGACGCGGCCAGCCGATGTCGTCTCCCTGCTGTGCCCGGCCGACACACGGCGTCAGCACCAGCGCTCCAAAAACTGCCAGAATACCACTTCTATACATGTTCATTCCCAAGCAATGAGAGGACTCCAGAGCTTTCAGTCGTGCCCGGAAGGATGCCCATGTGTGGCCAGAGATGCCACCCCACACACCGGGTTGGGAGTTGGTGGATTTGGAGTTCTGGAATCGGATTCCCAACGCTCAACTTCCCGAATTTCGAAATCCCAACCATTGCGGAGGGCCGCGGCGGCGGATACTCTCCGCGAACCGATTTTCAGCGCACCCTTCAAGGTGCACACCCAGAACCGCAGGGTTAACTGGAGCATCTCTATGTTGACCAGAGCAGGCATTCTGACTCTGACCATGTTCTTCGCCGTCGGCTGCGTCGGCGCGTCGAACGACACCGCGGACGACGCGGCAAGAGATACCGAGGAGGCCAGCAT
>JBDHHX010000075.1:0-12317 GCA_039589155.1 Gemmatimonadota bacterium | reverse complement strand
CTCGACTTTGCGCTCACCGGCTCGCAAAAAGGGATGGCGCTGCCGCCGGGCCTGGCGTTCGGCACGGCCTCGCAGCGCGCTTTCGATCGCTCGCGCCAGGCCGAGGGCCGCGGCCTCTACTTCAGCTTCGAGGCGTTCGAGACGGCGGTGGGCAAGAACCAGACTCCCAATACGCCGGCGTCTTCGCTGATCTTCGCTCTCGACGCTCAACTGGAGCGCATCGAGGCCGAGGGACTCGAGGCTCGTTGGAAGCGACACCAGCAGATGGCGGAACGCACTTGGCGCTGGGTCGATGAAATGCGCGATCAACACGACATCGATCTCGGCGTGCTGGCCGCTGAGGGGCGGCGCTCGCCCAGCGTTACTTGCGTGACGGTGCCTGACGGGATCAGCGGCGTCGAGATCACGCGCGGCATGGCGGAGCGCGGCTACACGATCGCGACGGGTTATGGTGCCCTGCGCGAGACCACGATCCGAATCGGCCACATGGGCGACCACACGCTGGCTGAGTTGGAAGCGTTGCTTGACACCTTAACCGATGTGATTGGGGGATTGCGGGGATGATGATGGTTGAGAGCCAGGCCGTGTTTCGGGTGCTACTCGCGGACGAGATCGCGGCTGAAGGTCTGGCGATACTCCAAGCGAGCGAGCGTCTCGAAGTCGACGCGCGGACAGACATCGAGCCCGCTGAGCTGAAAGCGGTCATCGGCGAGTACGACGCGGTGATCGTTCGCAGTCGCACGCGGCTGACCGCCGACATCCTCGAGAGCGCGCAGCGGCTCAAGGTGATCGGTCGCGCCGGCGTGGGCGTCGACAACATAGACGTGGACTTCGCCACGCGTCAGGGCGTCGTCGTTCTGAACGCGCCGGGCGGAAACGTGATCTCGGTCGCCGAGCACACGCTGGCGTTGATCCTCGCCATGGTTCGCAAGATCCCGCAGGCCGATGAGTCGTTGAGTCGCGGTGAGTGGAAGCGAAGCCGCTTCAAGGGGATCGAGTTGTATGGCAAGACGTTGGGCCTGGCCGGCGCTGGCCGCATCGGCTCGGAAGTGGCGAAGCGCGCTCGGGCGTTCGGAATGCGCGTGATCGCCTACGACCCGTACCTATCCCGTGAGCGGGCCGAGCAGGTTGGGATCGAGCTCGTCACTCTGCCCGACCTTTTCGAGGGAGCGGACATCGTTTCGGTGCACACGCCGCTCACCGACGAGACGCGTGGCATGATCGGCGCGAAGGAGCTGGCGATGATGAAACCCAGCGCCTACCTGGTGAACGCCGCGCGCGGAGGCGTCGTGGACGAGTCGGCGCTGAACGATGCGTTGAACGAAGGAAGGCTGACGGGTGCGGCTTTCGACGTGTTCGAGGATGAGCCGGTGCTGGCGGACAACCCGCTGCTGAGACAGGAGAGCGTCGTCGCGGTCCCGCACATTGGGGCTGCCACGCGCGAGGCTCAGATCAGCGTGGCGGTGGAGATCTGCGAGGCCGTGCGTGACGCCCTGATCACCGCCGAGTTCCGCACCGCCGTCAACGTCCCCGAACTCGCCGTGGAGCGCTACACCGAGATAACGCCGCTGCTACACCTGGCGCACCGGCTCGCTCGGCTGCTCTGCGGACTGGCGCGCGGAAGCTTCCGCTCGCTCGAGGTGCGCTACGGCGGTGAGCACGAGCCGGCGTTGCGCGCCGTGTCCGCCGCTGCGGCCCAGGGGCTGCTCTGCGATATCGTCGAGGCGCCGCTCACGTTGGTAAACGCGCTGCACGTCGCGTCGGACCGCGGCGTTCGAGTTACACGCGCCTGGATGGGATCCGGCGCGAGCGTCGGCGAGCAGGTGGAGCTACGGCTGCGTACGGCCGATGACTCCCTCAGTATCGCCGGCGTACTGTTGTCAGAGAACCATCCGCGCGTCACCCGCATCGGCGACTACCACGTCGACATCCAGCCGCGCGGCAACATTCTGGTGCTGCGCAATCGCGATGTGCCGGGTGTGATCGGTAAAGTCGGTAGCGTGCTGGGCGAAGCCGGCGTGAACATCGCCGAGTACCACCAGGCTCGGATCGAGGCGGGCGGCGATGCGTTGGCGGCCATAGCCGTCGATGGTACGGTGGATCGCTCGGTCATAGATCGCCTGGCCGCGCTGGATGAGGTCACCGGCGTGTCGCAGATCCAGCTACCCGATGCTCCTGGCTTGTCGCTCTCGCAGAATCCGAGCGTTGAGGCGTTGGAGGAGGCCCGCTGATCCTCTCCCGCCACCGGGGAGGGGGATATCCCGTCTGGCCAGCGCCAGCCTGAGGGTGGCGGTTCGGGTTGCGGTGGAGGCTAGGAAGGTCAGGATCTATTCGGACGAATCCGTTCTCTTCTCTCTTTGCTCCAGCGGTCCGTAGACGGCGGCCGCCCAAATCTCCTCGGACAGCCACTCTATTCGCATCCGCGCTTCGTCCAACTCCTCTCTCGACAGTTCGGAGCCTCGCTTGCTGAGGTCGCGCGCCAGGTCGATGATCTGATCGAGCCGCTCGCGGAGCTCGAAATTCGTGCGTCTTTCCTTGCCACCGTAGTCGTCTTCCGTCATGAAGGCTACCTCCTCAGTACACCGTGTCTCTCGAGTATGTCGAGCGTTTCCTCGATCGGCAACGCTTCGGCCGTTCCCCGGTGGCCGCTCACCGTTATCGCTTTGAACAGCGAATTGTAGATCGCTTCCTCAGTAGCCTCTACGGTCGCCTGGAAGAGCGCGGACATGTCGGCGTTCGGTGTGTCCTCGATGGTCTGTGGCGATCGGGCGTTGTTCGGCCGCCTGACCGACTGCGCCGTGGAGAACGCGATAATATAGTCGCCGCTGCCGTTGGTGCTGGGCGCGCCGGTTCGCGCGATGCCGTGAACCGCACGTGATGCCAGCCGCTCGAGGTTGCGCACTGACAGCGGCGCGTCGGTGGCCACTACGATCATGATCGAGCCGTCGCCCGGGTCTTCGCCACCGCCATCGGCCCCCGGCTCGACGTGTTGCCGAAAAGTGTAGCGGCCCAACTCGCGGCCCACCGGCGCTCCCATGATGTCGAGAATGCCGCCGAAGTTCGACTGGACCAGCACGCCGACCGTCCAACCGCCCAGCGTTTCGGGAAGTACTCGGGACGCGGTGCCGATGCCGCCCTTCCAGCCAAAAGCCCGGGTTCCGGTCCCGGCACCCACCGCTCCTTCTTCTACCGGTCCACCGTCCGCTGATTCCAGGGCAGCGATCACGTGCTCCGGCCCAACCGCGCGCGCCCGGATGTCGTTCAGGAACCCATCGTTCGTCTCGCCAACTACCGGGTTGATCGAGCGGGTCTCCTCCATGCCCATGCGGCCGAGCAGGTAATCGACCATGGCGTCGGCGACGCGCCACACGCAGAGCGTGCAGGTGAGAGCGATGGGCGTTTCCAGCTCGCCAAGCTCCGTCACCTGGGTGAGGCCCACGAGTTTTCCATAGCCGTTGGCCGTGTGAATGGCGGCCGGCACCCGCTCCTCGAACAGGTCTCCGGCGTGCGGCAGAATGACGGTGACGCCGGTGCGGATCGAATCGCCTTCCCACACCGTAGCGTGTCCCACGCGGACACCGAGCACATCCGTGATGGCGTTGTGTATGCCGGGCTCGAAGATCCCGGGCGCCACGCCGATGTCGCGCGCCCGTGGACGATGGCTTTGGCTCATGGCTTCCGTCGGCATCAGTAACGCGATGGCGAGGGCGGCGGCGGCTCGAACGAATCCGGGCCATCTACCCTGCATCTTGGATCTCTCAACTTGATTATGGGCTCTTGCGGCGTGCCCGAGTCTCGACGGCCACGTCAGGTTTCTTGGTGATGATGCCGTCCACGCCCCAGTCGAGCAACCGCTCCATGTCTTGCTGGTCGTCGACCGTCCACACGTGAACCCGGGTTCCCTTCGAATGCACACTCTCGATCAGCCTCGGCGTCACCACCCGGACGCCCCAGTGAAGCTCGGGCAGCTGCAGCGCGTCCACTGACATCGGCCACAGCGCATCGAGGCGGCACCAGTGAAGCAGCATGTAGGGCAGCATCTGGTCGAGCGTGATGCTGCGCGGTCCCCGGTACCCGTGCAGCGCCGGCCCGCGCTGCCACGAGTAGAAGGCGGCCAGCAGCACCCGGTCGCCGGCGTCGAAATCGTCGATCACCCGGCGGGTCGCGAGGGCAGCGCGCCGCTCCTTGATGTCGAGGTTGAATCGGACTTCGGGAAAGGCATCCAGCGCCTCGGCCAGCGTGACGACGGAGTGGCCTCTGCCGCGGTGCGGGAAGCTCGTCCCCGCGTCGGGGGTGAAGCGGTAGCCCGCATCGAGCTCGCGCAGCTCGCTCAGCGAGTATCGACCGACGGGCCCGCTGGCCTCGGTGTTCTCGGAGAGATCGCCCCCATGGTGCAGAACCGGGTAGCCATCGCGCGTCAGGTGGACGTCGACCTCGATAGCATCGGCGCCCTGCTCGAGCGCGAGCCCGATCGCCTCCAGCGTGTGGTCGGGCGCGTAGGCCGAGGCGCCTCGGTGGGCGAGGACCATTGGTTCTCTGGTGAAGTAGGGATGACCGGGCATGGTTTCATCTCAACAGCCGACAGCCAACAGCCGACAATCGACGTCCAAGTTGCTCTCGACGTTCAACGTCCGACATTCGACATCCTACGTTCGGCGACCACTGGATGTCGAGAGTCGGACGTTGAACGTCTATCGTCGAGCAGTGAGTTGGAAGTCGGACGTCGGCTGCTGGCTGTTGGCTGTTGAATCAGTATTTCGCCATAGTCGGATCCACATCATCCGACCAGGCCAAGAGCCCGCCCGTCAGGTTGAATACCCTCTGGAATCCAGCATCCAGCAGAAACCGCGTCGCAAACGCGCTCCGCCGTCCGCTGCGGCAGATGACGACGATGTCTTCGCTACCGTCGATGCGACCCACTTGCTCGGGCAGATTCCTCAGCGGGATCGCTATCGCGTTCTCAAGTCGCGCGATGTTCAACTCGTGCGGTTCGCGTACGTCGATAATCCGGATGGCGTCGCCCGCGTCGAACCGTGCCTTGAGATCCCTGGCGCTTATTGCCGGCACTTGATCCTGGACCCGGCGGTCCTCGACCACCGCCTCCTTTACCCCGCAGAACTCGTCGTAGTCGATCAACTCGCGGATCGTCGCCTGCTCCCCACAGAGCGGACAGTCCGGATCTTTACGCAGCTTGAGCTCGCGGAAACCCACCTTGAGCGCATCGAACAGCAAGAGGCGGCCGATCAGCGGTTCACCGATGCCGAGGATCAGCTTGATCGTCTCGTTGGCCTGCAGTGCGCCGATGATTCCGGGCAGCACGCCCAACACACCACCCTCGGCGCACGACGGCACCAGGCCCGGCGGCGGCGGCTCGCGGAACAGGCAGCGGTAGCAGGGGCCTTCTTTGGCGTAGAATACCGATGCCTGCCCCTCGAAGCGGAAGATGGAGCCATAGACGTTTGGCTTCCCCAGCAGGG
This sequence comes from Gemmatimonadota bacterium, assembly GCA_039589155.1. Taxonomy (GTDB): domain Bacteria; phylum Gemmatimonadota; class Gemmatimonadetes; order Palauibacterales; family KS3-K002; genus Kutchimonas. Next base: position 6,840 of record JBDHHX010000075.1, on the reverse strand, counting down.
CGCTGGCGTCGTTCACCAGGTAGCGGGTCGGGAAGTTGTCGGTGCCGTCCACGATGATGTCGTAGTCGGCCAGGATCTGCAGCGCGTTGTCCGACGTGAGCCGAACCTCGTGCCCTTCGATTCCGATCTCCGGATTGATCTCGAGTAGCTGCTCGCGGGCCGAGTCGAGTTTCGGGCGTCCCACATCGCCGGTGCCATGAATGACCTGACGCTGCAGGTTGCTGAACTCGACCACGTCGAAGTCGACGATGCCAAGCGTCCCGACACCGGCCGCCGCCAGGTAGAGCGAGGCCGGCGAGCCGAGTCCGCCCGCCCCGATGAGAAGGACGCGGGCCTGCTTCAGTTTTCTCTGGCCGTCAGCGCCCACCTCCGGCATGATCAGGTGACGGGCGTAGCGTCTGATCTCGTCCTGGCTCAGCTCCACGGTCTTCTCCTCCAGCGCGGTGGTCCGGCCGCCGGCGATCGACGGGATGATCCTGATCTCGTCGCCATCGTGCACGTCGGTCCTGCTACCCTCTTCAAGGTAGCGGATGTCATCGTCGTTGAGGTAGACGTTGACGAAACTGCGCAAGCGGCCGTCTTCACTATATAGATGACGCTTTAGCTCGGAGTAGCGAGAAGCGAGCTCGGCCAGCGCCTCGTCCACCGTCCCGGCGTCGATGTCGACGGCGTCGATCCCCTCCGTGTATTGTCTGAGCGGGGTCGGCACGACGATTCTAATCGCGTTCATTCTTCCTCCACCTCCACCTTTAACTCCGCTCGCTCATCGTCGACGAGCGCTATCGACAAGAAACGCTGGCGGTCGTCCGCCAGCCGCCAGCCGCGCGCCTCGCGCGCCGCGCCGTCCACGACGCTGACAATCAGATACGTGTACCACGGCCAGGCATGCTCGCGGTCGAACTCGGATGGTACCGCCGGCGCGTCGGGGTGCGAATGATAGTAACCAACGACCTGCGAGCCGGCGGCTTCGGCGCGCTTCTCGAGTCGCAGAACGTCGTTCGCTCCGATCAGGTAACGGCGGCCTCGCTCGTCATCGCGGATATTATCGATGGGCGCCGCTTCCACGATTTCGATGCTGCCGTCGCCAGCCACGGACCCAAGCAGGCCGCCGCAGATCTCTTCGGGGTAGCCGCCCTCTGCATGGCGCCTGATCGCTTCCATCACCTCAGCGCCAATCACCAGCATCATCTCCCACTTCCAAGTCTCTTACCACAAGCCCAAACTCAGATAGCGATCCGCGGCATCGGGGAAGACCACCACCACCGTTCCGGCTTCCAGCTTGCGCGCCAGCCCATAGGCGGCGACGGCCGCGGCGCCGGACGACAGTCCGACCAGCAGGCCGTGGTCCCGTGCCAGACGCCGGGTCATGTCGTAGGCCTTTTCCGTTTGTACGCGAACCGTTCGGTCAACCAACGCCCGATCGTAGAGACCGGGCACGATCGATGTTGGCAGGTGCTTCAATCCCTCGATTCCGTGGAAACCGGACTCGGGCTCCACGGCGATGAGCTCGATATGCGGAGCCCGCTCCCTCAAGAAGCGGCCGGCGCCCATCAGGGTGCCCGTCGTGCCGAGGCCGGCGACCAGATGGCTGACGGCGCCGCCGGCATCGCGCCAGATCTCCGGCCCCGTCCCCTCGTAGTGGGCGCGGGCGTTGGCCGGGTTGTTGTACTGATCGGCGTAGTAGTAGCGGTCCGGGTCCCGGGCTGCCAGCTGGCGGGCGCGGCGGATCGCGCCGTCGGAGCCCTCCAGCGGATCGCTCTCCACGACCTCGGCGCCGTAGGCCTGCAGCAGTGCCTTGCGCTCGGCGCTGGCGTTCTGCGGCAGACAAATGGTGACGTCGAAGCCTCGGGCCGCACCCAGCATGGCGTAGGCGACCGCCGTGTTGCCTGAGCTGGCATCCAGCAGCCGCTTCCCGGCCAGCTGCCCCCGGGCCTCGGCGTCCAGGACTATGCACCTGGCGGCGCGGTCCTTCACCGAGCCACCCGGATTCAGCCACTCGGCCTTCACCAGCAGTCGGACGGTGTCCGCCAGACCGGGCAGCGGCAGCTCGAGCAGCGGTGTGTCGCCGATGAGCTCCGTGACTCCGCCTCGGGCTCCGCCGCGCCCCGTACGAGCCGGTGCGACGGTAGACCTGGAGCCAGTTGCGATGATCATGAACAGTCCAGCCTCTCAAGAACTAAGACGGCCGCGATCCGTGTTGCGGGTCGCGGCCGGTTTCGGCGAACGATGAGTAGAGGGACTAGCTCGACCGCCAGCGTCCGGCACGACGACCCGTGTCGTGAAGCCTGGTACAGCCGCAGCTGGTATCTCCATGGATCGACCGCATGAATCCCGTCCTGACGTCTCTCTCGACTATGACTACGATTTGACCAGGACCACAACTATGACTAGGAGGCTCACAGTCTTAGTCCCAGTCGTAGTCCAATCCTAGTCGTAGTCCTAATCCTCTAATGCCTGCTCCTTAAAACGCTGCCGGGCTCGGTAGAGTTCCTCAGATCTCCACCGCGATGGCACTGCGGATGGCGCCGATGTTGCCGGCTACGGTTCCGCCACCGAACACGGCAGAGCCGGCCACGAGGACGGTGGCGCCCGCTGCGACGACGGCCGGCGCCGTCTTCGGGTCGATGCCGCCATCCACTTCGACCTCGACCTCGTGGCGTTGCAGCTGGTCGAGCATGCCAGACAGTCGCTCCAGCTTCGGCAGGCACTCGGGGATGAACTTCTGGCCGCCGAACCCGGGATTCACCGTCATCACCAGCACGAGATCGACGAAGGGGAGTATGTCGATGAGGGTCTCCACTGGTGTCGCCGGGTTCACGGCCACTCCTGGCCTGGCACCCAGCTGGCGGATCTTCTGCACCGTGCGATGGAGGTGCGGACACGTCTCCTGGTGCACGGTCAGCCAATCGGCGCCGGCCCTCACGAAGTCCTCGAGGTAGCGATCGGGCTGTTCGATCATCAGGTGGACGTCGAGAGGCAAACCGGTGGCGCGTTTTGCCGCCTTGGTGATCAACGGTCCGATGGTAATGTTGGGAACGAAGTGGCCGTCCATCACATCGATGTGAATCCAGTCGGCGCCACCCGCCTCGGCCTCGGCGATGTGCTCGCCCAGCCGCGTAAAGTCGGCGCTCAGAATGCTCGGTGCTATCGTTGCCATGGTTCTCGTCAGATGATGCCGAGTTTGCCGCCGACCTTCTTCATCGCGTCGAGCACCGCGTCCAGGTGCTCGGTCTCGTGAGCCGCCGAGACCTGGCAGCGGATCCGTGCCGTACCGTGCGGGACCACGGGGAAGCCGAAGCCGATGACGAAGACGCCCTCGTCAAGCAGCATCTTGCTCATGCGGATCGCTTCCGCCGTCTCGCCAACGATGATCGGCACGATGGGCGTATCCCCCTCGATCGGCTTAAAGCCCGCCTCCAGCAGCTGCTCCCTGAAATAGCTGGTGTTCTTGCGCAGCTTCTGGATCAACTCGGGATGGTCTTCCAGGTATGCGATGGCGGCCAGCGAGTGGGCCGACGTGGCCGGCGGAAGCGCGTTGGAGAAGAGCATCGGCCGCGAGCGCTGGGTCAGATAGTCCGTAAACTCTGCCGGCCCCGCAGTGAAGCCGCCGGCGGCGCCGCCCAGTGCCTTACCCAGCGTGCTCGTGATGACGGGGACCTGCCCGTGCATGCCGTAATGCTCCGGTGTGCCCCGGCCCGTGTCGCCCAGTACGCCGGTTGAGTGTGAGTCATCGACGGCCACTGTCGCGTCGTACTTCTCGGCGAGCTGCATGATGTCGGGGAGCTTGCAGATGTCGCCTTCCATCGAGAAGACGCCGTCCGTGATGATGAATCGGTGCCGGGCGTCCTGCGTGTCTTTCAGCGCCTGCTCCAGCGCGCTCATGTCGGAGTGCTTGTAGACCTTGCGTTTGGCCCGGGTCATGCGGACGCCGTCGATGATCGACGCATGGTTGAGCTCGTCCGAGATGAGCGCGTCATTCTCCTCCAGGAAAGTGGGCGTCAGCCCGGTGTTGGCGTTCCAGCACGAGACGTACGTGAGTGCCGAGTCCAGCCCGAGAAAGCCCGCTATCTTTTCCTCGAGCTTGCGGTGGATTTTGAACGTACCGCAAATGAAGCGAACAGATGACGTGCCGGCACCGTACTCGTCGTAGGCTGCGCGCCCGGCCGCTACCACCTCGGAATTGTTGCACAGGCCCAGGTAGTTGTTGGAGCACAGGTTGATCACTTCACTGCCCGTCTCCTCGATCTTGACCACCGCCGCTTGCGGCGACTCGAGGTGGATCAGTCGCTTGTAGACCCCCTGCTCCTGCATCTCCTGGAGCTCGTTTCGCAGTCGCTCGAACAGTCCGCTCATCTGGTCGCTCCGTCGGTCGGGCCGTTCGGCCCTAATCCCCGCTCTCCTCGGGCTTCCGCTCTCGTACGTGGTTCAGCCCGAAGTAGATGATTGTCGCACTACCCAGGATCAGGATCGGAACCAGGATCGCTCCTTCGAGACCCATTATCGTTCTCCTCTTCGAATCGAATCGTGTGGCCGGTCCGTAGTGACGGTCGGGGACCCGTTCGGCAGGTGTTCCGGTGCGCTAAATTGGCTGACGCGACGGGGTCCGGCAAGGGCGTAATCCGCCCCTTTTCCTCGCTCAGCGCCGCCCCTAACTTATAGTTGCGCGGGTTCTCGACAGCACCAGGCGGAAGGGCCTAGCCGTGAAGCACTTAGCTCCATTCCTGCTATCGGCCTTAGTGGTCGTGTCGGTTCCAGCTGCGTCGGCGCAGGACGTTGCCGCGCGACGCCAGCTGGAGCGCGGGCTTGCCTATGCGGCGGCCGGCGACACGCTGCTTGCCTTCGAAGCGTTGCAGCAGGCGCTCGATATCGCACCGAATTTCGCCGACGCGCACTACTACCTGGGCCGCCTTTACACGCGCCGAGCCTCGTCGGTGGAGACCGACTTTGGAGACCGCCTCAAAGCCGAAGATGCCCTGCTCGAGGCGCTCCGCCTCAACCCATCCGATCCGCGCTACCTCCTGGAATTGGCCCAGCTGCGCCTCAAGCAGCACATGAAAGTCGACGCCGGCCGGCTGTTCGCACGCGCGCTCCGTCAGGCGCAGGAAGGGGGCGACCCGCTAGTGCTGGCTGACGTTCACTTCAGCCTCGGCTACCTGAAGGAGTTGGAGTACGAGGTGCTGCGGAACAGGCGGCTGGCACCGATTCTTCGCGGTCCGCCCAACACACGTACCGGCGCTCCCGTGAATCCGCAGCGGGGCCGTTACGTGAACGAGTACCTGAACATGTCCCCCGAGCTGTCGGAGTCCGGTCAGCTGCCGAAGGAGGAGATGATCGAGCACTACCGAGCGGCTCTGCGGTATGACCCGGGTCACGTGGGGGCATCGGTCCGCTTGATGGGTCAGCTGATCGACGAGTACCGCATGGGGGAGTTCATGGCGCTGGCGCGACGGTTGACGGCGACCAGCCCCGAGCGTCCGACGCCCTACCTGTACCTCGGTTTCGGGTTGCACGTGATGGGTCGTGAGGACGCCGCCCAGGAGGCGTTCGACAACGGCCTGGCCCGCCTCACCGATGCCGAGCGGGCGCAGGTAGAGAACCTCGCCGAGGTGATGAGGCGGCGTGACGCCGACCAGTACGAGGCCCTGTCTCCCGATGAGCGAGAGGAGTTCAACCGCCGCTTCTGGCAGCTCTCCGACCCGCTTTACCTGACGGAGGCGAACGAGCGGCGTGTCGAGCACCTGTCACGAATCGCCTATGCCGATCTGAGGTACGCTGAGCCGGAGACCGGGAAGCGGGGCTGGGAGACCGATCGCGGAATCATCTTCTTGCGCTACGGTCCGCCGGCGGAGGTCGCATCGTTCGCGGCGCAGACGAGCGGCTTCGGAAACCCGTACACGGTCGGTCGGCGCTCGATCATCTGGAACTATGGCCAGGATGGCCCGGTCTTCGTCTTCCAGCAGATGCCGGGTTACCGGAGCGCCCATTTCGCCGATGACTACAAGTTCATCGCCGACGACGTCCGCTACGTGCAGCCGGCGAAGTACGACAACATTCCTTCGATCCCCGAGCTGCTCGGGCTGCCGGTCCAGATCGCACGCTTCCGTGCCGACGATCCCAACGAGGTAGCGGTGGAGATCCACGCCGCGCTGCCGCTGGAAGAGCTGTCGCGCGACCTCGACATGCGGGAGGGCGAGTTCGAGACGGGCATGTTCCTGCTGAACAGCGACGGCGAGACGGTAGTGAAGCGTGTGTTGGACGAAGCGGTGACCTACTCGGAGTCGGGAGAAGTCAACGAATACAGGAGTTGGCGCCTGGTACTGCCGCCAAGCGGCTCGCTGGTCGCCGCCGTCGAAACGCGCGACGCGGTAACCTGGCGCGCCGCAGCGACCCGCGAGTCCTTCACCGTGTCGCGGTTCCCGCTCGACTCGTTGGCCGTCAGCGACATCTTGCTGGCCGACTTCGTTCGGCCGCTGACCAACGAGCCGGTGCAGCGCTTCGATTACGATATCGCACCGAACGCCGGGGTCGGATATGTCTCGGGCGATCCGGTTCACATGTATTATGAGGTTTACGGGCTGCAGCAGGACGCCGAGGGTTACGCGTCCATGGACGTCTCGATCCAGATCCGGGTGAAGAGACTGGACCGCGGCGGCGGTCTGTCGAACCTGATTGGCGGTCTGGCGGACGCCTGGGGATTCAGCATCGTCGGCGACGACCGCGTCGAGCTGCAGTTCAGCCGCGAGGTGAAGATGGATGACCGGGACCGGGTGACGGAGTACCTGTCGCTCGACCCGCAGGAAGTGCCGCCGGGAGAATACGAGATCCGACTGCGGGTCTGGG
>JBDHHX010000074.1:0-12341 GCA_039589155.1 Gemmatimonadota bacterium | reverse complement strand
CGTCGGGCCGATAGGTGCGCGCGGCTTCTGCGGCGCGGCGCCGCGGTCGCTGGGGCTGAGCTGGCAGGCCAGCGCCTCGGAGCCAGGCATCCACTGGCAGGGCCAGCCGCGGGCCGCCATCAGCTCGGGCCCGGTAAGGCGACGTGCCTGTTTGGAGTCGACGTCCGCCACCCACAGTTCGACGCCATCGTCCACCGTGTTGGTGAACGCCAGGTGTCGCCCGTCGGGCGCCCAGAACGGATAGGTGAGCTGAACGCTCTCGGGCAGCTCGATCGCCCACTCCCTGCCATCCTCCAGCCGGACGAGCTTGATGGCCGTACCCAGCGGCGGCTGGTCATCGCCGTTGGTCACGGTGTTGAAGCGGATCCCGGCCAGACCCAGCGTTGGTTCGGCGAGCTGGGCGATAGTTGGGTAGGCGCGGCGCTCGGTGAGCGACATCCAGGCGCCGTCGGGGCTGACGCTCACCACCGGGGTGGGCGGAGCACTGACGATGTCGACGATGTCCTGGGGCGGGGTCTGGTAAGGTTCCTGGGCGGCCGAGAGGCTGGCGAACAGCAGGAACGCCAGGCCGGTTGCCGCGATCGAGCGGAAGGAGACGTTCACGATCGACCTCCTGTCAGGGGTCATGCGGGTGGGGCGCTGTGGGAGTCTAGTTATAGTGGTCGGGCGAAACTTGCAACCCTGTTGGCACGTCAGGCATCTCATGGGGAAAGACAAGTAGACGAGTCGACAAGTAGACGAGTAGACGAGAGGAATGACGCGTCGTCTTGTCCACTCGTCTACTCGCCTACTTGTCTACTTGCCTGCCTCCCGACACGATTCAGAAGGAGCCGCAACAATGGATGCGTTGCTTAGAGACGTTCGCTACGCCCTCCGCGGTCTGCTCAGGAGCCCCGCGTTCACGATCATCGCCATTGTAACCATAGGGCTCGGGATCGGGGCCAACACGGCGATCTTCAGCGTCGTCCAGTCGGTGCTGTTGCGGCCGCTCCCCTACGATCAGCCGGACCAACTGACGCTGGTGTGGGGTGAGCTGGAGAGCCGCAACCTGAAGAACTTCCCGCTGGCGCCGCCGACGCTTCGAGATCTCCGCGAACAGACGACGTTGTTCCAGGGATTTGCCGGTGTGATCACGTTCCAGCAGCCGCTCACCGAGGGCGACGGTGATCCGGAGCAGGTCTGGGTCGGCGGCGTAACGGCGAACATCTTCTCGCTGCTGGGTGTGGCACCGATGCTGGGCCGGGACTTTCGGCCGGAGGACGAGGAGCCGATAGGCCAGGCGGCGCAGGCCGACCCGAACGCCATACCGCCGGCCGCCGTGATACTGAGCCACGGGTTGTGGCAGCGCCGGTTCGGAGGCGATCCGAACGTCGTCGGCAACACCTACGAGATCGCGGGGAACCGCGCCGAGATCGTTGGCGTCATGCCGGCGGACTTCAGGCTGCTGATGCCACTCAACACCGGCGTTTCGTCGGAGATCGAGTTGTGGACGGCGCTGCGGATCAACGTGGAGAATTGGCCATCCCGCAACAACGTGCTCTGGGCCGGGATCGGCCGGTTGAAGCGAGGCGTTTCGGTCGAGCAGGGGCGCGCGGAGACGGACGCTGTGGCGACGCGGATCCGCGAGGAGGATCAGCTGCATGAGACGGGTGGATTCAAGCTGGAGCTGATCTCGATGCACGCGGACCTCACCGAAGAGGTGCGGCCCGTAGTGTTGGCGCTCTTGGGCGCGGTCGCCTTCGTGTTGCTCATCGCCTGTGCCAACGTCGCCAACCTGCTGCTGGTACGCGCGTCGTCGCGGGAGCGCGAGATCGCCATCCGCTCGGCGCTGGGCGGCAGCAGAGCGCGCTTGATCCGGCAACTGCTGGTCGAGAGCAGCGTCATGGCGATCGGCGGCGGCGTACTGGGTCTGGTGCTGGCATTCGGCGGGATCGAACTGCTGCTGACGCTGCGGCCGGCGAACCTGCCGCGGATCGACACGGTCGGCATCGACGCCGGGGTACTGGGCTTCACGCTGCTGGCGTCTTTCGTTGCGGCCATCGTGTTCGGAACGATACCGGCGATCCAGGCGTCCAAGCCCGATCTAACGGACTCGCTCAAGGATCGTGGCCGCTCGTCGTCGCTCTCGCAGCAGCGGCTGTTCCGCAACGGCGTCGTCGTGGTCGAAGTGGCGCTCTCGGTAGTTCTGCTCATCGGCGCCGGTCTGCTGGTCCGCAGCTTCGTCGAGCTGCAAAGAGTGAATCCCGGGTTCGATCCACAGAATGTTCTGACCTTCAAGGTCAACATACCGGGCGCTCGTCTGCCAACGCCGGAGGAACAGACGAATTTCGCGATGCAGTTGCAGGAGAGGCTGGCAAGCATCCCGGGGGTCGAGTCCGTATCGGCCGGTACGCCGCTACCGTTGCAGAGCGGGGCGCTGTTCGCCGGGCGCTATGGTTTGGAGGAGGCGCTGACCGACGAATCGAAGTACGGGCAGGCGGACTACCGGATCGTGCTTCCGGGCTATCTGGAGACGATGCGGACGCGGTTGCTGGCGGGTCGCAATTTCACGCGCGCCGACTTCGCCGACAGCAGCATGGTCGTGATGGTCGATGAGGTGTTGGCTCGAAAGCTCTGGCCCGACAAGTCACCGGTCGGTGAGCGGATGCTGATCCGGATCACGACGCTCGATCCGCAGTTTGTAGAGGTGATCGGGGTCGTGGAGCACCAGCGCTCCCAGAGCCTGGCCGTGGAAGGTCGCGAGACCGTCTACTTCACCGATCGCTACGCCGGTGGCATCGGGACCCAGAGCTACGTTATGCGGAGCAGCGTTAACCCCACCAGCCTGACGGCCCAGGTACGGTCAGAGATCCGGGCGGTCGATCCGCTGCTGCCGGTCGATGATGTTCGGACGATGGACGAGTACATGGCCGATGCGATGGCGGGCAACCGCTTCGCTCTGGTACTGATCGGGATATTCGGCGTCACGGCCCTGGTCTTGGCCTCGGTGGGCCTCTACGGCGTGCTCGCCTACGTGGTCCGCCAGCGCACGCCCGAGATCGGCGTGCGCATGGCGTTCGGCGCCGAGGCCGACAACATCCTGAAGCTCATCGTCGGGCAGGGCGCGGTCCTTACGCTCGTCGGCCTGGTGGTGGGATTGATCGCGGCCTTTTGGTTGACCCGCTTCATGACCAGCATGCTGGTCGGAGTGGCGCCCACGGACCCGCTCACCTTCGTGGCGATTGCGGCGCTGTTCTCAGGAGTGGCGCTGTTGGCCGCCTACGTGCCGGCGCGGCGAGCGACGCTGGTCGATCCGGTGGTGGCGCTGCGGGAGGAGTAGTGAGTGGTACGGTGGTGAGTGGTGCAGTGGTGAGTAGTGCTGGCCAATCTGGCTGTCGCACACCACCCGACTAGTCTTTCCGCCGCCGCCTCCTCCGCGGCTCGCACGTGACGACGCCGGGCTCGCTGGCCGGCGGGTAGCCGTTCACGTCGCCGATGAAGACCGAGCAGAAGAAGCGTTCCGGCCGGCGGCCGCGGTGCTCGGCGCGCGCCGTCCACCCCTTCTTGTTGGCGCGCATCCTGATGCGGACGTTGTGGCTGGGCTTGAAGTCCAGCTGCCGCATTCGGCGCGTGTATGATCCCTCGTTGCCGCCGTCTTCCCCGAAATAGCCGGCCTTCTCGGCGTGGTAGACCTCCTGTGCGATGGCGAGGTTCTCCAGATCGGACTCCAGAACGGCAACGTAGGCCGCATCCTTGGCATTCTTCACAGATGCGGAAGCGATGGCCGTGAGGATCGAGATGAGCGTGATGGTGACGAGAAGCTCGACGAGGGTGATTCCCCTGGTACCCATAAAAAGCGCCGCTCGCGGAGTGAGCGGCGGGAGTCGACTCGACCTTCAGACTAGCGGTTCGAGGGCCCTTCGGCAACCCCGACGTCAGCCGTCAGGCGGTTCCCGGTCGATGATCATGATCTTCTGCCACATCTTGGCGGAGAGTCCGGTCGTCAGCCCCTCGACCTCGTCGACGGCGGCGAGCACTACCGGGTCGTCAAAGCTCTGGGCGTAGAGGGCGGCGACCTTGCTGACCAGCGATAGCATCTCGGAGCAGTAGTCCAGGTAGCGGCCGATCTGGAACTTGCCGAGCTCGCGGTCAGGCGACGAAGGCGTGTCGACCACGCCGCCGATTACCCGGTCCGGATCCTTGGTCAGCTGGTGCATGTCGATGATATGCGCCAGGGCGCGCAGCTCACGGAGCGAGTGGAGGGCGCGGCGGCGCTTGATGCGTCCCTCCAACGTGAAGAGGAAGATGAGTGTCAGGCCGAGGAAGATCAGGCCCTCTGTGCCGGCCCCAACCGCCTCGACGAACTCGGCCACGCTCGGCCTGACATCCGAGAAGTCCATCAGAAAGAACTCGACAAGTATGGCGGCCAACCCGATGATGCAGACGCCCACGGCCACGCGCAGCGCCAGGATCGGCTTGGCGGCTCGTTCCAGGCGTTCCACCACATTGTTCGCTATCGAGTCGAGTCTCTCGGCGAGCGTTCCCAACCCGCTGCTCGGGAACCGTTCTTCGATTCGATGACCCAACGCATGAACCGTTTCGATGATGCGGTCCGAGTCCAGCTGCAGGTCGGTTATCTTACTCGGCTTGCCCATTCAGCTTACCGGCCAGGACAACGGAAGATGTCGGCGAGTGCTTGATCCGTTAACAATCTGAAGGGTGGTGCGGACTCAGTCCAGATCGGGCTCTTCGCCGTCCTCGACCGCGCGGGCCGCATCGCTGCAGCGCTGGGACCAGGGATTGTAGCAGTTGGCCGCGACGCCATGGCGCCAGGCGGAGACGGCGTCGGCGCGACGGCCGACCAGGTAGCGGGTCCGACCCAGCTGGAAGTAGGCTTCGCACATGGCGGGCCCCAGTTCGATGGTCTTCTGAAAGTAGGTCTCGGCGTCGTCATACATCTGGCGGGCCAGGTAGACGAGTCCCAGGTAGTAGTTGCCGTACAGCACAGCCTTGCGATCGTGGCCGTTGCGAACCGCTCTCGACAGGTGCTCCACGGCCTCGCCGTAGATCTCCTTCTTCATGCAGATGAAGCCCAGGTTGACCCGGGCCAAAGCGTCATCTGGACTCGCGGCGAGGACTCTGTGGTAGGTGACCAGCGCGTCGTCGTAGTCCAGCAGCATGGTCTGAGCCCAGCCCAGCATCGACAGGGTTTCGACGTCGTCGGGCGCCAACTCCAGGGCGCGGGTCAGCTTCTCCTTGGCCGCATCGTAGTCGCCAACGGCGATGCAGTCCCACCCCTGCTGCGCGAAGGTGGAGCTGTTCAGGCGGTCGCTGCGCATCGGCGGCGCCGCCGGGTCGATGGTCGGAAGCGGCTGGGCGGCGTCCTCGGAAAGCCACTGGTTCCGATCTACTAGATCCCGCAGGCCCCCCTTCAGCTCGATGATGCGCTTCTCCAGGGCGCTCAGCTCCTTGGAGAGCTGCGCGATTGAGCCGATGAGCTTGATGCTCTCGTCCTGGCTTTCGGCGTCCGCCAGGATGTCCTCCAGCTCGCGGTAGCGCTGTTCCAGTTCGGCAAGCGGATCGTGTCTTGTCAAACGTCCTCCCGGGACTGTCTGGAGAGGGTGGTGACGGCCATAGCGCCGGCATCGTGGCGGATTAGCTGGGGCGCCAGCTGAGGCCCGTTATACCCTGAGGGCCGCAAACGGGTCCTGTCGCCCGGGAAGGAGGAGAGGTTGAAATTGAGTTTCAACTAGCGTATGTTGAGGAGCCAAAAGCGATAACGGTTATTGATAAGAATAGTAGTAATTGCTAGTGTTTGTCCGCCTTATCCAAGCTTATGCGGGGGAGGCGGCTACGCGAGACGGGCCCGACCGGGGCCGTAAGGAAGCAGAAAAGGAATGAGCTCGAATTCAGAGGCAATCGAGGCGCTAGCCCAACAGGAATACAAGTACGGGTTCGTCACCGACATCGAGCAGGAATTCGCCCCGCCGGGCCTCGACGAGGAGATCATCCGGTTCATCTCGGCGAAGAAGGAAGAACCGGAGTGGATGCTCCAGTGGCGGCTGAAAGCGTACCGGTACTGGGCGGATCAGCACGAATCGGAGAAGGAGCCGACCTGGCCGTTCCTGCCCTACGGCTACGGACCGATCGACTACCAGGCGATCAGCTACTACGCGGCGCCGAAGCAGCGTCCGGAGAGCATGGACGAGGTGGACCCGGAGATTCTGGCGACGTACGAGAAGCTGGGGATCCCGCTGGAGGAGCAGAAGTGGCTGGCCGGGGTGGCGGTGGACGCGGTATTCGACAGCGTATCGGTGGCGACGACGTTCCAGGCGGAGCTGGAGAAGCACGGTGTAATCTTCTGCCCGTTCTCGGAGGCGGTAAGAAACCATCCCGAGCTGGTTCAGAAGTACCTGGGCACGGTGGTTCCGCACACGGACAACTTTTTCGCGGCGCTCAACTCGGCGGTCTTCAGTGACGGCTCGTTCGTCTACGTGCCCAAGGGTGTGCGCTGTCCGATGGAGTTGTCGACCTACTTCCGGATCAACGCGGCTCAGACGGGCCAGTTCGAGCGGACGCTGATCGTGGCGGACGAGGGCTCGTACGTGAGTTACATGGAGGGCTGTACGGCGCCGATGCGTGACGAGAACCAGCTGCACGCGGCGGTGGTGGAGCTGGTGGCGCTGGACGACGCGACGATCAAGTACTCGACGATCCAGAACTGGTACCCGGGCGACGAGGAAGGCCGTGGCGGGATCTACAATTTCGTCACAAAGCGTGGGAAGTGCGCGGGAAAGAACTCGCACATCTCGTGGACGCAGGTCGAGACGGGTTCAGCGATCACCTGGAAGTACCCCAGCTGTATCCTTCAGGGCGACAACTCGGTCGGCGAGTTCTACTCGGTGGCGTTGACGAACCTGAAGCAGCAGGCCGATACGGGAACGAAGATGATCCACATCGGCAAGAACACGAAGAGCACGATCGTGGCGAAGGGGATCTCCGCCGGCCGCGGCCAGAACACGTACCGCGGGATGGTGAAGATCATGAAGGGCGCTCAGCAGGCGCGCAATTTCACGCAGTGTGACTCGTTGCTGATCGGCGACAAGTGCGGCGCCCACACGTTCCCGTATATCGAGGTGAAGAACAAGTCAGCGATGATGGAGCACGAGGCGTCCACGTCGAAAATCGGCGAGGACCAGATGTTCTATTGCCAGCAGCGTGGGATCGGGATGGAAGATGCCATGTCGCTGATCGTCGCCGGGTTCTGCAAGGAGGTATTTAGGGAGTTGCCGATGGAGTTTGCGGTCGAGGCTCAGAAGTTACTCAGTGTGAGTCTCGAGGGCAGTGTCGGTTAGGTATTGTATTGGGGATTCTCGAATCTGATTCGGGGAATCGGGGATTCGGGGAGTTCGGGAAAATCGATGTTCTGGGGAGATGACGATTAGAAATGCTGGAAATCAAGAATTTGCATGCGAGTGTTGAGGGCAAGGAGATCCTCAAGGGAGTGAATCTCACCGTGAACGCGGGTGCGGTGCACTCGATGATGGGGCCCAACGGGTCGGGGAAGAGCACGTTGGCGTCGGTGCTGGCGGGGCGTGATGGGTACGACATCACCGAGGGGCAGGTGCTCTACAGGGGAGAGGATCTACTGGAGTTGGATCCGGAGGAGCGGGCCTGGAAGGGCCTCTTCCTCGCGTTCCAGTATCCGGTAGAGATTCCGGGTGTGAGCAGCATCCAGTTCCTGACCGCGGCGCTCAACGAAGTGCGCAAGAATCGCGGCGAGGAGGAGCTGGACGTCCTGGACGCGCTGAGAATGTTCAAGGGTAAGATCAAGGAGCTGCAGGTCAGCGACGAGCTGTTGCAGCGCTCGGTCAACGAGGGCTTCTCGGGCGGCGAGAAGAAGAAGAACGAGATCTTCCAGATGGCGGTGTTGGAGCCGACGCTGGCGATTCTCGACGAGACCGATTCGGGCCTGGACATCGACGCTTTGAAGATTGTGGCCGAGGGCGTGAACGCGCTGCGCAGCCCCGACCGCGCCTTCCTGGTGATCACGCACTACCAGCGACTGCTCGACTACATAGTCCCTGACTTCGTGCACGTTCTGGTGGATGGCCGCATCGTCAAATCGGGCGAGAAGGAGTTGGCGCTGCACCTGGAGGAATACGGCTACGCGTGGGCCGGTGAACGGGACCCCGCTCCGGCGACGCCTGCGTAAGACAATGGAAACAACGACAAAAGCAAACAAAGGGCTGGCGCCCTACGTGGAGAGTTTCAAGCGGCTGGAGAACGGGGCCGGAGGGCCGGACTGGCTGCGACCGGTGCGAAAGGCCGCGCTGGACCGCTCGGTCGAGCTCGGCTTCCCCACCGTACGCGACGAAGACTGGAAGCTCACCAACCTCGCCCCGCTGACGCGAAAGTCGTTCGCGCCGGCGGAGGGCGGCGTTGAGATCACGCTGGAAGAAATGAAGGGCTTCGTCTTCCGCGGCCAGGAGTCGGCGCGGCTGGTGTTCGTGAACGGCCGCTACGCGCCGGCGCTGTCGGACGAGTGCGGCCAGCCGGGCGGCGTGATCGCCTGCAGTCTGCGGCAATCGATGGAGCTCAACTACGAGCTGGTCAAGCTGCACCTGGCCAAGCACCTGGACATCGAGAACGACTTCTTCGGCGCGCTCAACACGGCGTTCCTCGAGGACGGCGGATTCGTCTACGTCCCGGATGGAGCCGTGGTGGAGAAGCCGATCCACCTGATCTACGTGTCGACCAAGACATCGACGCCTGCCGTCGCCCACCCGCGCAACCTGATCGTCGCCGGTGTGAACTGCGAGGCCGCTGTGGTAGAGGAATACGTGTCGCTGGGCGGCGACGAGTACTTCACCAACGCGGTGACGGAGATCGTCGCCGCCGAGGGCGCAGTCGTCGAGCACTACCGCATCCAGCGCGAGAGCCGCCAGGCGTACAACGTCGGTACGGTGCGGGTGCAGCTTTCGCGCGGCAGCAACGTAACATGCCACGGTGTCCTGGTGGGCGGCGCGCTGGTCCGCAACAACGTGCACCCGGTGCTGGCCGGCGAAGGCGCCGAGTGTGTGATTAACGGCGTCTTCCTACCGGCAGGCGGCCAGCACATGGACAACTTCATGAAGGTCGAGCACGTGAGCCCGCACTGCAACAGCCGGCAGTATTACCACGGCATACTCAACGACAAAGCGCGCGGCGTGTTCAGCGGCCGGATCATCGTGCATAAAGACGCGCAGAGGACGGACGCGAAGCAGACCAACCGCAACTTGCTGCTCACCGACGACGCGCAGATGGACAGCAAGCCGCAGTTGGAAATCTATGCCGACGATGTTAAGTGCACGCACGGCGCGACGATCGGCCAGCTGGATAGGGAGTCGATTTTCTACCTGCGGTCTCGTGGCATCCCCGAAGAGACCGCGCAGACACTGTTGTTGTTCGGCTTCGCGGCAGAGAACCTGGAGCGTATGCGACAGGAACCGATCCGCCAGTATGTCATCGACCTGATAACGGAGTGGCTGCCGCACGGAGACATCTTGAGACAGCTAGGCTAAACACAAAGAAGGCCATGTCCGATCTTCGCGAACTGTACCAGCAGGTCATCCTCGACCACAGCCGCAGTCCTCGCAATTACAAGGAACTGGAAGACGCAAACCGCACGGCGGAGGGCTACAACCCGCTGTGCGGCGACCAGTTTACGCTATACCTGATACTCGACGACGACGGGCGGGTATCCGACATAGGCTTCAAGGGATCGGGCTGCGCGATATCGAAAGCGTCGGCTTCCGTGATGACCACCGAGGTGAAGGGTAAGACACGGGAAGAGGCCGAGGCGCTGTTCGAGAAGTTCCGCGAGATGGTGATGAGCGCGCATGATGCGGAGATCGACGAGGAGGAGCTGGGGAAGATGGCGGTGTTCGCGGGTGTGCGGGAGTTTCCTGTGCGGGTGAAGTGCGCGACGCTGGCGTGGCACACCTTGCACTCGGCTTTGGAAGATGGGGAGCAAGTCAGTACTGAGTGATGATTGTATGGGAATTCTCGAAGCTGATTCGGGGAATCGGGGAATCGGGGAGTTCGGGAATGTCAATTGGGTTTGTGAGGGTTGCGGGTCGTGGGGAGATACGGGCGGGGGAGATGATGGCGGTGGAAGTTGAGGGCGATCCGGTCCTCTTGTGCAATGTAGACGGGGAATACTATGCGGTGCACGATGAGTGTACGCATGAGTGTTTTCCGCTTTCGGAAGGGACGTTGAAGGGGCACTGCGTGACCTGCCTGTTGCATGGTGCGCGGTTCGATGTGCGGAATGGCGAAGTTTTGGCGTTGCCCGCCTATGGGCCGGTGAAGACGTACGCGGTCCGGGTCGAGGGCGACGACATTTTGATAGCGGCTGAGTAGCATGGGTAACGTATCAACGAAGACAAAGGCGAGCGCGCCGTTGGACGTGGCGGCGATCCGGGAAGATTTCCCGATCCTGGACCAGGAAGTGAACGGTCATCGCCTGGTTTATTTGGATAATGCAGCGTCGTCGCAGAAGCCGCGGATCGTGATCGACGCACTGGAACGGTACTACGAGAGCGACCACGCCAACGTGCATCGTGGGATCCACGAGCTATCGACCCGGGCGACCGATGCCTATGAGGGCGCGCGCACCCGGGCGGCGCGCTACATGGGCGCGTCGGACCCGTCGGAAGTCGTCTTCGTCCGCGGCACCACCGAGGGAATCAACCTGGTGGCGGCGGCGTGGGGCCCCGACAACATCGGCGAAGGCGACGAGATCCTGCTGACGGTGCTGGAGCACCACTCGAACATCGTGCCCTGGCAGCTGCTGGCGGCTCGCACGGGAGCCCGTCTCAAGTCGCTGGACATCTCGGACGATGGCCGGCTGCGGCTTGACCAGTTAGGCGAGCTGCTCACCGAGCGTACGAAGCTGGTGGCCGTGACCCACGTGTCGAACGCCCTGGGCACGGTGAACCCGGTGAAAGAGATCGTCGAGGCGGCGCACGGCGCCGGTGCCAAGGTGCTGGTGGACGGTGCGCAGGCGGCGCCGCACCTGCCCGTCGACGTGGCGGAGCTGGGCTGCGACTTCTACGCGTTCAGCGGCCACAAGATGTGCGGGCCCACGGGGATCGGCGTGCTGTGGGGCCGGCGCGAGCTGCTGGAGGCGATGTCGCCCTACCAGGGCGGCGGCGAGATGATCGAGATCGTCGAGCTGGAGAGGTCGACCTACAAGCCGCCACCGCAGAAGTTCGAGGCTGGCACGCCCAATGTGGCGGATGCCGTCGGCTTGGCCGCGGCGATGGACTACCTGGATCGCCTGGGGCGCGAGCGGATCGTCGAGCACGAACACGAACTGATCGAGTACGCGCTGGAACGGACCCGGGATGTCCCTGGCCTGCGCGCGTTTGGGCCCCGGGGTGCGGACCGTTCGGGCGTCTTCTCGTTCGAGCTAGCGGACGTTCACCCCCACGACCTGGCTCAGATCCTCAACGATCGAGGCATCGCGGTACGGGCGGGCCACCACTGCAACCAGCCGCTGATGCGGCGGCTGGGTCTTGGGGCGACGACGCGCGCGTCGTTCTATATCTATAACGAACGCGACGACGTGGATGCTCTGGTCGAGGGGATTGGGGGAGCGCTGGAATTCTTCAGTTAGGGAATCTGTTGGTTGTTGAAATCAGTCTTCCTCGTTCTGATTCCCCCCAATCAACTTCCCCCGCTTCAAAGCGCCTTTTCCAAACTTCTCCGAGACCTTGTCCATCACGTCGGCAACGCGCTCGGCGCTGCCGGAACCTTCAGCCTCGAACAGTCCCAGCTGCGTCTCACCCTCGCGTTCGTGGAGGCCGGAGACGCCGACGCCGATCAGCCGGATGGGTCGATCGCCGGGATCTGCGGCGGCGAGGAGTTGTTGGGCGATGGGCCAGATGGCGTCCGTCGTGAACAAGTCCTCGTCCACGGTGTGCCGCTTGGTGTGGGTCTCGAAGGGTGCCAAGCGCAACTTGATCGTGACGGTTCGCGCGCTCAGGCCCTTGCGGCGCAGCCGCGCCGACACCTCCTCGGTGAGGCCGAGCATGGTGCGCTCGATCAGTTCGCGATCGTCGGTGTCGGTCAGGAACGTCGTCTCGCGACTGATCTGCTTCCGTTCGCCACCGGTCTCGACCGGCCGATCGTCTTCACCGTTGGCGAGCCGGCGCAGTCGGGCTCCGCTGTGCACGCCGAACTGACGCTCGAGCAGACCGCGCGGCGAGTCGGCGATGTCGCCGATCTTCCAGATGCCGTACTGGTGAAGCTTGCGCGCCGTCACGTCGCCTACGCCCCACAGCCGCTCGACGGGCAGGGGTCGGAGGAACTCCTTT
>JBDHHX010000073.1:0-16656 GCA_039589155.1 Gemmatimonadota bacterium | reverse complement strand
TCAGCCGCCGCCTGGTTCCTGCGCATCAGCCTCGGTCAGTGGCTGAGGGAGCTGGGCGGCCATCAGCGGCGGCATCTGTGGCAGGCTAAGCAGGTCAGGGGAAGACTGGTGCGGTAGTGCGGTGGTACGGTAGTGCGGCGGTACCGCACCACTCACCACCGCACCACTCACCACCGCACCACTCACCACCGTACCACTCAAAGATATCTCTCCACAATCACGCCCCGATGATGCATCTCGTGACCGGCGAGGATAAAGGCAAACGAGCGCACGCTGAACTCGAAGACCGAGGCCTTTCCGCTTCGCGCGGTCATCTCTTCGTCGAAGCCCTTGAACAGTGAGATGCTGGAGCGTCGCACGAGGTCGAACTCCTCAGCCAGCTCGGCCAGCGGCCGCTGGTGCGCGTTCGACTCCTTCGCGTAGTCGTTCTCCTCGAAGCTGGGCAGGTGCGCCGGGTCGCGCCGCGCGAAGCAGAGCGCTCGGTACTGGAACATCCGCTCGCTGTCGATGAGATGGCCGATCACCTCGCGGATGCTCCACTTTCCCTCCGCATAACGGTACTCCGACTTCTCCTCCGACAACCCCGCCAACAACGTCAGCGTTTCGACCCTCTCGCTATCGAGTATCTCCAGGATGTCCCCCTCCGGCACCAATCCTATATATCGCCCGAAATACTCGTCATGCTCCGATGCCGTCGGCCGCCCAATCATTCCTACCTCCTTATCGCAAGTCGAAGCCCCCCAATCTGTATCCGACCAACCCCCACCGCCACCGCACCCCCGCACCACCAACCACCGCACCACCCACTTGCCCCCGCGCCCCCAACCCCCTACCCTCCCCCCGCCCAACCAGCAGAAACCAACCCGGAGGACCGATGAAACTAGCCGCCTACGCCGGGGTCGCACGGGCGCCGTTTCTACTACTTCCCATCACGCTGGTCGTCGCCGGGACGGGAGCCGCCGCCTACTCCGGCCAGGTCGACTGGCTGCACGCCGGGCTCGCCCTGCTGGGACTGTTGGGCACGCATATCGGAGTGAACGCTCTCAACGAGGCCAGCGACTTCAGGCGTGGTATCGATCTCAACACCCAGCGCACGCCGTTCAGCGGTGGTAGCGGAACGCTGCCCGCCGGGCTGCTCGGTTACAAGCACGCTCTGGCGACGGGTCTCGTGGGCGGCGCGATCGGCGTGGCGGTGGGCGTCTATTTCTTGACGGTCCTCGGTTGGAAGCTGGTCCCGATCCTCGCCGTCGGCGCCCTGGCCGTTTTCGCCTACAGCGATCTGCTCGCCCGCAGCTATGTCGGCGAAGTCTTCGCCGGTCTGGGGCTCGGCGCGTTGCCCGTCATCGGGACCACGCTGGTACAGACCGGCAACTACGAGCCGGCCTCAATCGCCGCTTCGGTCCCTGCCTTTCTCATGACGTTCAACCTGCTGCTGTTGAACGAGTTTCCGGACGAGGAGGCCGACAGGGTGGGCGGCAGAATGAACCTGGTGCTGCTCCTCGGCCGCCACCGCGCGGCCCAGCTCTACGCCGCGTTCGCGCTGATGGTCCCGGTCTCCGTCATGGCGGGGATCGGAGCGAAGTATCTGCCGGTCCTGGCGGCCATCGCGATCATCCCCAGCCTGGTCTTTCTGGTGAAGCCCGTCGGCTGGGCGTTGCGCGAACCGAAAGAGCCCGTGCCCGTCCCGGCGCTGGGCGCCAACGTCTTCTGGAACCTTACGACCAACCTGGCGCTCGGCATCGCGCTCTTCATCGCCGCGGCGCTCTGAGCGGTGCGACGGCGACCGCGGCCGCGAATCGTTATCGTTTGCCGCGAATCTTGCGCGCGCCGCTCGCCCGCATACGTTCCCACGTGATTCTGAGAAACGCCCCCAACTACAGAGGCATCCGCCCGGTGCTGCGCGCCCGTCGCGGAAGCGCTCTACCTCAATAGTCGCAACACGTTACTCCGACGAGGAAAGCCAACATGAATAGCAAGATCTCCGCGAAGCTGCTTCTGGCCGTCATGGTCGGCCTGGTCGTCGCCTGTGCCGGTGAGCAGCGCGACGCACAGGTGACCGCGGCGCTGGAGACCATCACCGCCGACGATCTGGTGAGGCACATCCAGACGCTCTCCGCCGATGAATTCCAGGGCCGTCTACCGGGCACCGTCGGCGAGGAAAGGACGATCGAGTACCTGACGGCCGAAGCCCAGCGCATTGGGCTGCAGCCGGGCGGCGTCGATGGGACGTGGGTCCAGGAGGTGCCGCTCGTCTCCATCGCGGCCGACCCCGCCATGACGCTCAGCATCCGCCAGCGCGGCACCGTGAAGCAGTACGCCTACGGTGACGACTTCATGGCCTGGACCACCCGGGTCGTCGAGCAGGCGGACCTCGAGGACTCGGAGCTCGTCTTCGTCGGCTACGGGATCATCGCGCCCGAGTACGATTGGAACGACTACGAAGGCCTCGATGTGGCCGGCAAGACGGTCGTCATCCTGGTCAACGACCCCGGCTTCTTCACCCAGGACGACGCGCTCTTCAACGGCCGCAGCATGACCTACTACGGCCGCTGGACCTATAAGTACGAGGAGGCCGCGCGCCAGGGCGCCGCCGGCGCCATCATCATCCACGAGACCGAGCCCGCCGCCTACGGCTGGAACACCGTAGAGGGCAGCTGGGCGGGTCCGCAGTTCGGAATGGTGCCCGACGACAACAACATGTCGCGGATCATCTTCGAGGGTTGGGTGCAGTACTACGTGGCCGAGGAGCTGTTCGAGGCGGCCGGCCTCGAGCTGGAGGCGCTGAAGGACGCCGCGCTGACCCGTGACTTCGAGGCCGTGCCCATGGGCCTCACCGCGTCAGCCACGATCAGCAACACCATCGAGCATTCCACCTCGCACAACGTGTTCGGAATGCTGCCCGGCAGCGAGCGACCCGACGAGTACGTCATCTATATGGGCCACTGGGACCACCTCGGCATGGACACGAGCCTCGAGGGCGACCAGATCTACAACGGCGCCCTCGATAACTCCACCGGCACCTCGGGCATCCTCGAGCTGGCCGAAGCCTACGCTTCGCTCGAGACCAAGCCGGCCCGCTCCGTCGTCTTCTGGTGGACGACCGCCGAGGAGCAGGGCCTGCTGGGCGCCGCCTACTATGCGGTGAACCCGATCTATCCGTTGGACAAGACGGCGGCCGCCATCAACATCGACGGACTCAACATTTACGGTCCGATGAACGACATCTACGTCGTCGGTTACGGGAACTCGGAGCTGGACGAGTACCTCGTCAAGTACGCGACCGAGCAGGACCGCGTCGTCATGCCCGACGCCGAGCCGCAGAAGGGTTACTTCTACCGCTCGGACCACTTCCCGCTCGCCAAGCAAGGCGTGCCCGCGCTCTATACCGACAGCGGCAACGATCACGTCGAGCACGGCGTGGAGTACACCAAGCAGTTGAAGGACGAGTGGACCGCCCGCAACTACCACCAGCCGGGCGACGAGTACAGCGAGGACTGGGACCTGGCCGGCGCGCTGGACGATCTCCACCTCTTCTTCCTGATCGGCTACGAGCTGGCCAACGGGACGATGTTCCCGCAGTGGAACGAGGGGACCGAGTTCAAGGCCGTCCGTGACGAGATGATGATGGGCACCAGATAGGAACGAGAAGCGAGAAGCGAGAAGCGAGAAACGAGAAGCCAGAAAACGGCCTCTTCGGTTCTCGCTTCTCGTTTTCGTGATCGACACACCTGCACCGAAACGTTTCCACGCTCCCCCGCGTCTTATTGGATGAGGCCGCGGGCAAGCCGCGGACCCAACGGCCACGATACCGTGTAAGAGCCAACAGCCGTGGCGACGCGCTAAGCTCTCGTCCACTTGTCTACTCGTCTACTCGTCAACTGATGTACAGAGCCTGCATCTACTGCAATCGCAAACTCGGCGGTAACGAGGTCGTCGAGAACTTCCCCGTCGGCCGCCGCCTGGCGTTCGACCAGGAGAAGGGCCGGCTCTGGGTCGTCTGCGAGCGCTGCCGGCGCTGGAACCTCTCGCCGTTGGACGAGCGCTGGGAGGCGATCGAGGAGTGCGAGAAACGGTGCCGCGACACCAAGCTCCGGCTTTCCACCGACAACATCGGGCTGGCCCGCTTACGCGAGGGGCTCGAGCTGGTCCGCATCGGCCGGCCGCTCCGACCCGAGTTCGCCGCCTGGCGCTACGGCAAGCATTTCCTCAAGCGCCGCATTTCCCGGGTGGTGAAGGCGACCGCGCAGGCGATTGGCTACGTGATGGTCGGCATGACCGGCATCCCGATCATCATGTTCTTCGTCAGGGACGAGAACTCCAGGGTGATCGCGCGGGTTCGCGACGATCGCGGCAACCGCCTGAGCGTCGTTCGCAAAGATCTGAAAGAGCTAGAGCTGGTGCCCGGTGAGAGCGCCGAGGGCTGGTCGCTGAACGTGCCCTATCGGCCCAACGAGACCTGGGGGATGATCAAGCGCTCGACGGCGCACGGCCCGCGGACCATCATCAGGCTCGACGGCTCGCTGGCCCTGAACGCCGCCGGCCGCATCCTGCCGCGCATCAACTCGTTCGGCGCCACCGGCGACCAGGTGAAGAAAGCCGTAGATCTCATCGAACATGCCGGCGCGCCGGAGCACCTGTTCGCCCAGGCGGCCGAGATCCTGGACCAGACCCGCTTCACCCTGATGAACGCGCAGACGCGGCTTGCCCTCGAGATGGCGGCCCACGAGGAGACCGAACGGCGTGCCTTCGAAGGCGAGCTGGCGGCGCTGGAAGCCCAATGGCGAGAAGCGGAAGAGGTCGCCGCCATCGCCGACCGCCTCTTGATGCCCTCAAACGTCAACGAGTGGCTCGAGGAAGAGAAACGCAAGATCTCACCCCCACGCTCCAGCAGCTGACCCCGCGGCGGAATAGCCGAACCGCCCCACGTGTATATTCAATAGAGCCAGAAACGATGCTCCTGCCCAACACGTAGTGCACGGCAGACCGAGTCTCGTCTACCAGTCAACTCGTCTACTTGTCTACTGATGTACAAGACCTGCATCTACTGCAACCGAAGCCTCGGCACCAACAGGGAAGTCGAGCACTTCCCAATCGGCCGCCGGCTCGCCTTTGACGGCTCGCAGGGCCGCCTCTGGGTCATCTGCGCGGTCTGCCGGCGCTGGAACCTCTCGCCGCTGGACGAGCGCTGGGAAGCGATCGAGGACTGCGAGCGGCTGTTCTACAACACGCCGCGCAGCTTCTCCACCGACAACATCGGGCTCGCCCAACTGTCGGAAGGGCTGGAGCTGGTACGTGTGGGTAAGCCCAGGCGCCGCGAGTTCGCTGCCTGGCGCTACGGTCGTGAGTTCATGCGTCGCCGCATCCGCCGCATGATCACCACCGGCTCGGCGGTCGTTGCGTCGGTCGCCGCCGCAGCGCTAGGCGCCGACATCTGGTGGTTCTTCGTCTTCGGCGGCAAGAACAAGGTCGTCGGCCGGGTCCGTGACGATAACGGCAAACGGATGGCCGTCGTCAAAAAAGACCTCAAGAAGATTGAGATGCTGAAGAGCGAGGAAGCCGAAGGCTGGTCGCTGCTGCTGCCCTACCGGCCGCGGGTGAAGTCGGGCCTCTTCTCGACGGTGGGGAAGGGAAAGCGTGAGGTGGCCACACTGGACGGCCCGGCGGCGATCCGTGCCGCCGGCATCATTCTCCCCAAGTTGAACGCCTGGGGCGGCACCAACGCGCAGGTGAAACAGGCCGTGCAGATGGTCGAGGAGTCGCGTGAGCCGGAACGCCTGTTCGCCAGCGCCGCCGGCAACCCGCGCAGCTACTACAAGGGCCACTCCAAGTGGGAGACGATTTACCGCGTCGACAAGATGGACGCGAACGTGCGGCTCGCACTCGAGATGGCGGCCCACGAGGAGAGCGAGCGACGGGCGCTGGAAGGCGAGCTGGCCATCCTCGAGGCCGCCTGGCGCGAGGCCGAGGAGATCGCCTCCATCGCCGACCGCCTGTTGATCCCGGACCGCGTCGAGAACCTGCTCAACAAGTTCAGACTCGAGATCCGCGGCGGCCGCTCGCCCGAAGAGGCGCTAGCGGAACTGGAAGACAATGGAACTGCAACGATCTAGGTACACCGCTTACCGCTTGCCGCTTACCACTTACTGATGTTCAGAACCTGCATCTACTGCAATCACGACCTCGGGTCGAACCAGGCGATCGAGAACTTCCCCGTCGGCCGCCGCCTCGCGTTCGACCAGGACCGCGGCCGCTTGTGGGTGATCTGCGAGCGATGCCGGCGCTGGAACCTGACGCCGATCGAGGAACGCTGGGAGGCGATCGAGGAGTGCGAGAAGCAGTACTACGACACGCCCAGCAGCTTCTCCACCGACAACATCGGGATGGCCATGCTGGCCGAGGGCACTCAGCTGGTGCGCATCGGCAGGCCCAAGCGTCGCGAGTTCGCCGCCTGGCGTTACGGCCGCGAGTTCTTGCGACGTCGTGTAGCCAGTACGATCAACACCGCGGTGCAGGTCGGCATCGGCGTCGGCGCGATGATCCTGGGCGCAAACATCTTGCCGGTGATCATCGGGCTCAGGAACAGCCGGGTGATCGCACGCGTGCGCGATGAGTACGACAGGCGGCTCTTCATCACACCGGGCGAAGTTCGCAATGTGAAGTTCTACAGCGATGGATCGGACGCGCGCGATTGGCAGCTCGAGGTGCCCTACCGGCCCAACGAGAAGGGGCTGCTCTGGTGGAAGCGCGGCGCCGGCAAGCGCGAGACGACGATCATCTCGGGGGCCGCCGCGTTGCGGGCCGCCGGCCGCCTGCTGCCACACGTCAACGAGTACGGCGGTTCCGATGCCGAGGTGCGGCAGGCCGTGCTGATGATCGAGGAGGCCCGCAGCCCCGAACGCCTGTTCGCACAAGTTGCGCCTGCCAAGGACCACATCCGCACCCGCGGCGTCTTCGAGTCGGACGGCACCGTGCTCCGCAAGATGGACCGAGACGTTCGGCTCGCCATGGAGATGGCCGCCCACGAGAACACCGAGCAGCTCGCACTTGAAGGCGAGCTCGCCGTGCTCGAGGCCGCCTGGCGCGAAGCGGAAGAGGTCGCCTCCATCGCCGACCGCCTGATGATCCCCGACAAGGTCGAGGCCCTGTTCTTAAAGTTCAAACGCGAGATCCGCGCCTGAGCCCACGCGCTTTCCCGCTTTCCTGGTCATAGTCACAGTCCTAGTCCAATCGTAGTCATAGTCCCAGTAGGCTGCGGACTAGGACTGCGACTACGATTGGACTAGGACTGTGACTATGACTAGGAAGACTCGAGGGCGGAACCTCGAGTGATTCCACCTGTACCAATACCGGCTGCTCTCGCCGCCCGCCGCGAACCCCCGCCCAGTAATGAGGTCCACGATGCGATACCCGACCCTCGGACTGGCTCACGTCGTTCTCACACTTTGCGTCGCCGACTTCGCTGCCGCACAGGATACGCCGCTGCCCGATCAGGAGCTCATCGCCATGGTCGAGACCTACGGGCAGGCGATGCAGGAGAAGAGCGAGGTTCGGTTCCTCATCGATCTCTACCAGGGCCCCATCCCCGGCGAGAACAAGCGCTTCCTGCGCGCACTGTTCGACAGAACGGAAGAGCTGAGCATGTTGGTGGAGACGCGTGAGCTCGAGGTCGACGGCGAGCGCGCGGTCGCGGTCATCGATTGCACCCTCCACTTCCTCCACTCCACGACCGGCGAGCAGAAGACGGTTCACTACAGGTTTCGTCTGATCTTTGAGTCCGGTGTTGACGGCTGGCGCCTGAAGAAGTTCGAGCGGGCCTAGTACCAGATCCCCATCCGCAAGCCACGCGAATCGAGTTCCGGTGTTTCCGGCACGTAGTGCGCTTTGCCCCGGGCCATCCGCCAGGCGCTCCACGCCGCGGCGTAGGCATCCAGGATGTCGTCGCGGAGGCCTTTCTTGTTGCACTCCAGCGCGCCATGCACCTGGGAGAAGTGATCCCCCAGCAGCTTCAGCCGCTCTTCCAGGCCGGCCTTCGACGTCTTCGAGTTCTGCATCGGCTGGCCGTCGTTCATCGCGGCGAAGCTGAGCTCCGGGTGCACCTCGCGGATCCGCAGCTGAAGCTCGGGATTCAGATTGTCATGCACCTCGCGCAGCTTGGGCAGAAGTCCGTAGACTTGCTTGCTCATCCCGATGTTGTGCTTGGAGCTGGCTCGGTTGAGCGCCACCGCGCGCTCGTAGCTGTCGGCCGCCAGCGCCGCTCGCACCGGGGGCGGAAAGACGCTGGAACCGCGCTTCTTGCCTAGCAGTTTGCGAGCCTCGCGATCGCAGGCGCGGCCGCCGGGCACCGCGATGACCGGCAGGCCGATCGGGATGTCGACGCCCACGTAGCGGGGCGCTTCCGGTAGATCGATGATACGCTCGAAGGCGGGCACCACCCTGCAGACCTCGCCGGCCACGCCACCGTCACCGTTCAACTCCAGCAACACCGTCACCCAGCCGCTCTTGCAGCTGTCGACGCCGGCCACGTAGCGGGCACCTCCCCCTCCGGACTGCAGTGCGATCAATCGTCCCTCCTGCGGCAGGCTAGGGCGCCGTGCCGCGGATCCCGATGTGTGCGCCGGACGTTACTAGACAGTGCATTTCAGCCGGTAGACTCGCTCTGGCGGGGAGACGTGGGTCTGGCTGGTCTTGCGGCAGGGGTACGCGAAAGCCGCTCCGAGCGGCCACGCTACTTAACCTCGCGCCGGCACTTCACGTAGTCAAGTGCAATGCACAGCGGTCTTGCACCTACGCGGCGCCGACGTTAACAGATACTATCGGACTCGTGCGCCCACGGTAGAGAAACGGCAGGGGAACATGCTCCGCGAGATCGAGAGCGTGAAGCAGCTGGACGCCGTGTTCGGGGCGGACGTCGCCGTCATCTACAAGCACAGCCCGATCTGCGGAACCTCCCGCTGGGCCCGCGGCGAAGTCCTCGCCTTCGTCGAGTCGCATCCCGATACGCCCGTCTACGAAGTGAACGTGGTATCCAGCCGCGAGGTCTCGCAGGAGATCGCCAGGCGCCTCGAGGTCACACACGAATCGCCACAGGTCATCGTGATCCAGGACGGCGCGGTCGTCTGGAATGCTTCTCATTCCGGTGTGCTCAGTGGGGACCTGGCGCGTGCGGTCCAGGATGCGGCCGCCTGATGGACGAATTCCTCGGAATCACGCTGGGGGCCACCGAGATTCCGGTCCATCGCCTGGGCCTCTCGGCCACCAACCGGCCCGGTAAGCTGACTATACATCGGGCCATCGATGCGGGCGTCAACTACTTCTTCGCCTACGGATTCGATCGCCAGATGGTGACGACCCTGCGCGACCTCTTCAAGCGCGAGCGCGAGAAGCACGTCATCGCAACCGGCGCCTACAATCTGCTGGTCGGCCATCAGAACCTGCGCCGCACGCTGGAGAAGCGGCTCCGTCAGTTCCGCACCGACTACATCGATGTCTTCATGTTCCTCGGTGTGATGAAGCCGAAGCAGTTCGCCGAGCCGCTGCGCGACGAGATGCAGCGGCTACGCGAGGAAGGGAAGGTCCGCTTCATCGGGATGTCGTGCCACGACCGGATCTTCGCCGGCAAGCTGGCGGAGGAAGGCGCGCTCGACGTCTTCATGATACGCTACAACGCCGCGCACCGTGGCGCCGAGCGCGAGATCTTCCCCTACGTCGTCCATCACAACCCGGGCGTGGTAAGCTACACGGCGACTCGTTGGCGTTACCTGTTGCGGTCGCCCAAGGGCTGGCCAAAGGACGGGCCCGTCCCCACCGCCGGGCAGTGCTACCGCTTCGTGCTATCGAACCCGCACGTCCACGTCTGCCTGACCGCGCCCAGCAATGTCGATCAGTTCGAGGAGAACCTGGCGGCCGTGCGGCAGGGGCCGCTGGATGAAGGTGAGATGAAGTTCATGCGCGACTTCGGCGACGCCGTGCATGGGCAGGGCAAGTGGTTCATGTAGCGCGAACCGATCTCTCAGCGGTAGGTCCGCCCCCGATGCATCAACCAACCACCCGGCTGCACGCCCTGCGGATCGTGATGCGTGAAGTGGATCAAGCCGCCGCGGCCGTTCCACTCGTAGATGCCCAGGAACTGGACCGTGTCACCGACCTCGACCGGCGCGCGCGGCGCCAGATCGATGTTGTGGCTCAGTAGCAGCGTCATCCCGCTGGCCAGCTCGACGATGAACCGCTGGTGACGGTCGCCGCTCTCGTCGTCCGCTAGAATCCGTTGCACGATGCCGCCGGACTGCGCCATGAACCCGGAGCGGCCGCTCTCGAACGCCTGTGCGATGGCGGCGTCGCCCGGCAGGCCGGCATCGGCGGCGAGCTCGGTATCCGGCGGATCGTATGAAGTGTCGCGAGAGGTGCGGTCGTAGACCGTGAACAATACGGCACTGAGGAGCGCGGCGGCGATGAGTGCTGCGTAGGGGCCGGCTGAGGAATTGGACTCCCGCAGCGTCATGATCCAGCCTCCCTAGGACAATATGGCGGCGGGTCAGTCGAGCGTGGCGGGACGTTCGGGCTGGCACGGGGTGCTGGACCCCAAACTACACTCCCGGGCCCTCCGCCGCACCCTCGCCAGCCGCCCGCTCGGTCAGGGCCGCGCCGCCCAGCGAAGCTGGCCCGTCGGGTCGGCGACCCGCACCAGGAAGGCCCAGCCGCCGTCCAGGTCGGCGACTTTCAGCAGCACCTGGTTCCAACCGCGGTACAGCCGGACCGGCACCTCGATCTCGTCCGCCTCTGACACGTGGCGGCCCTGCCGCTCCGACACACGCTCGCCGTTCACCCACAGCACGTGCGCGTCGTCGGCGCCCAGCATCAGCATCACCGTCCGTTCGGACGGCGCGTAGACGAAGGCCTGGGCGTAGGCGGCGACCCAATCGTTGGGTGTGAAGTGCGCGTTCAGCCGCACGCGCCCGTCAGCGCTCGCGGCGGCGCGCGCCCAGCCCACCGTCGCACCGTGCATGTCGGTGTAAGTCGAGCCCAGGTCGGCGTCCTCTTCCGGACCGTAGACGCTGTCGATCGCGGCGCTGTACTCCGTGCCCAACCGCTGCGGGTTGGCGAACGGGCCGACCACGTTCCACTCGCGCGCCCAGCGGCGCAACGGCCGCGGGTGCACCGCGGCGAGCCGCGCCTCGGCGTTCCCGGAAGCATGGACGGTGATCGAGCCCGACGCTGCCACCGTGTCGATGACGACGAACGGAATCGCGGCGTCAACTTCGTCGGACTCGAGCGAGACCCGCTTGCGCCGGCCGTCCTCCACCCTGAAGTCGGCCGCGCCGCGATCGGGACCACCCATCGGATAGACCCGGATCTCGTAGAGGTCGGCGCGTGGCAGCGGTACGCGTGCCGCGAGTCCGTCGGTCGTGAAGTCGATCGCCAGCGATTCGACCGCGGCAGCGCCCGGCGGAAGCTTGACGCTCAAGGTCCGGCGCTCGTCGGCGGCCGGCAGCGGCGGTAGCGGGTCGTGTGGCTCGACCTGGTACCAGTAAGCCATCGTCGCATAGTCGGCGACTTCCTGGTTCGCGTGACCGTGCTCCAGCTCGATGCGGATCGAGTCGCCGAACGTGACCGGGTCCGGCACATGCCAGCGGTAGGCGGCGATCCGCGCCAGCTCGTCGTCCTTCACCACCACGCCATGATAGGGCGCCGCGAACTCGCCCTGGTCGAAGTACCAGCCGCCGTTGAAGTAATCTTCCGTGCCCGTCCCCATCCCGCGGAACTCGCCGTCTATATAGAAGATCTCGTCGCCCTCCAAAAACCCGATGTGGCCGGCGTGCGACTCTGTATTCATCGACATGCCGACGAAGTTGCCACGACCCTTCGCTTCGAGGATCAGGTGCGGGCGGTTGCTCGTCGTGCGCGGGTCCCGGTTCCACCAGGCGTGGAAAGTCGCGACATCGTCCGGCAACTCGTCCACCTGGACCAGGTCTATGTTGCAGTAGAACGCGTCGATCGTTCGCCCCGTCCCGTTCTCTACCACGATCCGCGCCCGCCGCTCGAACGGCATCGGCAAGTAGATATAGAAGCCGCCGCTCGTGACGCCCATCGGCAGCGCGGCGTAGTGCCGCTTGTCGAAACCGTTCCCGAAGAAATCGCCCAGCGGCGCCGCTACCGAGATCCAAATGTGGCGGATCACGCCCGGCCCCTCGATGTCCAGCAGAACAGCGCTATCGCCCTCCGCGATCTCCAGCCGGTCCACGTTCCCACCCATCGTGTCGTACGACGACACGTGCAGAAACCGCTCCTGCTGCGGCACCATCAGATGATCGAACGGCCCGCCCAACTCCCCTTCGTCCGCCTCACAACCAACTACCAGAACGGAAGCGAGTAGCGCAAGCAAAACCGCGAATGCGTGTTTCATCGAGAGCGTCATCGTCGGTCTCTCAAGTTGAGTTGTGTTCGCATAGCAATAGACAGACGTTGTCGTCGCCGCGAAAGGGAGGGCACGGCGGTGACGTTCGAGCGGACTTTGGAGCGCGATAGCCCGTCCCCGATCGATGCCCGGCGCGATATGAAGCGAGGGCGTCCCCGCCGTGCCCGACCGCTCCCGAGCCGAGGAACCCCTGAGAATCGACGGTTTATAAGGACATCCTCCCGCCAGCACCTCCCTGACCGACCCCCGAAGCGACCGCCGCGCTTCCGTCCGAGTAAGTGCCACCTACTCCTGCACTTGGGGGAACCTTAATGGACATCTGCGAACACTGCGGCAGCGAGCTCGATCCCGCGCGGAACCACCTGCACGTCTGCGAGAAGTGCGGTTGGGAGACCGATGCCGTCGGTTCCTGTCTCATGTGCGGAGGCCAGGTTGAACGGGAAGATGAGTGGTGGGAAGACGGCCTCTGCATCCATTGTGCCGAGCTTGTAGGCCGACCATAACGGGGGAGAGCCTCGTGGCCCGATACCCACTCGTTTCGTACCTATTCTCGATCTTTCTACCTACCGGTGTCATCATCACCCGGATAGCCTGCCCGGAGTGCGACCATCTCCATTACGAGATCGCACACGGCGAAGAATGTCGCTGCTTCGGCTGCGGAGTGTTCTTGAGCGTCACCGGCCTCGAGTTGCTGGCCTCGGACGTACCGAACGGCTGGTGCGAAGCGGAAGAACAGCAGCACCCGGGCGAAGACCCGGATCACCCGAGCTTCTGGTACTACAGCGATAACTAGCTAACGCAGCTGACCAGAGGAGCCCGTCGATGACTGCCCAGATCCCCGATCGTGTTCGCTACGGGCGCAAGCTCTACGACCTCGTGGGAATCAACGGCGAAGGCCTGTTCGAGCCGAAAGCGCTGGGGATGAGCCCCGTGCCGCCGCACAGCGCCTGCTGGCGCGGATTCGTTTGCACCTACGCCGTCGTCTACGAGATGCTGTGGATCGATTTCCTCGACATCAACCTGCGGGAATCCGACGGCGACGGCTCTAACGGTTTCGCCGCCCCGGTGCTGAACGACGTCGAGCCCTCCAGCCGTGACGACGAAAGCGAATTCGATACCTACTACGAGCGCGTGCGCTTGCGCGTCCCCTTCAACGGGATGCTGACCGTCGGTCGCGAGTTCGCCGACGACCGCTACTTCGACTGGTGGTTCAATTCGATGCTCCATTACAAGGAAGTCCACCAGCTCACGTTCGAGAACGGCCGCCTGGTCTCGGCAATCGACGTGTCGCAGAGAGTCGCCGAGGAGCGGTTCCTGGCGCGACACGAGTTCGAGATCCGTAAGGGCGCCTAGAGGAGCGAGAAGATGTGTAGCTGCCGGGCACCGATACCCATGTACTTGAGCGAGCGACACAAGCCGACCGAGTTCTGCGAGTGCTGTGGCCGGTCGCTGAACCCGAAAGTCGACGCCTTCTACAGCTGCGAGCGCTGCGGTTGGCAAAACGACGCTCGCAAGACCTGCTTCGCCTGCGCCGAAGATGAGCAGCCCGAATGCAAGTCATGTGACGAGCGCCTCTGCCAGTTCTATTCCGACAGCTAGCCGCCCAGCCTCTTCGCACCGATAGCCTGGCCGTGTCCTTTTTCCGGCGGCTTCCGCGCATTACCTTCAAACAGCCTTTATAGCCGAAAAACTGGGGCGTACGATATCATGCGGTACCTGAGCGCGGGTCGCTCGGCCGCAATTGTAGCCGTGGCGGCAGTTTTGGCCGGGGGCTGCGGGCGCGCCGATGACGGAGAGGTCCCGGGCCAGCAGCTGGCGGCCGGGTCCGTCCCTCTGTACGACGACCTGGGGAGCCATCATCACGCTATCTCCAGCGCCGTCCCGGAGGCGCAGCAGTACTTCGACCAGGGGATCCGCCTCACCTACGCGTTCAACTACGAGGAAGCGATCCGCTCCTACCAGGAGGCGGCGCGGCTCGACCCCGAATGCGCCATCTGCTGGTGGGGCATCGCCTGGGCGGCGGGCCCCAACATCAACGCGATGCGCGACTCCGCCGGCGGCGTCCTGGCGTATGCCGCCATCTACGAGGCGCAGGCGCGATCGGGTCATGCCTCCGACAAGGAGCGCGATTACATCGAAACGATGGCGCTCCGCTACGGCGCCGACCCGATGGTCGAGTGGCGGCAGCGTGACGCCGCCTACGCCCTGGCCGCGGTCGAGCTGGCGCGCCGCTATCCCGACGATGCAGATGCCCAGGTCGTCGCCGGCGAAGCGCTGATGTTACTTAGCCCCTGGGACTATTGGTACGAGGATGGCTCGCCGAAGTCGGACACTGAGGAGATCCTCGGGCTGCTTCAGCCGATCACAGAGAACTACCCCGAGCACGCCGGCGCCTGTCACTTCTACATCCACGCGGTTGAGAAGGCGCACCCGCAGTGGGCGGTGCCCTGCGCGGAGCGGATCGCCGACCTCATGCCCGGCGCCGGTCACGTGGTCCACATGCCGGCCCACGTGTTCATCCGCGTCGGCCGCTACGCCGACGCGATCGAGGCGAACCAGCACGCGATCCACGCCGACGAAGACTTCTTCGCCGAAGGAAAGCCCGGAGTGACCGTCTATACCGTGGCGCTCCACCCCCACAACTATCACTTCCTCTCCTACGCCGCCGGCATGGCCGGCAACCGGTCGATGGCGCTGGAAGCGGCCCGGCACCTGGAGAGCGAAACCGATCGCGAGATGATGCTGGAGCCCGGATTCGGCGCGCTGCAGCATTACCTGGTGACGCCGCTCAGGGTCATGGTCCGCTTCGGCATGTGGGAGGAGATACTCGTCGAGCCGCCCATCGCCGGCGACCTGCCATACATACTGGGCACCCGGCACTACGCGCGCGGCATGGCGTTCGCCCGCACCGGCCAGCTCCAAGATGCCGCCCGCGAGCTGACCGGCTTGCAGGACATACTCGACGATCCCGGACTGGAGAAGGTGAGCGTTTGGGACCTGAATTCCAGCGCGGCGCTGCTCGCCATCGCCGAGCGCGTGCTGAACGGCGAGATCGCCGCTGCGGGCGGCGACTATGGCGAAGCGATCGCGTTGCTCGAGGAGGGTGTACAACTCGAGACCCAGCTCACTTACGACGAGCCGCCGCCCTGGCACCTGCCGGTGCGCCACGTCCTCGGCGCCGTCCTATTAGAGGCCGGTCGGCCGGCCGAGGCGGAAGCCGTGTACCGCGAGGCGCTGGATCGTTTTCCGGAGAACGGTTGGGCGCTCTATGGTCTGCTTCAGTGCCTCGAGGCGGAAGAGAAGAGCCAGGAGGCGGAGGACGCCCGCGGGCGTCTGGCTACCGCGTGGCGCGCCGCCGATGTCGAATTAGTCGGATCGCGCTTCTAGCAGAACTCGTCGAGAAGGACCACCTGGGGCGCGCCGTCGATGTCGCGCCTCAGGCCGGGATCGTTGGTGAGCGTTCGGTCCGCGCCATGAACGATGCCGGTGGCGAGTATCACGGCGTCGGGCATCCGAAGGCCATGACCGCGGAGCCACGCTGCGCGATCGGCCACCGCCAGGCCCAGTTCGGCGAGCTGGGCGCCGGGCAGCTGCTCGATGAACTGCCGGGCCGTCTCCACTCTTCCCAGGTCGCCGTCCCGGTAGGGTCCCGCCAGTAACTCGGCCACCGTCAGCGCCGAGATCACTGCGCCTATCTCAGCCTCCGCCAGCCGTTCGATGAGCGCCCGCGTCAACGTCGCATAGGGCTCGAGTCCCTCTAAGTGGTAGATGAGAATGTTCGTGTCGAGCAGGACCGTCGATCCGCTGGGAAGCGCGTCGCGGAACCCGGCAACGTCAGGCGCTCTCATGCCTCAGTCCCAGCCGCCTCGCTCTTCGGCCACGTAGCGGGCGACCTCTTCCTTCGTCCGGCCATAGGTCCCCGACAACGAGCCACCCGTCTCCGACGCATAGCGCGCCGCGCTCATCAGCACCGCCACGCCGTCCTTCAGGATCCAAACACCACGGTCGCCGGGCCTCAGGCCCAGCCGCTCGCGGATCTCGGCCGGCACGACGATTTGGGCCTTACTCGTAAGTTTCGACGTATAAATCACTTCGACCTCTTGGTATTACAGCGAATAAATTGTATTACATACTTAATATAGTATTACCAGCGGCCCACACAACCGTCGATTAGCATCTCGCGGCCGCCGTCGCCATATTCGCGCATCCTCGTGCAGCCACGACCGGCCGCCCCGCCGGGCGTG
>JBDHHX010000072.1:0-12366 GCA_039589155.1 Gemmatimonadota bacterium | reverse complement strand
GGGGCGATTTCTTGCGCCAGCGGCACACGTTGGAAACGATGCGCAGGTTGTGGCTGCCGAGCCTGTTCGACCGCAAGGAGTGGTCGGAATGGGAGGCGGCGGCCCGGCCCGGGCCGCGAGAAGCCGCACGCGCGCGCCTGCGCGAGATTCTCGATGGTCACCAGCCGGCGACACTGGAGCCCGCACTCGACGCAGAGATTCGCGGAGTCCTTGCTCGCTACGAGCAGGTGGGAGGTGGTGATGGATGAGCTGTTGGCATCACTGCGCGAAGCGATTCTGTCCCAGGATGAGGAAGCCGCGCTGGCGGCGACCCGCGGTTTGCTCGACTCCGACACCGACCCGCAGGTCATCCTCGAGTCAGGGCTCGCCGAGGCGATGCTCGAGCTGGGTCGCCGGTGGAAGTGCGGTGACGCGTTCCTTCCCGAGGTCGTCGTAGCCGCCGACATCTTCGCGCGCTGCAGTGAGCTGATCGAGCCCGTCCTGCTGGAGACTCGCAAGGAGGGGCCGCCGAGTCAGCGCCTCGTCCTTGCCACGGTGCAGGGCGACCTGCACGACCTCGGCAAGAACATCGTCGGCGCCATGGCCAAGACGGTCGGCTTCGAAGTGATCGACCTGGGCAAGAACGTACCGGCCGAGGTGATCGTCGCCGCCGCCCGCGAGGCGAGTCCTTGCATCGTCGGTTTGAGCGCACTGCTGACAACGACGATGCCGCAGCAAAAGGTCGCCGTCGAGGCCATCAGAGCCGCCGGCCTCGGGCCTGCGGTGCGCGTGATCATCGGCGGCGCGCCCGTCACGCAGGAGTGGGCGAGCGAGATCGGCGCCGACGGCTATGCGCCCGACGCGGCGAGCGCTACCGAGCTCGCCCTGTCGTTGACCGACTGAGCCGGGAGCGCCGATGGAAACGATTCTGCGTTCTGCGACGAATTCCGTGACCATCTCTGCGGACGGCCCGTTCGTGATTATCGGCGAGCGCATCAACCCGACGGGCCGGCCACAGCTAGTCGAGGAGTTGCAGCGCGGTGAGCTTCAGACGGTGCGCTCCGATGCGGTGGCGCAGGTCGAAGCCGGCGCCCAGGTGTTGGATGTGAATGTTGGCGCGGCCGGCGTGGACGAGATTCGCGTTCTGCCCGAGGTCGTCAGCGCCGTGCAGGAAATCGTCGACGCGCCGCTCTGCATCGACTCTCCGATGGCAGACGCGCTGGAAGCGGCACTAAAGGCTGCCGACGGGAAGCCGTTGGTCAACTCGGTAACGGCTGAAGAAGAGAGCCTCAATCGAGTCTTGCCGCTGGTAAGCGATCGCGGCGCAGCAGTCATCGGTCTGGCCCACGGCGACGAGGGCATCTCGATGAATCCGCCGGACCGGTTGGAGGCGGCTCGACGCATCCTGAAACGGGCCGGCGACCTGGGCATCCCTGCGGAAGACATAGTGATCGATCCGCTGGTCATGTCGGTGGGGGCCGACCCACACGCCGGAGAGATCGCGCTGGAGACGATGCGACTGATCCGGGGCGAGCTTGGAACGAACCTCGTCTGCGGACTCTCCAACGTCTCCCACGGCTTGCCCGGCCGCGGCGATCTCAGTGCCGCCTTCCTGGCGATGGCCGTCCAGGCCGGACTCACCTGCGCCATCGCCAACCCGCAGTCTCCCTATACTCTCCGAATGGCGCGCGCGGCCGAAGTGCTGACCGGTCGTGACGGCTACGCCAAGCGGTGGATCCGCGCCTACCGCGAAGAAACGGCGAAACAGAAGGGCGACTGAAGGCATGGCGTCGCCGAAGTTCAGGGCACGTTTCCAGCCCTCGGGCCGCGAGGTCTTCACAGCTTCGGGGACGACGCTGCTCGAGGCCGCGGCCTGGGCCGATGTCGAGATCGACTCCAGTTGCAGCGGCTACGGCACCTGCGGGCTTTGCAGGGTCCAGCTGCAGGGGGAGTTGCCCGCATCCGCTTCTGACCGCGAGCAGCTGACGGAATCCGATTTGGCGGGCGGGTGGCGGCTGGCCTGCCAGGCAGTCATCGAAGAAGACATCGTGTGCCACGTACCCGCGGCCGCCGATCATCCGCGCTCCCTGGTGGAGGGGATCCAGCGCCGCATAGCGGTCGAGCCCCGGGTGAGGCTCGAGCAAACCGACGACGGGGAGGCGACGGACATCGTCTGTGGCGATCATCAGCTCGATACGCACCGCGGCGGTGCAGCGCCGCGACCGTACGGACTCGCCTTCGACCTGGGCACGACAACCGTTGCTGGCGCCCTCGTAGACCTCATGGACGGCACGGTCGTCGCGACGGCCAGCGTGTTGAACCGGCAAGCGACGTTGGGCGCGGACGTGATCAGCCGCGCCGCCTATGCCCACTCCCATCCCGACGGAGTTAGCGAGCTGCAAGGGCGAGCCATCGATACGCTGAACGAACTCGCCGAGGGTCTGTGCGGTGAAGCGGGGGTCGCGCCCGAAAACGTCTACGAGAGCGTCGTCGCCGGCAACACCATCATGCTTCATATATTGATCGGCGAAGATCCCTTTCCGCTGGCGGTGGCGCCGTTCGAGCCGGCGTTTCGCGAGGCTCAGGACGTCGGGGCTGCCGATCTTCGGATCGCGATCCATCCGCGGGGCCGCCTGCAGACCTATCCCATCATCGGAACCTACGCCGGCGGCGATACGGTAGCCGGTCTGCACGCCACCGACATCGTGCGCAGCGACCGGCCGCGCCTGCTCATCGACATCGGCACCAACACCGAGGTCGCCCTCGGTTGCGATGGGCGCGTCGTCGTCGCCTCGGCGCCTGCGGGTCCCGCGTTCGAAGGCGGCGGCGTTCGCTGCGGCATGGCCGCCGTTCAGGGTGCCATTGCCAGATTGAAGCTAGGATCCGAAGTGGATCTCGAGGTGATCGGCGGCGGCAGGCCCCGGGGCATCTGCGGTACCGGACTCATCGATGCCGTTGCCGAGCTGCGCCGAACGGGACTGCTGAGCCCCGATGGACGGCTCGCCGCCGCGGACGACGCGCCAGGGCATCCGCTGGCTAATCGCCTCGTCACCGTCGACGGCGTACGGGCCTTTCGAATCGCCGACGACCTATATATAGGACAGCGCGACATCCGTGAGCTGCAGTCGGCCATCGCGGCCGTCGCCGCCGCCGTACGGATCGTGATGGAGGAGGAAGAGTTGGCGGCTGAAGATCTGGCCGAGGTCTTCCTCGCCGGGTCGTTCGGCGCGGCACTCGACGCCGCCGCCGCCCGTACTCTGGGACTCATGCCGCCGGTTTCGGAAGACGGGGTGCGCAACGTCGGCAACGCCGCCATCGAGGGCGCGAAGGCGGCGCTGATCTCGTTCCGAGAGCGACAGATCGCATTCCAGATACCGTCACGCGCCGAGTACGTCGAACTGTCCGCCCACCCGAAGTTCAACGACATGTTTCTGGCCGCGATGACTTTGCCCAGCCTGGAGGCGTCGCCGTGACGTCCGCACACATCGCTCTCGTGGTTTGCGGTGCGCTTGCCGTCGATGTGCGACGAATCGTCGCTGCGCGCGGATGGAAGGCCGACGTGTACGGTATCCCGGCGATCTTCCACATGCACCCGTCAAAGATCTCCACCGCAGTCGACGAACGTCTCGAAGAGATTCGGGATAGGTACGACAAGGTGATCGTGGTCTATGGCGACTGCGGAACCGCCGGCGAGCTGGACCGCACCCTGGAACGTCACGAGGTGGAACGAACGTCGGGTGAGCACTGCTACGAGATCTTTTGCGGCGGCTGCTTCAGCGAGCTCGCCCGGCAACGACCGACGACCTACTACCTGACCGACTACCTGGCGCGCAACTGGGGAAACGTCGTGGTTCGCGAGCTGGGACTCGATCGCTTTCCCGTCCTCAAAGAAACCCTGTTCGCCGGTTTCACATCGGTGACCTACCTGCGCCAGTCGGACGACCCCGACCTGTTGGAGAAGGCCGAACGCATCGCCGACTACCTCGATCTCCCGCTCCATGTTGACGACGTCGGCGTCGGCGAGCTGGAGGCCGAACTCGAGCGCCTGATCGGGGACCCTGACGACTGACCGGTCTCGGCGCATTTCTGCGCATTAGGATTTAGATGGCAGAAGCTCAGATCCGCTTGGGAAAGCACCCAAACCCTCTGGGAAGACATGAGCCAGGCACCACCAGTACCGGACGTAGACGTCGATACGCTGCGCTGCGAGATCCGCAACGAGTATGCCGAGGTCGCCGGAAACCCACAGAGAGGTTTCCACTTCCACACCGGCCGACGGCTGGCCAAGATCCTCGGCTACGACGAAGCGCTGCTCGATGCCGTACCGGAGAGCGCGATCGAATCGTTCGCCGGGACCGGCAATCCGTTCAGCCTCGGCGCGATTCAAGCGGGCGCCCACATCGTCGACATCGGCTCCGGCGCCGGGATCGATTCTCTCATCGCCGGCCACCTGACCGGCCCCGACGGCCACGTCATCGGGATCGACATGACGCCGGAGATGCTCGAGAAGGCGGCGCGGGCGGCG
Source organism: Gemmatimonadota bacterium (assembly GCA_039589155.1). Classification (GTDB taxonomy): domain Bacteria; phylum Gemmatimonadota; class Gemmatimonadetes; order Palauibacterales; family KS3-K002; genus Kutchimonas. The sequence continues at coordinate 7,862 of JBDHHX010000072.1, read as the reverse complement.
GAAGAGGCGGGGATGGCGCAGGTCGAGTTTCGAGACGGCTATGCAGAGGCTCTGCCGGTCGCCGACGATTGGGCCGACCTGATCATCTCGAACGGCGTCGTGAACCTGTGTCCGGACAAGCTCGCCGCGTTCGGTGAGATGTACCGCGTGCTGAAGCCCGGCGGCCGACTCCAGATCGGCGACATCCTGGTGCAGAAGCCGGTTTCGCAGGCCGCAAAACGCGACATCAACCTCTGGAAGGGTTGAATCGCCGGTGCTCTGCTGGAGGCAGAGCTTCAGGCAACGGTGGAGGCGGCCGGGTTCGAGGACTTCGAGATTACCTGGCGCGACGATGTTTTCGCCGGCGCACCGCAGCAGTCGAGCGCCGCGGAGTTTGGAACGCTGGGCATAAACTTCCGCGCCTCGAAGCCGCGCTAGTCGATTCGGCTAGCGGAACAGCGCCGCCAAACGGCGGCCCAACTCGTCGCGGACGCTACGGAACGAACCCAGGATGTCCTCGTCGCTTCCAACCGCGTCCGCCGGGTCGGGTAGCGGCCAGTGGAGCCGCAGCGCTTCGTCCAGCCACACCGGACACACCTCTTCCGCGCACAGCGTGATCACGGCGTCCACGGCGGGTCCGTCCACCCCACGGATGTCGTCCATTCCCTTAGAAGACTGCGCCGATGGGTCGATCCCGATCTCCTCAAGCGCGCGGATCGCGTACGGGTTCACCTGCGATGGCTGCGAGCCCGCCGAAGAGATCACGACGTCCTCGGGCGCCAAGCTGCGCGCGATAGCTTCCGCCATCTGACTGCGCGCCGAGTTCGCCACGCAGAGGAACAACAGATGCCGTGGACCCAATGCCTTGAGGGCGACCACATCCTGCATCCAGTCGGTCGTCATGTCGTCACCGCCGCCGGCCCGGCGAAGAAGCGCCGGCGCGCCCAGAGCGCCACCTGCACGAGCCCAATCATCACCGGCACCTCGACAAGCGGACCGATCACGGCGGCAAACGCCGCACCGCTGGCAATGCCGAAGGTTCCGACCGCCACGGCGATAGCCAGCTCGAAGTTGTTCGACGCCGCCGTGAACGAGAGCGTCGTCGTCTGCTGATACGTCGTTCGGATCCGCCAGCCCATGAAGAACGACACCGCAAACATGATCACGAAATACAGCAGAAGCGGCAGCGCGATGAGCGCCACGTCCAGTGGAAGCTCCACGATCGTCTCGCCCTTCAAGGCGAACATGACAACGATGGTGAACAGCAGGGCGATCAACGTGATGGGACTCACGGCCGGAATGAACCGCGTCCGGTACCATTCGTCGCCCTTCAGGCGACGCAGTGCGAGTCGCGTGAGGAAGCCGGCGAGGAACGGAATTCCGAGGTAGATGAACACGGACTGCGCGATCTCGCCGATCGTGATGTCGACTCGCGCGCCTTCCAGTCCCAGCCAACGAGGCAACACGGTGATGAAGACATAGGCATAGACCGAGTAGAAGAGCACCTGGAATATGGAGTTGAAGGCCACCAGGCCGGCCGCATACTCGGTATCGCCATCCGCCAGGTCGTTCCACACGATCACCATAGCGATGCATCGTGCGAGGCCGATCAGGATCAGGCCGACCATGTACTCGGGGTGATCGCGCAGGAAGATGATCGCCAGAACGAACATCAGGGTCGGCCCGATGATCCAGTTCTGGACCAGCGAAAGGCTCAGCACCTTCACGTCGCGGAAGACGCGGCCCAGCTCCTCGTAGCGAACCTTGGCCAGCGGCGGATACATCATGAGGATGAGACCGATGGCCAGTGGGATGGACGTCGTGCCGATCTGGGTGGCGCTGTTCAGCGCCTCTACCGGCTGCGGCCACAGGTAGCCGATGGCGACACCCAGAGCCATGGCGGCGAAGATCCAAACCGTCAGGTAGCGGTCAAGGGTCGAGAGGCGTCGGGCAACGGACGTTGCACCGGGCTCCTTTACAGTCATTAACTACGCTCCAGATAATTCAATGAAGGGGGCAACGCAGAGGCAGGGTATGGATGCTAACGGTGCTCCTGTGTCGCAAGCAAGGTGAGCCGTTCGGCGGCGTAGTCGACCAGCGGGCGGAGCTCCGGGTCGCAATCGCGCCATAGCTCGATGAAGCGCTCGTAGTGCTCTTCTGCCGCTTGTCCGTCACCGAGGCGCTCGTAGATCTCGGCACGCCTCAGGTGAGACGGGGCCAGGTAGATCATCTCGCGCGAGGACAGCACGGCGAGCGTATCGAACCACCGGATTGCTTCCTCGTCGCGACCGGTGGCCGCCAACAGTTCGGCCCGCGTGAAACGCTCGAGGGCCTGGGAGAAGAACAAAGAGGAGGACATCTGCGCGTACCAGGGACTGGCGCTCCCCTGTTGCAGCGCGTCCAGCGCGACTTCCGGTTGACCCCGCACGATGGCTCCCTGTGCTCGGATGCCGAGGGCGAGATCATGGGCCAGCTCCATGACTTCCGGAGTTCCGGACAATTGTTCTAGCTCCGCTGCATATCGCTCCGCCACGTCAAGATTGCCGAGCCGCACGCTCAATAGGCCCAGCAGATAGAGTCGCAAGTGTGAGTGCGCTTCGTCGTGGGCGTTCACCCACGTAACGTTCGTGGAGCTGGGGCGCCAGTCGCTGGCGTCCCAATCCTCGAGCTCGCCGCGAATCGCCTCCAACCTATCATCACCGATCGCCAGCAAGGGATGCGCAGCAAGCAGTGCTCGGTACTCGAGAGCGACAACCGGATCAAGTACAGCGGCCGCGTCGAACTCCGACTCCGCATCACGCCAGCGGCCCTGCGCCAACCTCAGGGCGGCGCGCACGGTATGGGCCATGGCGCGAACGTCCTGGGGACGCGAGGCGTCGTCGGCCAGCATGCTGATGACGCTCGCAGCGCCGTCGATGTTCCGAGTGTGGACCGGAACGCTCCAGGTCATGATCATCAGCTCATCGACATCTGCCAGCCTGAGTTCCGACAGAACCTGGCGCTGGCTTGGCTCATCGTCGATGGCGAACGCTCTCAACGCACGAATCTCCAGGGCCCTATCATCTTCAGGGTGCAGCTCGAGGTACCGGCTAGCCAGCTCGTCGGCTTCTTCACGCGCGTCCTCGAGAGTTGTGATCCTCATCAGGTGCGCCAGAGCATGGACCTCGTTGGGCTCGAAGAAGAGGACGCGCTCGAAGGGCTCGCGCGCTTCGCTGATGGGACGGCCGTAGTAGGGACCGTAGTGGAACAGGAGCTCGCCCAGCTGGGCCCACGCGCCGACATCGTCCGGATGGGTGGCGAGGATGTCACGGTAGAGGCGCTCCGCTTCCAGCGCATTCCCGTCTCGATAGGCACGGAATGCGCGGAAGAGGTTCTGGTCGTGCTCCGAGAGCCGGCTGCTGTGGCGAAAGGCTTGCTCGGCGCTCCGCTCGACCACGTCGGACCGCACCAGCCATTCGGCAGTGATCCCGAGCCGGTACCAGGCGAGTGCGAAGGTGCTGTCCAGTTGCGTAGCGCGACCGAACGCTTCGGCGGCACGCCCGTGGTCGCCCGCCCGGAAGGCCTGTTCGCCCTCCAGATAGGCTTTGAGCGCCGGGATCGAGCTGGTCGTGACCTCGGCGATGCGCCTGGCCGGGCCTCCCGACTCGCGAGCCTGGCTGACCAGCAATTCGGCGGCGACCCTGTCGACCAGCTCGAAGAGCTGGCCGGCCGGGCCCTCGGCCGACGCATTGGCCACCGCCTCGAGGCCGGCCTCGGGATCGTACAGCGACGCATCAAGCTGCAGCGTCCCCTGCACCTCCACGATGTTGCCGAGCACGTAGAGTCCGGCGCCCAGGCCGCGCGCGATGCCGCGACCCTCGTCGGGGTCCGGGACGCCGAGGTTCTCCTGCTCGACCAGGCTCAGCACTGCGCGCGGGTCGGCGCTGCGCAACTCGCCGGCGCCGTCCAGCTTGGTGCTCAGCAGATCGACCATCCCCTCGCCCAGGTAGTTGAAGGCGTCGTTGCCACGCACCGAAAACGGCAACACCGCGATGCGCGTCTCGGAAACCGGCAAGGACACCGGCATCCAGAGGTCGCGCAGTGCCCAGGCGGCGCCGGCGACGATCAATAAGCCCAGGGCCGCAGCCAGGAGTCGCGAAACGATCACCGCTCGCCGTGAACGCCCGCCGGCGCCCGCGGCGGACAGCGCTTCCTTAAACGCGGTGGCGTCCGACCAGCGGTCGTCCGGCGACATGGCGAGGGACTTCCGCAGAACGCGAGCGACCGGTTCGGGGATGCCTGACCAGTCGGCCTCTTTGACCGGCGTGAGCATCGACCACTGGCGACCGCTGAGCGCGTCGTAGAGAACCATCCCCACCGCGTAAAGATCGGTCTTGGTCGTCACCTCACCGCCGGTCGCCTGCTCCGGCGCCATGTGGCCAGGCGTTCCCATTCGCTGGCCCGGCTCGGTGATCGCGCCCGACTCGCGGTCGTGATGCTTCGCGATCCCGAAGTCGCCGAGTAGAGCGTGATCGTCGACCAGGAAGATGTTGCCCGGCTTGATGTCGCGGTGGACGATTCCGTCCGCATGCACGGCCTCGAGCGCCGACAGCAGACCGCTGCCCAATTTGAGCCCCTCATCGAGACCGAGCGGCCCGCGTTTAATCCGCTCGCCCAATGTTTCGCCTTCCACGTAGTCCATGATGTAGTAGAAGGACTCGCCGAACTCGCCGGCATGGTAGATCGAGACGACGTTGGGATGCCTCAGCCGCGCCAGGATGCGCGCCTCTTCCAGCAGACGCTTCCCGGCGGTGGGGTCGGTCAGGTCCGGCCGATGCACTTTGACGGCGACCCGCCGGTCGAGTACGGTGTCGCGCGCCAGGTACACCGTCCCCATGCCGCCGCTGGCGAGCTCGCGCTCCACCTCGTACTGCGCCGGAAGAGAATCACGCAGCCGCTCCAGCGTGGAACTCATGCCCGTGCGCGCTCCATGCGTGGTAATGCGGGGGCCCGGCTAGGGGTCGCGATAAGGCAGGACGTCTCTGACCGCAACGAGGATCTCCGTTGTTGGGGCGAACTCGACGGCGAATATCCGCCAAGAAGATGGGGTTTCCGCTGCTTTCAGGCCAGTTATCCCGAGCAGACCCGCCACGCCAGGGCCAGCACGAACACGACCAGGGCGGCCGCGGCCGGCAGCATCCAGGGGTAATTGGCTGGGAGCCTGCGGCTGCCGATGGGCTCCGCACTTTGGAGCGCAGCGGCGAACTCTGCGGCCGATGACTGCCGCTCCGACGGCCGCTTGTTCAGTCCTTGCAGCACGGCATCGCGCACGGCTGCCGGGATCGAGGTTGGCAGGGGTTCGGGCGTCTCGTAGATGTGTCCCTTGAGAATCTCTACAATGGTGGTGCCGCCGAATGGCGGCCGGCCGCTCAGCAGCTCGTAGGTGACGCAAGCCAGGCTGTAGATGTCGGTCCGCGCATCGATGTTCGGCAAACCCGCCAACTGTTCCGGGCTGATATAGAGCGGTGTGCCGACCACTGAGCCAGTGGCCGTGAGCGTCGCCTGGTCGCCGCCGGACATGGCCCGCGCCAAACCGAAGTCGGCCACGAACGCCTGATCGCCGGACAGAAGAATGTTCTCCGGCTTTACGTCGCGATGCACGATCCCCTGGCCGTGCGCGTAGTCGAGGGCTTCCGCCACGTCGCTGGCGATCCGGACCGCCTCCGCCACCGGAAGCACCCCGCGGCGGCGAATCCGCTGGCGCAGCGACTCGCCTTCTATGAACGGGCTCACGTAGTACGTCAGGCCGCCGGCCAGACCGGAGTCGATCAACGGGACGATATGAGCGTGCTGCAGCTTGGCTGTGACCCGAATCTCCCGCTCGAACCGCGGCAGCGCCTCGCCCGTGGTCAGATCCGGGTGGATGACTTTGATTGCGATCAGCCGGTCATGCTTGCGATCGCGGGCCAGATAGACGGTGCCCATGCCGCCGGCGCCGAGCTCGTCCTTCAACTCGTACGTATCCGACAACGCCTCGTGGATGACCTCGTGAGGGTCGCCCATCCCGGCCGTAGGCGTCATGGCGTAGTAGCCGATCTAGCTGTGAGTTCTTCGGGTAGCATAATCCGGGAAAGAAGATGACGCGTGCTCCGGCGAGGATCAACCCGATCGATGAGGGAGTACCCAGCCGTTATCGCTTCTTCACCGATCACCAAGCTCTACCACTGCGTGAACCTGGCGCCAAGCGGTGGATGAACTCCAGCATCAGGTAGCGGCCGAGTGACGGTCGTCTAACGGATATCGACCCTCCGCAAGCGGTTCGCGTTCGTGACCACGTTGATGGAACTGAACGCCATGGCGGCCTCGGCGATGGCCGGGTGCAGGAAGCCGAGTATGGCCACCGGGATCGCAATGACGTTGTAGAAGTAGGCCCAGAAGAGGTTCTGGCGGATCTTGCGGAAGGTGGCCCGGGACAGACGGATCGCTTTGACGACCGCTGATAGATCGCCCTGGACGAGTGTGACGTCTGCGGCCTCGATGGCGATGTCGGTGCCCGTTCCGATGGCGATCCCCACGTTCGCCTGTTTGAGAGCTGGCGCATCGTTGATGCCGTCGCCCACCATGGCGACGTTGCGGCCCTCTTCCTGAAGCTCGCGCACGACTTCGACTTTGCGGTCGGGCAGGACCTTGGCGACGATGCGGTCGATCCCCACGGCGTCGCCGATCGCCTGCGCCGTGCGCTCGTTGTCGCCTGTGAGCATCACGGTCTCGAGCCCGAAGCTCTTGAACTCGGCGATGGCCGCCTTCGAGTCCTCTTTGAGCGTGTCGGCGACGGCGATGACGCCGGCCAGCCGTCCACCGACGGAGACGAACATGGCGGTCTTCGCTTCGTTCTCCAGTCGGTCCAGCTCGGCGGCCAATCGTTCGTCGGTGATGCCCTCTTCTTCCATCAACCGGGCGCTGCCCACCAGCACCATCTGGCCCTCGACGCGGGCTAGCACGCCGCGGCCGACGGCCGCCTCGAACTTCGTCGCCTCGATGATCGTCAGCCCGCGGCGGACGGCCTCGGCGGTGATCGCCTGGCCGAGCGGATGCTCAGAACCCGACTCGGCGCTGGCCGCATAACGCAGCGCCTGATCGTCGCGCCAGCCGGGCGCAGAAACAACGTCGGTCACGCCCGGCGCGCCCCTGGTGATCGTGCCGGTCTTATCGAGAACGATGGTGTCGATCTCGCGGAGCGTCTGGATCGCGGCGCCGCTGCGGAACAGCACGCCGTTCTCCGCCCCCATCCCTGTACCCACCATAAGCGCCGTGGGCGTGGCGAGGCCCAGCGCGCAGGGGCAGGCGATGACCAGCACGGCGACCGCGGCGAAGATCGCCAGCGAGACGCGGCTCAAGGACGGATCGACCCACGGTAAGAAAGCGGACGCCCACTCGGCGACGGAGCGAAAGGCACCAGGGAAGATGAGCCAGGCGAGGAAGGTGGCGGCGGCGACGGCCAGCACCGTGGGAACGAAGACCGCGGTCACGCGATCGGCGAACTGCTGGATCGGCACCTTGGTCCCCTGCGCCTCTTCCACCATCCGCACGACGTTGGCGAGGAACGTGTCCTCGCCGACGCCGATGGCGCGTACGCGGAGCAGTCCCTCCTTGTTGATGGTGGCACCGATGAGCTTGTCGGCTTCCTTCTTCTCCACCGGCATCGACTCGCCGGTAGCGATCGACTCGTCCACCGACGAATAGCCGCTCACCACCTCGCCGTCGGTGGGGATCTTTTCACCGGGGCGAACGATCATCACGTCGCCGACCTGGACCTCTTCGATGGGGACCTCGACCTCGGCGCCGCCGCGTTCGACGCGCGCCGTCTTCGCCTCCAGTGACAGCAGCTTCTGGATCGCCGCCGA
>JBDHHX010000071.1:0-12392 GCA_039589155.1 Gemmatimonadota bacterium | reverse complement strand
GATGCGCATGTAGCCGCCGTCGCGGTCCGCGTAGCGCGGGCCGATGGTGTCGAACAGCTTCTTCAGCGCTTCCTTGTCGTGGATCCGGCGCGCCGCCTGCCGGCGAGCGTGCAGGTCACCGCGGCGGGCCAGCGTGATCAGCCGTTCGGCGAACGGCCTGAGCTCCTTCGCCTTCGCCTGCGTGGTCTTGATGCGCTCGTGTCGGAACAGGCTGGTGGCCATGTTACACAGCATGGCCTTCCTGTGACTGGCTGTCCGACTGAGCTGGCGTCCCTTCCGTCTATGCCTCACGGTGCCCTTCCCGGTATTCCATCTACTTGTCTACTGGTTCTCGCCGTTGCCGCCGTCTTGCACCTGGTAGAGCTCGCCATCCTCGCCCTCCTGGAACTTCATACCGAAGCGAAGTCCGTGGGTCGCGAGGAGGTCCTCCACCTCTTGGAGCGATTTACGGCCAAAATTCTCGATCTGCAGGATATCGTCCTCGCTGCGGCGGGCGATATCGCCGAGCGTGCGGATGTTGCCCTTCTCGAGCGTGTGTCGCGAGCGGACCGAGATGTCGAACTCCTCCAGCGGCCGGTTGACGACATCTTTCACCTTTTCGCTGACCGGGACCAGCTGAACCTCGGCAGACTCCTTTTCGCCGTTGCCGGTGGCGAAGCGGCGCAAGTAGTCGAGGTGCTTGGCCATCAGCTCAGCGGCGTAAGCTACCGCTTCCTCGGGCCGCATCGAGCCGTCGGTCTCGACCGACAGTGTGAGGCGGTCGAAGTCGGTGCGCTGGCCGACGCGGGTCTCCTCGACGTTGAAGTTCGCTCTCAACACCGGGCTGTAGATCGAGTCGATCAAAACGAGATCGACGGGATCGTCTTTGCGCTTCTGATGCTGGTCAGCCAAAACGAAACCACGACCCTGGTTGATCCACAGCTCGAGCCGCAGCGGCCGATCCTCCGGCAACTCTTCCTGCAGCGTGAACAGGTGCTGGTCGCGGTTGATGACGTCGATCTTCGGGTTCGTCTGGATGTCACGCGCCGTGACCGGGCCTGGCTCGCGGACGGTGAGTTCCAGCTTCCCTTCCTTATCATCTCCGACCATGCGGAGGATGAGGCCCTTGAACTGCTGGATGATCTCGTGGACGTCCTCGACCACGGCAGGAATGGTCTGGTGCTCGTGGACCACTCCACTGGCGCGGAACGCCCAGATCGCCCAGCCGGGCAAGGAAGACAGCATGATGCGCCGGGTCGCGTTGCCAAGAGTCTGACCGTAACCCCGTTCGAGGGGCTGGATCAGGAACTCGGCGCGGTGCCCGTCCTCAGAAAGCTCGGCGATCTCGACCCGTTCGGGGAGAACCCAGCCGCTTAGGTCTATCTGCACTTTGTCGGCCTCCGCCTCTATTTCGAGTAAAGCTCGACGATTAACTGTTCCTGGACGGCGAGCGGAATGTCCGCCCGCGTCGGCCTCTCCAACATCTTGCCGCTGAACTTCTTGGGATCGGCCGCCAGCCAGCTCAGCATTCCATCACCGCCACCCGAGTCGACCGCTTCCTTGACCACCGGCATCTCGCGGCTGGCCGGCTTGACCGAGACTTCCTTGCCCGGCTTCACCTCGTAGCTCGGAATGCTGACGATCTCGCCGTCGATCGTTATATGGCGGTGGCGAACGAGCTGACGCGCCGCCTTGCGCGACGCCGCGAAGCCCAGCCGATAGACGACGTTGTCCAGCCGGGTCTCCAGCGCCACGATGAGGTTGTCACCGGTGATGCCCTGTTCGCCGGCAGCCTGCTGGAATGCCTTTTTGAACTGGGCTTCCTGGAGCCCGTAGATACGGCGAACCTTCTGCTTCTCGCGCAGCTGGACCGCGTACTCGGACTGGCGGCGACGCCGCATCCTCGCCATGCCGTGCTGGCCCGGCGGGTAGTTGCGCCGCTCGATCGCGCACTTTTCCGTGCTGCACCTCTTGCCCTTGAGGAAGAGTTTCTGACCCTCCCTGCGGCAAAGTCTGCAAACTGCTCCAGTGTATCTTGCCATTCCCTCTACAGTTCCTGCTTGTTGGCCGCTCTAAACACGACGCTTCTTGGGCGGCCGGCATCCGTTGTGGGGGATCGGGGTGACGTCGCGGATCGAACGGATCTGCAGGCCCGAAGCCTGCAGCGCCTGGATCGCGGACTCTCGGCCCGAGCCCGGACCCTGCACGCGCACGTGCACGCGCTTCATCCCCAGGCTAATCGCTTCCTTGGCCGCATTCTCGGCTGCCACGGTGGCAGCGAAGGGAGTCGACTTCTTCGACCCCTTGAAGCCCGACTTGCCCGGGCTACCCCAGACCACCGTGTTGCCGGTCATGTCGGTTATGGTGACGATCGTGTTGTTGAACGTCGCCTTGATGTAAGCGATTCCTTCAACGCCTACATCCTTCTTCTTTTTCGTTCCCGCCTGCTTCTTCTTCGGAGGCATTAGCCTATTCGCTCAATTGGTTCTCGCGCTGCGCTTACTTGCGCGGCGCCTTCTTGCGGCCCGCAACCGTGCGCCGCGGTCCCTTACGCGTTCGCGCGTTCGTGTGCGTCCGTTGCCCGCGCACCGGCAGACCTTTGCGATGACGTACGCCGCGGTAGCTCCCGATGTCCATCAATCGCTTGATGTTCATCGAAATCTCCGTCCGCAACGCACCCTCGACCTTGAAATCGTTCTCGATCACGCGGCGGATCTTGTTCAGGTCCTCGTCCGACAGCTCGTGTACCCGTGTCTCAGCACTCACACCGGTCTTCTCGAGGATAATCCGCGAGCTGGTGCTCCCTATCCCGTAGATGTAGGTGAGCGCCACAGCCATGCGCTTGTGGTTCGGCAAATCGACGCCTGCTATTCGTACCATCTCTTTAGCCCTGCCGCTGCTTGTGCCGTGGGTTCCTCTTGCAGATGATCCGGACGACGCCACGCCGCCGAACCAGCTTGCAGTGCTCGCAGATCCGCTTAACGCTCGATCTCACTTTCACTTGACTGCTCTCACTTTGCTGTTTTGGGTCAGCCTTTTAAGATATCCAGCCCAACCCGAACATCAATGGCGCGACCCGGCGGCCGCCATCGGTGGCCGGCCTGTAAGTCTAAGTTGTTGCCGCACAATCACTTGTACCGATAGGTGATCCGCCCACGCGTCAGGTCGTACGGCGACAGCTCCACCTGCACTTTGTCGCCCGGCAGAATCCGGATGTAGTGCATGCGGATCTTCCCCGAGATATGGGCCGTGATCTCGTGGCCGTTCTCGAGCTCTACCCTGAACATTGCGTTGGGAAGAGCTTCGACCACGGTACCGGTCATCTGGATCGACTCTTCCTTAGGCACCTAACCGCCCTTCTTGTTCAGCAGTCTTCGAAGGCACGACGGTCAAAACGCGTGGCCCGTCGTGCGTGATAGCCACGGTGTGTTCGAAATGCGCCGAGATTTGCCCATCTGCCGTAACGACGGTCCAGTCGTCGGACAGAGTGCGGATCTCGCGACCGCCCATGTTGAACATGGGCTCGATGGCGAGAACCAGTCCCGGCTGCAGCTTGATCCCCTCGCCGGCGCTGCCGTAGTTGGGAACCTGGGGTTCCTCGTGGGGCTTGCTGCCGATCCCATGGCCGACAAGCTCCCTGACGACGCTGTAGCCGGCGTCGACACCGACCTTCTCGATGGCGGAACTGATGTCGCCGATTCGGCCACCGGGCTGGGCGGCGGCGACGCCCCTGATCAACGCCTCTCTGGTAACGTCGAGTAGTCCACGCACATCTGAGCTGACGTCGCCGACCGCCAGCGTCACCGCACCGTCGCCGAAGTAACCCTCGTAGCAGACACCGACATCGACGCTGACGATATCGCCTTGCGCCAGCACCCTGTCCGTGGACGGGATTCCGTGGACGACCTCGTGGTTGACGCTGGTACAGAGGGTCGCCGGGAATCCGTAAAGTCCCTTGAACGCCGGAGCCGCGCCCTCGTAGCTACGGATCAGAGACTCCGCCCAGTCGTCCAGCTCACCGGTGTTGACACCGGGATGCACCTGGTCGACAAGCTGGTCGAGCACGTCCGCCACGATTTCCGAGGCGTGCCCAATGAGCTCGATCTCCTCGTCCGTCTTCAGCGTGATCAAGAGCAATCCAGTACTCTAGCCAAGTCGGCCTGAATAGCGTCCACGTCGCCGGCAGCGGCCAGCTTGTGGAGCGTAGTGGCGCTGCTCTCGTACCAATCCAGAAGCGGCGCCGTACTCTCGCGATAGACGCGCAGCCGGTTGCGCACCGTCTCCTCGCGGTCGTCATCCCTGATCTGAAGCTGACCTTCGCACTTGTCGCAGACGGCTTCGTTGGCCGGCGGATCGAAGTGCACGTTGTACACCGCGCCGCAGCCGGCGCAGACGCGGCGGCCGGCTAGGCGCCGGATCAGCTCTTCCTCGGCGACATCGAAGTAGATGATGGCATCGAGCTCTAGCCCATTGTCGCTCAGCAGCGCCTGCAGTCCCTCCGCCTGCGCCACGGTGCGCGGGAAGCCGTCCAGCATGAAGCCCTCGCGGTCACCCTGCGCGGCGAGGACGTCACGAATCAGCCCCAGCACGACTTCGTCCGCTACCAGCTCTCCGGCGTCCATGAACTTGCGGGCTTCCAAACCGAGTGGCGTTCCGGCGCGAACCGCCTCTCGCAGTATGTCGCCGGTGGCGTACTTGGGGATGCCGCATCTCTCGACGAGGCGATCGCCCTGCGTACCCTTACCCGCACCAGGCGGGCCCAACAACACGATGTTCACAGTTCTCTTTCTGGCCGGGGCACGCTTCGCACGAGCTTACATGTACCGTTGCCGGCCGCGATACTTCACCCTTCCCTTCTTCATGAAGCCCTCGTAATGGCGAAGCAGCAGATGCTGCTGCATCTGCTGGACGGTGTCGAGCGCAACGCCGACAACGATCAGCAGGGCGGTGCCACCGAAGAAGAAGAGCTGGATATCGAACCAGGCAAAGATCAAGAACGGGACGAGCGCGATCGCCGCGAGGAACACGGAACCCGGCAGGGTGATCCGATTCAGAACGTACTCGATGTACTCGGCGGTCCTGACGCCAGGTTTGACGCCGGGAATGAAAGCGCCCTGCTTGCCCAGGTTTTCGGCGATATCGACGGGGTTGAAGATGATCGCCGTATAGAAGTAGGTGAAGAAAACGATCAGAAACGCGTAGGTGATGTAGTACAGAGCGTTCCCCGGCTGGAACAGAATCGAGAGTTCAGCGAGGAACGGGATGTTCGAGAAGGAAGCGATGGTTCCGGGTACGACGATGATGGACTGCGCGAAGATGATCGGCATCACGCCGGCCGAGTTGATCCGCAACGGGATGAACGACTTCTGGCCTTCGCGGACGCGTCCGCGGCTCACCACCTTCTTGGGTATCTGTACAGGGATCTTGCGGGCGGCCATGGTGACGGCGACGGTGCCGGCGATCACTCCGATCATTACGACCAGCAGCGCCACCAGCTTGAAGGCACTGATCGTACCGACTGAGAGCGCCTCGAACGTGCGGCCCACCGCGTTCGGGAATCCTTCGATGATTCCGAAGAAGATCAGCAGCGACATACCGTTTCCGATGCCGCGCTCGGTGATCTGCTCGCCCAGCCACATGATGAATACGCCGCCGGCGGTGAGCGTCAGGATCGTGACGAAGCGGAAACCGAGGCCGGGGAACGGGACGATGGGCGCGGTGGAGCCGACCTGACTCTCCAGGAAGATGGAGTAGGCATAACCCTGGAGTAGGCAGAGCAGGACCGTAGTATATCGAGTCCACTGGTTCAGCCGCTTGCGGCCCTCCTCGCCTTCCTTCTGCATCTTCTCGATGGTGGGGAAGACGGCGCCGAGCAGCTGGAACATGATCGAGGCGGAGATGTAGGGCATGATCCCCAGCGCGAAGATGGTCGCGCGCTGGAGGCCGCCGCCGACGAACATGTCGTAGAGGCCGAAGAGCGTGCCCTGGAGCGACTGCGCGAGGTCGCGCAGAGCGATGACATCGATACCGGGAACGGTGATGTGAGCGCCGAACCGGTAGAGCGCCAGACAACCCAGGGTGAAGAGAAGTTTCTGCTTGAGTTCGGGAGCGCGGAGAAGACTCTGGATGGGATTCGCCATCAGTCGGCCTCGTTCACCTCGCCACCGGCCTTCTCGATCTTCTCACGAGCTGTACGACTGAAGGCGTGAGCTGTGACCTTGAGCGCCCGCGCGATCTCGCCGTTTCCGAGGATCTTCACGGGCTTGCGCAGCGAGCCGATCAGGCCCGCAGCCTTCATGGTCTCCGGGTCCGCCACGTCACCCTCGACCCGCTGGAGCGCGCTGACGTTGACCGGCTGGTACTCCACGCGCTTGTACGGCCGGAAGCCGCGCTTCGGCAGCCTCCGCTGCAGCGGCATCTGACCGCCCTCGAACCAGGGCTTGGTCGATCCGCCGGAACGAGATTTCTGGCCCTTATGGCCGCGGCCGGCGGTTTTGCCCAAGCCGGTACCGGTCCCGCGCCCGAGGCGCTTACCGGTACCCTTCATCCCGTCGGGACGCTTAATCGACTCTAGGTGCGACATCTTCCTCAGGATCCCTTCTCAGCTGCGTCGGAGGCGTCTTCCACCTCGACCAGGTGCTTGACCTTAAAGATCATGCCCCGGACGGCGGGGTTGTCCGGCTTGATCACGCTGCGCTGGTGCTTGAGGCCCAAGGCCTCCAGCGTCAGGCGGATCTTGCGCGGTGCCCCGAGCCCGCTCTTGACCTGACGGACCTTCAGCTTAGCCACGACGTCCTCCAAGCAACTCTTCCGCTGGCACGCCTCTCTCCCAGGCGGCCCGCTCCGGCGTCACCATGTTGTTCAGACCGTCCATAGTGGCGCGAACCATGTTTATCGGGTTGTTAGAGCCCAGGCTCTTGGTGAGGATGTCCTTGATGCCGGCGCAGTCGAGCACGGCCCGTACGGGGCCGCCCGCGATGACGCCGGTCCCAGGCCCCGCGGGGCGCAGCATCACTCTGCCGGCGCCGTGGTGCCCGATGATCTCGTGAGGGACGGTCCCGTGCCTGACGATGGGAACCTGGACCATGTTGCGGCGCGCCTGCTCGAAACCCTTGCGAATGGCTTCAGCGACCTGGTTCGCTTTCCCGAGGGCGATGCCGACTTTGCCCTGCTGATCACCGGCGGCCACCAGCGCGGTGAAAGAAAAACGCCGGCCGCCTTTGACCACCTTGGCGACACGATTGATGTATATGACGTTTTCTACGAGCTCGGTTTCCCTGGCCGCCCGCTTCTCGCGTTTATCTCGCTTGTCCCGGCTGTCCCGGTCGCGCCTGTCCCGTTGCTGGTTCGCCACTAGATCTTTAGCCCTCCCTCGCGTGCGCCTTCGGCGAAGGCCTTCACGCGACCATGATAGAGGTAGCCCCCGCGGTCGAAGACGACGTTCTCGATTCCCTTCGCCTTCGCGCGCTCCGCCATCAACTGGCCGGCAATCTTGCTGAGCACCTGCTTGCGCCGGTCATCATCGACCCGAGCCTCGACTTCCTTAGAGCGGGTCGAGATTCCGGTGAGGCAGATCCCGCGGTCGTCGTCCACCAACTGCGCCTCGATGTGCCGCAGCGAACGGCGCACCACCAGGCGCGGACGAGCGGAGGTCCCACGAATCTTCTTCAGAATCCGAGCGTGTCGACGCCGGCGTGCGACCCAGCGGCGATCCGCTTTCCCTTTTGGCTTTCTACGCCTGAGTTTGACTATTGACATCTGTCATCAAATGGCGGTCTTGCCCGCCTTGCGACGGACCTGTTCGCCCAGGTACCTGATCCCCTTGCCCTTGTAGGGCTCCGGTGGCCGGAGGCCGCGAATCTCCGCCGCCGCCTGTCCGACCTTCTCCTTGTCCGTCCCCGAAACCGACACCAGGGTCGGCGACTCGGCCGCCAGGCTGACTCCATGCGGCGGCTCGAAAACGATCGTGTGTGAGAAGCCCAGGTGGAAACGGAGCGCTTTGCCCGACGCTTCTGCCCGGTAGCCCACTCCCTGGATCTCCAGTTTCTTCTCGAATCCCTCGGTGACGCCCACCACCATGTTCTTCAGCAACGCGCCGGAAAGGCCGTGCAGCGCTCGATGGTCGCGCCGGTCGCTGGGGCGGTTGACCTTCAGCTCGTCGTTATCGAGGACGATTTCCATCGCGGGATGGAACTCGCGCTCCAACTGGCCCTTGGGGCCTTTCACCCTGACCAGCGATCCCTGGACCGTCACCGTGACGCCGCTGGGGACGTTTATCGTCTGGCTGCCAATACGGGACATGGCCTTTAGCTCTCCAACTAATTCACGATCGCGAGGATCTCGCCACCGACACCGGCGGCTCGCGCCTCTTTGTCCGTGAGCACGCCACGACTGGTCGAAAGGATCGCCAGTCCGAGGCCACCGCGCACCAGCGGAATCTCCGCTTTGCCCACGTAGCTCCGGCGGCCCGGGCGCGATATGCGCCGCAAATCACGGATGACCGGCTTCCCCTCCGGCGTATACTTGAGGTACAGCCGCAGCGAGGAGTCGAGTCCGTCGTCCAGCACCTTGACGCTGTCGATGAAGTGGGCGTCCACCAGCTTGCGGGCGATCTCCACCTTCATCTTCGAGAGCGGAACGTCGACGCGCCGGTGTCCCGCGTTCAGAGCGTTGCGGACGCGTGTCAGCATATCCGCAATCGGGTCAGTCATAGTCATCGTCGATCACCAGCTAGCCTTGCGCACGCCCGGCAGCTCGCCGTTGAGCGCCATGCTGCGGAAGCAAATGCGGCAGAGGCCGAACTTGCGAAGGAATGCGCGGGCGCGACCGCACCTGCGGCAGCGGTTATACGCCCTAACGCCGAACTTCTGCTTCCCTCTCTGCTTCTCGATCAGAGCTTTGCGAGCCATCGCTTCACCCAGTTGCCTTTGTTTCGATCAGACGATCACCGGCTCGACGCCGCGGAAGGGCATACCCATCTCACGCAGCAGCGCCAGTGCCAGGTCGTCCTTATCCGTCGAAGTGACGAACGTGATGTCCATGCCGTGGATCTTCTGGATCTTATCGTAGTCGATTTCCGGGAAGACCACTTGCTCCTTGATGCCCAGCGTGTAATTGCCGCGCCCGTCGAACGAGTTGGTCGACAGGCCGCGGAAGTCACGGAACCTCGGGATCGCCACGTTGATGAAGCGATCGAGGAACTCGTACATATGTGCTCCGCGCAGCGTGACGCTGGTGCCAACGGGCATACCCTGACGCAGCGCGAAGTTCGAGATCGCCTTCCTGGCCCGGTTGACGATCGGTTTCTGGCCGGTCACCACGGCCAACTCCTCGACCACCGAGTCGAGCAGCTTTGGCTCCTTTGACGCATCGCCGACGCCGACGTTGATCACGACCTTCTCGACGCGCGGGATCTGGTTGACGTTTCCGAGCCCGAACTCAGCGGCGAGTTTGGCGCGGACCGTCGTCTCGTAGTGTCCTTGCAGTCTCGGCTTCATCTCTCTTGTGACTCTCTACTTACTTCACGTCGGCCACGGGAATCGGCGTCTCGCAGCGGACACATAGTCTCTCAAGCGTGCCATCGGCGTCGTGCTGCTTGCGGACGCGGGACGGCGCGTTGCAGTGCGGGCAGACGAGCATGACGTTCGACGCATGGATCGGCGCTTCGAACGTGACGATTCCGCCCTCGGGATTGGCCTGCGACGGGCGCTGGTGGCGCGTGCGCATGTTGATCCCCTCGACAACGACGCTTTCCTTTCTCGGGATCACGCGCAGGATCCGGCCTTCCGATCCCTTGTAGTTGCCGGCGACGATCGCGACCTGGTCACCTCTACGAACGTGCATAACAGAATTCCTGACCGCTTCTAGACGACTTCGGGGGCGAGCGAGACGATCTTCATGAATCGCTTGTCCCTCAGCTCACGGCCGACTGGCCCGAAGATTCGGGTTGCCGTCGGTTCGCCCTGTTCGTTGATCAATACCGCGGCGTTGTCGTCGAAACGGATGTAAGAGCCGTCCTTGCGGCGCTGCTCCCTGGCCGTGCGTACGACAACGGCTTTGGTCACTTCACCCTTCTTCACCGTGCTGTTGGGAAGCGCATCCTTGATAGTGACGACGATGATGTCACCCATCCGGGCATAGCGGCGCTTACTGCCGCCGAGCACGCGGATACAGAGCGCTTCCTTGGCGCCCGAGTTGTCAGTGATCCGTACTCTCGATTCCTGCTGAATCATGGTTGTTCGCTAATCCGCCGTCCTCACGACTTCAACGAGGCGCCACCGCTTGTTCTTGGAAAGCGGACGCGCCTCTGCGATCGTCACCACGTCGCCCTTGCGAGCCTTGTTCTCCTCGTCGTGGGCATAGTACTTCTTGTGGCGAGTGACCTGCTTACCGTAGAGCGGGTGAGCGTAACGCCGCTCGATGCTGACCACGATGGTCTTGTTCATCGCATCGCTCACCACTGATCCGGTCCGAGTCTTGCGCTGACCTCCAGACATGCGTCCCTAGCTCTCCTTCGCTTCGCGAGCCGTCTCGCGCTCGCGCTGTATCGTCATCAACCTGGCTATGTCGCGCCTGACCTGGCTGATCCTGCCGGGATTCTCCAATTCCTCATAGGCGGTCCGCATCCGCAGGTCGAAGAGCTCGTTTTTCAGCTCTTCGATGGTCTGCTCGATGTCGGTGTCGCCCATCTCTCTGACTTCTTCCGGTCGCATCAGAGTCCTCCGCTGTCACGGCTAATGAACCGGGTCCTGACCGGCAGCTTCGCCGACGCCAGTTCCATCGCCCGGCGCGCTATGTCCTCCGATACGCCTTCCAGCTCGAACATCACGCGGCCCGGCTTCACCGGGGCGACCCAAGCCTCGGGTGTTCCCTTTCCCTTGCCCATGCGGGTCTCGGCCGGCTTCTTGGTGATCGGCTTATCGGGGAAGATCCGGATGAAGACCTTGCCGCCGCGCTTGATGTGCCGGGTCATGGCGACACGAGCCGCCTCGATCTGACGCGATGTGATCCAAGCTTTGTCGAGGGTCTGGAGCCCGAACTGGCCGAAGGCCACCGAATTGCCACGGTTGGCCCGGCCGCGGACCCGACCCTTCTGCTGTTTGCGCCACTTTATTCGCTTGGGAGCCAGCATTTCTCTTACCTATCGATCACTGACTACGGCCACCACCGGCCGTGTATGTCTGTCCTTTGCGCTCTTCGACGACTTCGCCCTTGAAGACCCAGACCTTGACGCCGATGGGCCCGAAAGTGGTCTTGGCCGTGGACTGGGCGTAGTCGACGTCAGCTCGCAGCGTGTGGAGCGGAACGCGACCCTCGTGATAACCCTCTCTACGCGCGATCTCGGCGCCGCCCAAGCGGCCGCTGCACTGAATCTTGATGCCGTCGGCACCCATCCTCATCGCCTGCTGGACGGCCCGCTTCATGGCGCGACGGAAGGCGATCCGCTGCACAAGTTGGAAGGCCACGTTGTCGGCGATCAGCTGGGCCTCGATCTCGGGGCGCTTGATCTCCTCGACGTTGATGGCGACCTCGGCGCTGGTCAGCATGGCCAGCTCGTCGCGCAGCTTGTCCACCTCGGCTCCGCGCTTACCGATGACGACGCCCGGTCTACCGGTGTTGATCGTGACGACGATCTTGCCCGGCTTGCGCTCGATCTCCACCGAGGAGATGGCCGCATGGCCGAGACGCGCTTTCAGGTAGTTGCGGATCTTCTCGTCCTGCTCGATCAGGTCCGCCAGGTTACCCTCGGCGTACCAGCGCGACTTCCACGTCTTGACGATTCCCAGTCGGAATCCGAGAGGGTGCGTTTTCTGACCCATGCTACTCCTTCCGGTCCACGATCACCGTGACGTGACTCGTGCGTTTGCGGATCGGGCTGGCCCGACCCATGGCACGGGCCCGCCAACGCCGGTGCGTGGGACCCTCGTCTACGAAAGCGCGCTTGACGAAGAGGTCGTCGACGTCGAGGCGCTCGCCCTGATCTTCAGCCTTGTACAGTGCGTTCGCTACAGCCGAGCGCAGCGTGTTCTCGAAGCTGCGGGCGGCCTTCTTGCTATTGAACTGCAGAATCGCGTACGCGTCGTTCACGGTCTGGCCGCGAATGAGGTCGGCGACCAGCCGCATCTTACGCGGCGACTGCCGAACGAACCGCGCGATAGCTTTTGCTTCCATCCTCATACAACCTTAGCTCGCTTGTCGGCGAGTTTGCCGCTGTGTCCGCGAAACAGGCGCGTGGGCGCGAACTCGCCAAGCTTGTGGCCCACCATGTTCTCGGTGATGTACACCGGGATGAACTTGTTCCCGTTGTGAACAGCCAGGGTGTGTCCCACGAAGTCCGGCGTGATGGTCGACCGACGCGACCAAGTCTTGACGACTTTCTTTTCGCCGCTCTCGTTCATATGGACGACCTTCTT
>JBDHHX010000070.1:0-12433 GCA_039589155.1 Gemmatimonadota bacterium | reverse complement strand
TCGCGATACGGGTCTCGGCACCAACGCTTACGCGATCATCGAAGGCCGCATGGTCGACGCGATCCTCAGCGACAAAGCTGAAGAGCGGCGCGCCATGTTCGAGGAGGCCGCCGGCATCGGCCGCTACAAGGAACGTCGCCGCGTCGCCGGCCGTCGACTCGACGAAGCCGATACCGACCTGGCACGTGTTGACGACCTCGTCTCCGAGGTGGGTACCAAGGTCCGTAGCCTCGCGCGCCAGCGCGGAAAGGCCCTCCGCTTCCTCGAAATGCGCGAACGTAAGCTCGCTCTCGAGCTCGCCATCGCACACGCCGAGCTGGAACGACTGGGTAACAGGCAACGCGAGATCGAGACCGAGCTGCAGTCGTTGGCCGAAGCCACCGTCCACGACGCCGCTCAGCTGCGCACGAGTGAGGCGCAGCACGAAGCGCTTCGTACTCGCCTCGCCGACATGGATCGCGAGCGCGCTGACGGTGCCCGCAAACTGATGGCGGTGCGTGACCGGCTGGCCGAGCGCGAGCGCGAACGGCTGCTGGCCGAGGAGCGCATCCGGCACGCGACCGGCCGGCTGGACCAGCTGTCCGGCGAACGTCGCGAGATCGCCGAGCAGAAGCAGGAGCTGGAAACGGAAGTTGAGCGCTTGCAGCAGCTGGCGAGCGAACGAAAGACGTCGCTGGAGTCGCTGCGCGAGTCGCTGAAAGCTGGTGAGGTCGAGTTGGCCGAGATCTCGGAGCGGAAGCAGGCGATGGAAGCGGCGGAGGCGGCCGTGGAGTCGGAGCGCGAGACCTACCGCGAACAACGCGCGAGTCTTCAGGCGCGGAGCGACGTGGCACGCGCAGAGGCAGCCGAGCTGCTGCGACGGCTCGAGGAAGCGGAGGCCAGGGTCCAAACGCTCGAGAGCGCCATCGAGGAGATTGGTGCGGCCGAGGCCGAAGCGCGCCGCGAGGCGGCGTCGGCGGAGGAACGCTGGCGTCGGGTCAGCGGTGAGCTCGAGACCGAACGCGGCCGGCTTGCAGAGCTCCACGCCGAGCACGAGGAGCTGCGTGAGCGCCAGGCAGCGGTGACCGAGCGATTGGGGGCCATCTCTGCTCGTATAGAAGCTCTGAGGCCGCTGGTCACCGGTGAAGAGGGCGCCAGCCCGGCGGTACACGCAGCGCTTCAGCGTGCCGCCGAGCTTGGGATCCGTGGCACGCTGGCTCAGAGCATCGATGCACCCGAAGCGCTGGCCGACGGCGTCGATGCCTACCTCGGTGCTTTCATGGAGGGTCTTGTCGTCGACGATCACGCCGCTGCCGCCCGTATCCGTCATTGGTTCGCCAACGAATACGATGGGCCCGGCGGTCTCGTCGTTCTGCCCCTGGAAGGTCTGCGGTTCGCCGTCGATCGGATGCCGGAAGGGATCCGCGCCAGCGGCCCGGGCGCGCCCTGGGTCGCACGTCTGCTTCGTGGTGTTCGGCTGAGTGAAGCCGGGCAGGGGATCGGCGGACCGTGGATCGGGCCGCGGGAGAGCGTCGATGATCGCGGCGTCCTCCGCTTGGGTCAGCCTCACAGGGGCGGCGGAACGCTGGCTCGGAAAGCCGAGCTCGAGCGACTCGAAGCCCAGCGCGCCGAGCTCGGGGAGTCCGCTCGTCGCGCCAGCGCCCAACTCCAGGCTTCGACGGCCCGCGTCGCCAATCAGGCGGCACAGGTCGAACAGCTCGAGTCGGACCGCCGATCCGCCGGGGAGGAGGCTGCACGGCTGCTGGCTAGGTCCGAAGCAGCCCTCGAGCGCGTTTCACGGGTACGCGAGGAACTCGACTCGGCGCGGGCGGCTGTTGGCCGGCTCCAGGCCGATCACGTCTCGATTCTCGAACGCGGCGCCGCCGACGAAGAGGCGCTGCACCAGCTCAAGCCCGAGGGCGCTCAGGTCGCTCCCGATCCCGAGGAGCTGGCGGCTATTCGCTCCCAGTGGGAGGCCTTCCGCGAGCGCGTCACCGAGGCGCAGCTGAACGAGGCACGCTCCGCCGCCGCCCTCGACCGTGTCGAGCGCGAGCTGAGGACGCAAAAGAGCGTCCACGCCAGCGCCGTCGAGCGCTCCGGCCGCCTCGAGACAGAGTCCGAACAGCTGCAGGCCGGCCTCTCTACCGACACGCAGGACTCGGAGGGCGCCGCCGCCGACCTCGACGCGCTCTTCGAGGAGCGGACGCAGTGCGAGCGCGAGTCCAGCGAGTTGGATCAGCGGGCGGAGGAGATTCGCCAGAAGGTCTCGGCGCTCGAGTCAGAGCTTCGCAAGGTCCAGCATGAAGAGCGCGGCCACGCCGAGCGCCGCCACGAGTTGGAGCTCGAGAAGACACAGATCGATGCCGAGCACGCCCGCACCCGCGAGCGACTCGAGGACGAGTGGGGTCGCCCGTTCGACGAGTTGGCCGGTGAGGTCGAACCGGCGCAAGGCAACCACCCCGAGCTGCGCTCCGAACTGACAGATGTCGCCGAATGGCTTGGCCGTGCCGGGCTCGTGAACATGTTGGCCGAGGAAGAGTATCGCGAGGAGAAGGAACGGCTGGAGTTCTTGGAGGCGCAGCGCGAAGACCTCGGCAAGGCCCGTGACGACCTGCGCAATACGATCCGGGACATAAATGAGACGGCATCGGCGACGTTCCTGAAAACGCTGGAGCAGATCCGGATCAACTTCAAGCGTACTTTCGCCACGCTCTTCGCCGGCGGTGAGTGCGACGTTTGGCTCGATGACCCGAACGATCCGCTCGACTCGCCCGTCGAGATATCGGCCAGCCCCGGCGGCAAGCGCACACAACGGATCCACCTGCTCTCCGGTGGCGAGCGCGCTCTCACCGCGCTCTCTCTGCTGTTCGCTATCTACCTGGTCAAGCCCAGCCCCTTCTGCGTGCTCGACGAAGTGGACGCGCCGCTGGACGAGACGAACATCAGGCGCTTCGTTTCGATGCTCGAGCAGTTCAAAGCGAACGTCCAGTTCATCGTCATCACACACAACCCGGTGACGATCGAAGCCGCGGACTGGATCTACGGCGTGACCATGGAGGAGCCCGGCGTCTCCAAGATCGTGGGCGTGGAGTTCAGCGAGTACGCTCGCGGTGCCGTGGCCTGATCCACCATGCGCCTCGTCACGGTCGGGACGGGGACGGTGGTGCCGGATCCGCAGCGTGCTTCGGCTTGCCACTGGGTCGATGACGGCGACATCTCCATCTTGCTCGATTGTGGGGCCGGCGCCCTTCAGGGGCTAGCCCGCTGCGACCTCGCCTGGGGTGAGCTCGGGCATCTCGTCATCAGTCACTTCCACGTCGACCATATCGGCGAAATACCGTCGCTGATCTTCGCGATGCGCCACGGCCTCGCCCAGCCGCGCACGGCGCCGCTCAACATCTGGGGACCGGCGGGCACCCAACGGCTCTTCCACGCCTGGGCCGCGGCGCTCGGTCCCTGGCTCACCGAGCCCGGGTTCGACGTCGTAATCCACGAGCTTGGGCCGGGACAGGCCGCCGCCTTAGATCACCTGTCCGTCGATTCCGCGTCCACGCCGCACACCGATGAGAGCCTGGCTCTGCGGATCACGGGCGCTGGGTCGACCTTGGGCTATACCGGCGATACTGGTCCTGGCGAAGAGTTGGGGGCCTTCTTCATCGGCGCCGACCTTCTGCTCGCCGAGTGCTCGCTGCCCGACGAGCTGGCCCTCGACCTCCACCTGACGCCCACCAGCTTGGCTCGGCTGGCTAACGCGGCCGGCGTTCCGCGCCTGGTCGTCACCCACACGTACCCCCAGCTGCAATCCCAAGACGTCCCGGCCCTGATCCGCGATGCGGGCTACAGCGGCGAGATCATCCTCGCCGAGGACGGCCTGGCCCTCGACCTCTGATCTCTTTGGGTTCGATCGCGATTACGATCACGATCACGATCACAATCACGAGCGCGAGCAGGAGTTGAACGCGAGATCTTGCTCCCGCTCGTGATCGTAATCGTAATCGTGATCCTAATCGCCATCCAATATGACGTTCTGTTGATAGGTCCCGTTCAGGCTGCAGGGAGATGGGCACACCACACGATCTCGGCATTCAAGGCGAACGTCTCGCCGCCCGCTACCTCGAGCGCCTCGGCTACACGATCGTCGCACGTAACTTCCGCTTCGGTCACCGTGAGATCGACCTCGTCGCCCGCCTCGGCGACACGGTCGCTTTCGTCGAGGTGAAGACGCGCAACGGCCGCGGCTACGGCCACCCGCTGGAGGCGATCACGGCCCTCAAACGCCGCGAGGTTGAGCGTGTCGCCGCCTACTGGTTGCAGCGTCACGGCCGCCGTGGACTGCGCTATCGGTTCGATGCGCTGGCCATCATCGTCGGTGAAGGGAAGCCCATCATCGAGCACGTACCTAGCGCCTGGCGACTTGGTGAATAGATTCACAGTCCCGCCGCTGGTCCCACGGCAGCCCACTCCCAAGAACACCGAGGCAATCATCATGAGAAGCCCAACCCGACCCCTTTCCACGATAGCCCTCACCGTCGCTGTCCTGTTGGCAAGCTCGGCGGCTTCGATGCAGGCGCAGACCGGTGCGTCAGTCCTCACTTTGTTGAAAGCGAAGGGCAGCCTTTCGATCGACGACGCCGTGGAGGGCGCACTGTCCAGCTCCGATTACCGCTCCTCTCGCGATACCTACATGGAGGCCTGGACGATCGATGGGAAAGCGGGAGAGTCGGTCACCATCGACATGATCTCTGACGATTTCGACGCCTTCCTGTTCGTCGTCGGGCCCGGTCTCGACGAGACGCTCTACGATGACGACAGCGGCGGCGGCTGCCACGCCAGGCTCAGTTTCACCTTCCTGGAGAACGGGCCATTCCAGATCGTCACCACGTCCACCGGCCCACGGGCAGCCGGCGTCTATTCGCTTCGGGCATCCAGCGAGCCAGCGCCCAGGGCCGGCTACGAATGCGGCGGCGTAAACCCGGCGAACCTCACTGCGCTGCCGGTCGGCGATACGATCAGCACCAGCTTGACCGCGATGGGCTGGTTCACCCCGGAAAGCCAGATGATCATGGAGGGCCGTTACGCCGCCGCCTATGCGCTGGTCGGTCGTGCCGGGGAGAAGCTGACTGTGACACTCGAGTCGGACGATTTTGACGCCTACCTGCTCATCACCGGCCCCGGCTTGAACGAGGTACTATCCGACGACGACGGCGCCGGCAACTACAACTCGGCGCTCACTCTCGAGTTCCCGGAGGATGGCGTCTACACCGTGGTAGCGACGACCATCGGCGAGGGGAGCATGGGCTCCTACACCCTGATGGTCGATGAGCCCCTCGACCTGAACGCAATGGAGACCGGCGATCGTGTCATCGAGGTCGGAGGCGCCAGGCAGGGCATCCTCACCGCCACCGACCCGATCATCGGCGAGGGCCGTCACGGGCAGGCGTGGTCGCTCAAGGGGCAGGCCGGCCAACTCTATACCATCGATCTCGCTTCGGCCGAGTTCGACTGCTACATCATGCTCGTCGGCCCCGGCATCGAGGGGCCGATCGAAGACGACGATAGCGGCGGCGACCTCGACTCTCGCCTGAGCTTCTCGCTCCCAGAGGACGGTTCCTACCGGGTCATCGTCACGTCGGCGGGCCCGGGTGAGACCGGGGCCTTCGAGATGCGGGTCGTTATGGGAGTTGGGAATTGAGAGTTCTGATGTGTTGGATTGGGTTGGGAATTCTCGAAACTGATTCGGGGAATCGGGGAATCGGGGAATTCGGGAGCCGCGAAGAGGTGGCCTCTGGCTTCCCCAACTCCCCGAATCCCCGATTCCCCGAGTCCTATTCGAGAATTCCCAACAGAAGTACAAGATTCCGAAATTCACATCTCCCAATCCCCATCCCAATAACGAACGTTGCTGCTCCCCCGTCGCCGGATTAGATTCCCTCGTCAGTTTCAAGTGATGATGGGCAAGGCGGGGAGGGAGCGGCTTTCTCCTCCAGCAACGACTAATCGACATTCAACCCACGAGCATGCATCGTCCCGCACTCGCACGTCTATACCGTCCGCGCAACTTCTCGGAGATAGTCGGGCAGGATCACGTCTCCGCCACGCTCCGCACAGGTGTAGAGCGTGGTCGGGTGGCTCACGCCTATCTGTTCTGCGGTCCGCGTGGGATCGGCAAAACGACGGCGGCCCGGGTCCTGGCGATGGCGCTGAACTGCAAGAACCGGCAAGACGGCGAGCCGTGCGGCGAGTGCGAGAGCTGCCAGCGGATCTGGTCCGGCCGCACATCGCTGGATGTGGTTGAGATCGACGCGGCGTCCAACCGCGGCGTCGACGATGCTCGCGACCTGAGGGAGCGGGCCATGTACGCGCCGTCTGAGGAGTCGCGCTACAAGGTCTACATCATAGACGAAGCCCACATGCTCACCCGGGAGGCCTGGAACGCCTTCTTGAAGATCCTCGAGGAGCCGCCGCCACGCGTGATCTTCGTGTTGGCCACGACCGAGCCAGGCAAGATCTTCCAGGCGGCGCCGCCCATCCTTTCCCGCTGCCAGCGCTTCGATTTCCACCGGATCTCCACCGAGGGCATCCGCGAGCGGCTGGCTCAGGTACTAAAGGCGGAAGGGGTCGAGGCGGAGGAGGCGGCGCTGCTGCCCATCGCCCGCAAGGCGGACGGGGCGCTCCGCGATGCACTCTCCGGGCTCGACCAGGTCCTCGCCTTCACCGGTGACAAGATCGCCGTCGCCGATGTCCGCCAGGTGCTCGGCCTCATCGAGGAGGATCTCTATTTCGAGCTCTTCGAGATCCTCGTCGACAAGCGGACCGCCGACATCTTTGGCTACGTCGAACGGCTGATCGACGGCGGCTACGACCTCGAAGAGTTCCACAAGGGACTGGGAGAGGGCCTGCGTCTGCTGCTGCGGGCCAAGCTGGAGGGAGGCGACTCGCTCCGCTTTATTTCGGATGAGCTGGCGGCGCGATACGGCGCGATGGCACCGCGCTTCGCCGCCGGCGACCTGATGCGCATGCTCTCCAGCCTCGCAGAGCTCGACACCGACGGCCGTTTCCGCAAGAGCGAGCAGCAGCGGATCCTCATCGAGGTTCTGCTACTCAAATTCGCCATGCTCGACCGCACCGTCGAGCTCGAGGCGTTGATCGACGCCGTTCGTGGCGCGCCCGCAGGCGGTGCGTCCGGTGCCGGCGGTACGAGTGAGGCTGCAGACCCGCGTGGCGCGGAGGACCGCCGTTCGGCCCCCTCCAGGAAGAATCCGGGGCCGGGTCAAGGCACGGCGTCCCGGAACCAGCCCGGGCCTGAGACCTCGAGTCCCGCAGCGCCGCCTGGAGGGCCACCCGAGGCCCCGCTCGAGGCCGCCAGAGCCGCTTGGCTCGAGATGATCGCCGACGGAAAGGTGCTCCGGCCCGGCCAGGGCATTGCTCTGCGGGCGGCCCAGGTCGTTGCCTTGCTCCCCGACGGCGAGTTCCGTATCTCTTGCGCCGCCGGTACACCCGCCGTCGAGGTGCTGCAAGACACTATCGCCCGGCGCAGGATCGAGAAGGAACTTTCGGGGCGTCTGGGGCGTCCCATACGAATTACGAGGTCCGGCGCAGAGGAATCGCTTCCACCCAGAGTAAGCCAGGAGACAACCCGCGAGCAAAAGCTCGCCCGTCTGGTCGAGGACGACCAGGGTCTCCAGGAGCTGGTGGACCGGCTCGACCTCGAGTTGATGGAATGAGCGCTAAACGGCTGGCCTTGCGTGCCTTTGGGCTATCTGTAAACTTTCACCAGTGAAGATGGGTGAGCGGGAGTTGCCAGGATGAACAATCTCCACCAGCTGTTTCAGCTGGTCCAGCAGGGTCAGGCTCAGCTGACCGAGATCCAGACGCAACTGGCGAGTAAGACAGTTACGGCCTCCAGTGGCGGCGGATTGGTGAACGTCGTGGCCGACGGCCAGGGCCGGATCCGCGAGATCAAGATCGATCCGTCCGTGGTGGATCCCTCGGACATCGAGATGCTAGAGGACCTGGTGCAGGCGGCTGTGGTCGAGGCACAGGCCCGCGCCCGCCAGCTGTACGAAGAGGAGATCGGTCGAATGGCTGGCGGCATTAACCCGCTCAATCTCGGTAGTCTTTTCGGAGGTTCGTAGGGCGCTGGCATGTCGGTCATCGACGATCTCGCCAGCGAGTTCTCGCGCCTCCCTGGTATCGGTCGAAAGACCGCATACCGGCTCACACATCATTTGCTCAAAATCCCGCCGGAGGAGGCGGTCCGACTTGCGCGAGCCATCGAGTCGATGGCCGAGCGAGTGAGGCACTGCTCGATCTGCAATAACCTGAGCGAGTCAGATCCGTGCGAGTACTGCACGAATCCGAGCCGGGATGGGACCAAGATCTGCGTGGTAGAAGAGGCTTCGGACATTACAGCCATCGACGGCTCCGGCGTCTTCAGAGGTCTCTACCACGTTCTGGGAGGCTGCCTCTCGCCGCTCGACGGCATCGGGCCCGATGAGTTGAAGATCGATTCGCTGCTCGCTCGGATAAACGGCGAGGTGCGTGAGGTGATCATCGCCACGAACCCGAGCGTCGAAGGCGAGGCCACGGCCACCTACTTGCACAGGTCGCTGACGCCGAGGGGCGTCACCGTGTCACGCCTCGCCAGAGGCCTGCCGGTGGGTGGCGACCTCGAGTATGCGGACGGCGTTACGATCGCCCAGGCTCTGACCGGGCGACAGGGGATGTAGGACAGTTGGGTGGGTTAACATGAGTTCGGAGAACATTACTGTCAGATGGTTGCGGACCGTGGGCATAGCGCTCGCGGGCGCGGCGGCGGTGAGCGCGCTCGGAGTGCTCTTTGTGCGCGATCAGATGAACCGCCATCGCCGCAACCTGTTCAGCCCGCGGCCGCTCAGGCGGCTGGCGGCGCTGAGCTACATAGGAAAGCACCCCGACGTGGAAAACGCCCATCTGCTGCGCGACTACATCGGCTGGGAGAAAGAGCCGAAGTTGAAGAAACGGGCGGCAGCCATCCTCGAGCGGATGGAACAGGCGTTGACCGCCGGCGAGTTGGAGCCGAGCGGCGCCTAGGGGGAACGGGATAGCGAGCGCATGACGCCAGGCGGAGCACCCAGCTGGTCTTTCGGGCCCAGCGATTCGCAGAAGATCGAGGGGATCCTCTCGACACTTCTGTACGAGGCAAATGCGCGCTGTGCGTTGCTGGTCGATCGGACCGGCCAGCTTGTTACTACCGTTGGCGAACAGCCGAATTTCGATTCGGCCGCCTTCGCCAGCCTGACGGCCGCCGACTTCTCGGCCAACGACCAGTTGGCTTCGCTGATCGGGGAAGAGGACTTCAGCTCGCTGTTCCACCAGGGCCGCACGGAGTCGATGTACCTCGCCGATATCGGCAAGCGGCTTATCCTGGTGGTGCTCTTCAACAAACAGACGACCCTTGGCCTCGTTCGCATCAAGATCAAGGACGCGGTGGTGGGTCTGACCAGGGCCTTCGAGGACGTGTTTGGCAGGTCCGAGGCGGACGAGGAGACCCCGGCTCTCGAACGGGGCTTCGTGGATGAAGCTGAGGATGAAATCGACCGACTGTTCCGGGAATAGGGGATCTCGACCATGTCGATGATCAACTACGCGTCCCGGGAGATTAACTGTAAGATCGTCTATTACGGCCCCGGGCTCGGCGGTAAGACGACGAATCTGGAGTACATATACAACAAGGTGGCACCGTCCACCCGTGGTAAGCTCATCAGCCTGGCCACCGAGACGGAGCGCACCCTGTTCTTTGACTTCCTACCCGTCGACCTGGGCACGATCCGGGGATTCAAGACCCGGTTCCACCTCTACACTGTGCCGGGCCAGGTCTACTACAACGCCAGCCGGAAGCTCATCCTGAAGGGTGTCGATGGAGTCGTGTTCGTGGCGGACAGCCAGGTGGAGAGGCTGGATGCGAACATCGAAGCCATGCACAACCTGTACGAGAATCTGGCCGAATACGGGTACGATCTGCGGCAGATCCCGTTCGTGATCCAGTACAACAAGCGCGACCTGCCCAATGTGTCGCCCGTTGACGAGTTGGATCGTCACCTCAACCCGGATCGAGTGCCCGCCTACGAGGGCGTGGCCACCAAGGGGATCGGTGTCTTTGACACGCTGAAGGCCGTCGCGAAGCTAGTGATCAAATCCCTCGGGTGATCGGGGGGGCTTTCCCGTGAACCTGCCGAACATCATAACCGTCGCACGCGTCCTCGCGACGCCTCTGATCTTCTTCTTGATCTTGGGCGGCGGTTTCGGACAACTGCTGGCGGCGTTCATCATTTTCGTCGCCGCCGGTCTCTCCGACGTCTGGGACGGCTACCTGGCCCGCAGCCGAGGCCAGATCACCGATTTCGGCAAGCTCGCCGACCCCATCGCCGACAAACTCCTGCTGATTAGCACCTTCATCCCGTTCTACATCGTGTCGCTGCGCGAGGGCGGTGTGACGGCGCTTGACGTGATGCCCGGACTTTTCCGAGTACTACCGCTTTGGGTGCTCATCGTAGTGATCGGGCGCGAGGTGCTGATCACGATCTTCCGCGGTTTCGCCAAGAGGCGCGGCGTCGTCATCGCCGCCGGCAAGGCGGGCAAGTACAAGGCGCTGTTCCAGAATCTGTTTGTCGGTGGCGAGATCCTCTGGCTGGCGCTCCGCTCGGAGGCGCTGGAGCACGCTTGGGACAGCCGCTTCTGGTCGTTCTGGAAAGTCCTGCACGGTTCCTGGGTGACCGTCACGCTGACCATCGCGCTCGTGCTCACCGTCTACTCGTTGATGGTGTACCTGTGGCGCTATCGCGCCGTGGTGCGTGACTGGTCTGCATGAAGCGTGAGTTGACCGCCATCGAGATCGTCGCTATCGGCGATGAGCTGCTGAGCGGTGCGACGATCGATTCCAACGCTTCCCACATCGCACGAGAGCTGGAGCCGGTCGGCCTGCGCGTCGTCCGTAAGACGACCGTTGCCGACGACGACGACGCTATCGCCAGAGCGGTCCGCTCGGCGCTCGAGCGGACCGGCGCCGTCGTCACGACAGGCGGTCTTGGCCCTACAGCTGACGACGTGACGAGGCCGGCTGTCGCCGGCGTTCTCGGCCGTGAGCTGGAGTTTCGTGAAGACCTGTGGGAGGCACTGCTGCAGCGCTGGAAGCTGCGCGGCAGAGTGCTTCCGGAAAGCAACCGGGTTCAGGCCGAGGTGCCGCGCGGTGGCATAGTCTTTCCGAATCCGCGAGGGACCGCGCCGGGGATCGCCGTCGAGGACGATGAGTTGGGCGTGTGCATCATGTTGCCCGGGCCGCCCCATGAGCTGAAGGCGATCGTCGTCGACTCGGTCATGCCGTTTCTGGCGGAACGGGCCAGCCGCGGCGCCCGCCGTCCGGTACGTCGCTATTTGCGGACGGCAGGTATCGCCGAATCGGCCATCGCCGACCGGGTCGCCGACCGTCTCGACGATCTGCCCATCGATGTCGCCTTCCTGCCGGAGATCGACTGCAACGATATTCGCTTGACGGCCTGGGTCACGAACGAAGCCGATGCGGCCCAACCTCTGACGGAAGCCGCCGCCCGGCTGCGCGCGCTACTCGGCTCCCACATCTACGCCGAGGGTACGGCAGAGCTGGCCGAGGTCGTCGGCGGCCTGCTACGGCAGCGGGGGATGACCGTGGCCGTGGCCGAGAGCTGCACCGCCGGCCTGATCGCAGTGCGGCTCACCGAACAGGCGGGTTCCTCAGAGTACTTCTGGGGCGGCATGGTCACCTACGCCGACCGTGCCAAGGTCGAGCTGCTCGGCGTCTCCCAGGATACCCTGGCGCGGGACGGCGCTGTATCCGAGGCGACCGCGCGTGAGATGGCTCGCGGCGCTCAGTCGCGGTCGGGAGCTGACGCCGCCATCGCCGTGACCGGCATCGCCGGACCCGGCGGCGGCACGGAGGGGAAGCCGGTGGGCACCGTGTGGTTGGCCGTCGCCGTCGGTAGCGAGGTCGTGACCCGCCGGGTGCATCTGCCGGGAACGCGGGACATGGTGCGAGCGCGGGCGGCGCAGGCGGCGCTGGATCTATTGCGCCGAGTGCTCTTGAGGCAAGAGGGAGAGGGTGAGGAGGCGATTGATGCACAGTAATCATCAACACCTGACTCTCAACACCTAACGCTCAAGGGAATTGAAATGATCATTAGGTGTTAGATGTTAGATGTTGATGATTACCATTGCACATCAGGCATTAGGCATTAGAAGTTAACGAGTCTTTGGCAGTCACCCGATCGTCTGACAGAGGACCGCGATGAAAGGCGCACACGCCTACTTTTCCGGCTCCGCCGGCATTCGTCTCCACTATCGCTGCTGGGACGTTCCGACGCCCAGGGCGGTCGTGATGATAGCACACGGGATTGGAGAGCATTCGGGCCGCTACGAAGAGTTGGCCCAGGACCTGGCCCGG
>JBDHHX010000069.1:0-12454 GCA_039589155.1 Gemmatimonadota bacterium | reverse complement strand
TCGTCCTCGGTCCCTTTCGCGCCGCGGTGGACGTCCGCGGCTTCGCCGCCGGCACTCGCCAGTTCGGTACCCTCTCGCCCAACCATGTCGTCCCGCAGGTCGACGGCATTCTGTTGACCGGTGGCTCGGCCTACGGGCTTGCTGCCGCCGACGGCGTGATGGGCTGGCTGGAAGAGCAGGGTCGCGGGTTCGAGACGGGAGTCGCCCGTGTGTCGATCGTGCCGAGCGCGGTGATCTTCGATCTGGGGACCGGGCGGCCCGACGTGAGGCCGGACGCCGCCATGGGCCGTGCCGCGTGTGAGGTGGCGAGTCGTGACCGGGTCCTCGAGGGTCGTGTCGGCGTGGGGGCCGGGGCGACGGTGGGCAAGCTGTTCGGCGCCGAAAGCGCCACGCCCGGCGGCCTCGGTTGCGACGCCGTGCAACTGGGGGACCGGGTCGTCGCGGCGCTGGCCGTGGTCAACGCGTTCGGCGACGTGACGGACGGGCGCGGCGCCATCATAGCCGGAGCGAAGGACGAGCGCGGCGATTTCGTCGACAGTGCGGCCTACCTGAGGGAGCATGGGACTCCAGCCAACGGTCCGCCGAGCCCGGGCACCAACACGACCCTGGCCGTGGTGGCCACCGACTATCCGCTGACCCGGACCGACCTGCGGGCCATGGCACGCCAGGCCATGAACGCCGTGGTACGCCACTTATCACCGGCCAACAGCCAGTTCGACGGCGACCTGGTCTTCGCTTGCTCCACGGGCCCGGACCCGGCCGAAGCCTCGGCGATCGAGCTGCTCCGAGTTGGGCTGTCCGCGGAAACCGCGCTCGCCGGGGCCATACAGCGGGCCGTCCTGGCCGGGCAGGGTGGTGTTCTGCCAGAGGCGGGACCAGATTTATAGGTTTGGTGTAAGGCCACGGGTAACCGGACAGGCGGAAGCGGCAAGGGAGGCGATGGCCTCGAACCACCCGATATTGTTCGACATAGACGGCACCCTGCTGCTGACGGACGGCTCAGGGCGCGTCGCGTTGCGCGCCGCGCTCGAGTCGGTCTACGGAACGGCGGGCCCGCTGGATGGCTACAATTTCCACGGGAAAACGGATCCGCAGATCGTTCTCGAGCTGATGGGCGGTGCCGGGCTTCCTGCGGCTGCGATCAGGGAGGCGATGCCGTCGGTTTGGCCGGTCTACCTGGAGCGGCTGGAGACGGAGCTGGACGTCAGGCGGCGTGAGCGGCGAATCCAGGTGCTGCCGGGCGTGCCCGAGTTGCTGGCAGGCCTCGAGAGCCGGCCGGACGTGGCGCTCGGCCTGCTGACCGGGAACATCGAGGAAGGCGCGCGGCTCAAGCTGGAGGCAGCGGGCATGGCGTCTAGCTTCCGTCTGGGCGGCTTCGGCTCCGACTCCGAGGACCGGGCGGGCGTGGCCCGGGTCGCGGTGGACCGTCTGCGGTCGTCGCTGGGCGCCGCGATCGATGGTGTGGCCGTGGTCGTTGTCGGTGATACGCCAGAGGACATCGCCTGCGCGCGTGCGGTGAACGCGCGAGCGGCGGCCGTGGCGACGGGCCGGCACACGGTCGACGAATTGGCAGCGGCAGGCGCCGATGTCGTCTTCGCCGACTTCAGCGATGCGGACCGCGTCGTCGAGCAGCTAGTGAATCTGTCAGGTGCGTCTGGAACTTCCAGTGCGGCGGGGAATGGTGGTGGGCGATGAGTTACGAGGGCACCTTTGACGTCGTCATCGAGGGGATGGGCTCGGAACGCGGCGCGCGAGTACTGGCGGCCCCGGAAGGGCTCTACGTCAACAAGCAGCAGTTCCCGTACTCGACTCTGCTTGGCGTGGCACTCCGCGGTTCCATACTGCTGGTCATGGGAACCCAGGTCGCCCTGGCGTTGCGCGGCGAGCACAACGATCTGGCCTCTCTGGCGGCCGAGCTACGCAACCGCGCCGACCTCGACCACCTGGCGCTCTCCGATCGCCAGGCGCTGGAAGGCGAGCGAGTCGTGTTCGCCACGCCGGTCGCCATGTCCGGCCTGGTCGAGATGGAGAACTTCAAGGGCATGGCGCTGGCGGTCGTCACCGACGCCGCGCTCCACGTGTTCGAGCGCGGCGGTCGCCACTTCAGGATACCGTGGGACCGCATCAACAAGGTCGACATGACCCAGGGCAAGTTCGGCCGACTGCTGCGAATCGGTTCTGGCGCAACACAACTCGAGCTGCTCTACCTCACCGACGCCCAGATCCAGACCATCCGCGGGCTCGCGACGCGCCACTCTAGCGCGCTGCTCGGCGTGACGGAAGGTGAGAGCAAGCAGGAATCCATAGCGGTTCCCGGCGGCGCCGGTGCCGTACCCGACGTGGCCGCCAAATCCGACCTGAGGCGTCGCTTCACCATCCCCGAGTTCGAGGCATCGCTGGGTGCCATCGGTAGCGGCTCTGACAGACCGCTGGGCGCCGCAATCGACCGGCTTCAGATGTCGTCTCTGCTCCCGGTCGGTTTCCTCGAGGAGCACCTGCGCGAGACTCGCAACATCTACGACAGCGCGTTGCTGAAGGCGAAGCGCGAGGCGGCGTCGGCCACGGAAATGTACGCCGCCGCCGTCGCCCTCGATGGACGACGGCTTTGGGAAGCCGTTCTCGATAACGTCGGCACGATCACCGACGCGACCGTCCGCGCCTTCGAGCGCCAAACGCGACGCATCGCCGCCAACCGGCGCATACCGTGGCGCAAGGCCCGCAAGCGCTTCATGCCGACCGACAAGGAGATGGCGGGGCTGCGCCAGCGGCTCACGCGCGGCGTCAGCCAGATGGAACTAGCGCTCAGCCATGTCTCGCAGGCGGCGGCCCAGCTCAAGCCGGCGTCGCAGGCGGGCAACGACCAGCTGCAACAGGCGTACGATCGCTGGCAGGAGAGCCTGCGCGAGCTGGACCAGGCGTACGCCACCGGCTGGGCCGGACTCAGCCGCGAGGTAGTTGGTGTCTGGCAAGACGCGTTTCTGCCAAAGCTCACGCGGCTGGGCGGTGAGCGGCGGCGCTTTCTGCCGAGATCGCTCAAGGTAGCTTTCTATTTCATATTGATCTTGATCGCCGGAGCGTTGGCCTACCTCTACTTCACCGGCCAGCTAAGCAACGTGATCAGGTTCGAGTAGGAATCGAAGTGCCCGAAAATGACAACTGAGGGACGAAAGGGGAATATGTTCTGATGGCGAATTCGCAGTCGAAATTCTACGGCCTGCTCGCTGTGATAACGATAGCCGGCGTCGCCCTGATCGCCTACGTCGCGATCAACAAACGCAGTGACGCGGCCGCTGGCGCCGCCGAGTTCACGATCCCGGACGTGGACGGCGAGCTGGTATCCGCAGACGTCGGCGTATCGCGCGGCGCGGAGGATGCACCGGTGCTGATCGAGGAGTATGCAGACTACCAGTGCCCGGCCTGCGGCATGGTCGGAACCCTGACCCTTCCGCAGATCATGCGGGACTACGTCGACACCGGGAAGGCCCGTTTCGTCTTCTTCGATTTCCCGCTCCACGAGGGGAACTCGGAGTTGGGCGCCATGGCAGCCCGCTGCGCCGCTGACCAGGACGCCTACTGGCCCATGCAGAAGGTGTTGCTCGGGCGTATGCGTGAATGGGGGACCGACCGCAACCCGAAGAACAGGGTCCGGACGTACGCGGACGGGCTGGGGCTGGACGGCAGGGCGCTGATGGATTGCGTCGATTCGAATAAGTATCGCGAGATCGTCCTCGCCAGCCAGATGCGTGCCCGCCAGCTGGGCATCAATCAGACGCCCACGTTCTTCATCAACGGGCAGGTGGTGGTCGGCGCCATGGGCTACGACCAGATGGCCGAGTTGATCGAAGCGGAGCTGGCGAAGCAGTGAATAGGCGCAGGGCCATAGCTGTACTGGCGCTGCTCGGCATACTCGACTCCGCCTACCTGCTGCTGGCGAAGCTGGGCTACATCGGCAGCCTGAGTTGCACCATCTCGCATGGCTGCGACGTGGTGAATGCGTCGCGGTACTCGACCTTCCTCGGGATGCCGGTGGCGGGAATCGGGCTCGCCGGCTACGTGGTGCTCCTCGTCATCGCCATCGCCGGGCTGCAGCCCCGCTGGCTGAACGATGCGCGGCCCGACAAGCTTATGGCCCTGTTGTCAGGCGTGGCGGTGCTGTTCACGCTCTACCTGACGTACGCGGAGATCTTCTGGCTGCACGCGATTTGTCAGTGGTGTGTGATATCGCAGCTGGCGATCATTGCCATCTGTGTGCTGGCGCTGGTGGGGGTAATCAACAGCCGACAGCCGACAGCCATCGCTCGACTTTGAAGTTGTCTTCAACGATCGACTTTCGACATCCGAGTCTCGACGTCCGGCCGTCACAGGCGCGTCGAGCATCGAGAGTTGAAAGTCGGGAGTCGTACGTCGAGGAAGACTTCAGCGTCGGCTGTCGGCTGTCGGCTGTCGGCTGTTGAAAGAAAAAAGCGAGGCCGATAAGGCCTCGCTTTTTTCGTCCCTCAGCTCGGTGCCCAGAACCCTTCGAGCGCCATGCCGTCGGGCGACTGGCGCAACTTCTCGAAGGCTCGATTGCGGATCTGGCGGATCCGCTCGCGCGTGACGCCGAGCAGCGAGCCGATCTCTTCCAGCGTCATCTCCTCGCCGTCATCGAGACCGTAGTAGAGAACCAGGATCTTGCGCTCGCGCTCCGTCAAGTATTTGCGGAACATGTCCTGCAGGAAGTTGCGCCGCGCCTGGTGCTCGACCTCGTCCTGAATGTCCTCGGTCTCCATCCCCGAGAACCGCTCGCCGAACGATGCGCTGTCCCGGTCCGTCCGGTCCAGCGGAGCGTCGAGGCTGAGCTCGGCCGATGCCACGCGCCGTAGCGCCCGGATCGTCTGCACCGGCTCGCCCATGCGGTCGGCAATCTCCCGGTCCGTCGGCGTCCGCCCCAGCTGCTGGGTCAGCGCCGTCTCCGTCCGCGAGAGCTTCACCAGGTTCGAGTTCTGGTTCAGCGGGATCCGGACCGAGCGCGTCTGCTCGGCCAACGCCTGCAGTACCGTCTGCCGGATCCACCAGACCGCGTAGGAGATGAACTTGACCCCCTTGTCGGGGTCGAACTTCTTCACCGCCTTCAGCAGCCCTTCGTTCCCGATGCAGACCAGTTCGGCCAGGTTGAGACCCCGGCCCTGGTACTTTTTGACGTATGAAATGACGAACCGCAGGTTTGCGGTCACCAGACGCTCCGCCGACCGGCGGTCACCCGCCCGCGCCTTGCGCGCGATCTCTCGCTCCGTCGCAGCATCCTCGATGAGAGGGTACTTCTCGACGTCGTGGAGATACTGATCGAAGGAGTCTAAGGCCTTGGAGCTAAAGTACATGCTCACTCCGCTGCGACTCTAGGATTCGTGTCGAAGTCTAAACGAAAAAAGCGAGAGCCGGGGACCGGCCTCGCTGATACAGTGCGACGTCCGGGCGCCATTCTTCACGCCAACCAACCCGCCCCTAACGCTGCCAGCGGCGGCAACGGACGACCAGAAATCATAGCTTAGCAAGACTGTCTATTATATACGAGCCACCAATATCCGTAAACCCCGAACAGACGGCGAAACGAAAGAAATCCTACCTTTTCTGCTTGACTACATATGTTTCTACACCGTGCCGGCGTCAGGTTCCCGTCACCGGGGTTCCGGCTCCGTTTGCAGCGCTGCCAGGATGGCGGGGCCCGACGGCGCGTCGGGGCCGAGGCAGAGGGAGTAGGGCGTGTGGGCGTCCATCTCAAGCGTTTCGACCAGGGCGCCGTGGTCGGCTACCCCCTGGGCCGGCGCCAGCCGAACGATGGTGGGCCGCAGACCGCGGCCGTGGGTGAAGAGCGGGGTCTGGCGGGAGGCGATGAGCAGCCGTCCCCTCAGGTAGGGCCAGCCGGGCCCCAAGCGGGCCAGCGTGACGGCGGCCGAGCGTACGGTGTCGAAGTCCTGGCCGAACTCGTCCTCGACGGCGCGGCGTAGGCGACGCGAGATCCGCCCAGGGCCGCTGTCCCATCGATGAAGCCGGTCGGTCCGGGTGATGGTGTGGAGGAAGGCCGAGAGGGCCATGGATGCCGAGCCCCAGAGGCGTGGGGCCCAGGGAAGCGGGGCGACGACCAGAATGGCGGCGGTGCTGGCGGCGAAGGGTGGCGCCGTCCAGGCGAGGGTGGCGATGGCGGCGGCGACGCTGAGCTGGATACCGGTGAAGCCGCCGGCGGCCGGGCTGGGTCCGGCGGTCCGGCGGGCGGTTCGCACCGCCAGCACCGACACGTGGACAGACAGGGCGACGGCGGTGGCGCCCACCGCGCCCCACCACTGGACGTTGGCAGGCGCCGCGGCTAGCGCCGCCGAGACGAAGAGAAAGGCGGCCAGAGGCCTGGCGACCGTGTGGACCACGTTCCAGGCCAGGTCGGTGAACCGGAAACGGCAGGCGGCGACCTCGATGCCCAGCAGGCCGAGCATCGTCAGCCAGACGAGCGGCGTTGACAGCCCCGTCAGCGTGTCCGGCAGCGGGATGAGTCCGAAGTAAGCCAGGATTCCGGGAATGGCGAGGGCGGCGTAGAGGCTCAGTCCAATCGCCGTCGACGTCGCCATCAGCGCCAGCAGCAGCAATAGCTCGGAACTCACCGCGGCTCCCGCGTTCCGCCCTCGGCCCGCTCGATGGCGTCGAGGATCTCCTGACGCAGCGTCTCGTACGACGAGATGCCGGTCACCGACTCGCCGTCCAGCACCACCGTGGGTGTGCCGGTCGCACCCGAGCCCAGCGCTTCACGCAGATCTTCCTCCACCGCGTCGTGCGCTTCCGACGACGTCAGACAAGCGGCGAACTCATCCGCGTCGATCCCAAGGTTCTCCGCGAAGTCGACCCAGAGCGTGTTGGGAACCGTTTCCCTTGACCACTCGGGCTGTCGAACGAACAGGTAGTCGTGGTACGACCAGAAGCGTCCCACGACCCCGGCGCAGTGCGCCGCTTTCGACGCGGCGACTGAGTTTGTGTGGATCGCGGCGAGCGGAAAGTAGGCGTAACGGATCCGCAGTCGGCCGGTGTGCACGAATTCCGCGATGATCGCCGGCAGCGCGGCGAGCGCGAAGTTGCGGCAATAAGGGCACTCGAAGTCGGAGTAGACGACCATCTCGACCGGCGCGTCGCGCGAGCCGAGCGTGCGATAATCTTGCGCTGCGGTGATGCCTGGCGCCGCTATTAGCAGGAACAGAGGTAGTGCCCGTGTGAGCATGTGTCGGTTTAGCGTGATTGGCGGCGTCGCGCAAGTGTTCATTTCAACAGCCAACAGCCGGTAGCCGACGATCAACGTTCAACTTGTTTTCAACTACCGACTCACTACGTCCAACCTTCGACGACCAACTAGCAGCTGCTCGCTCGTTGAACGTCGGGAGTAGAGAGTCGGTAGTCGATCGTTGAAGGAAAACTTGGACGTCGAGCGATGGCTGTCGGCTGTTGGCTGTTGAGTTCTTCTCACCCACCAGAGGCCAACTCCCGCACCCTTCCAAGATCATGCTCCTCCACGATGCCAGAAGGCCAACACCCTCTCTCGACCTCGACGAGCACTCGATCCAGTTCCTCCTCCGCACGCTTCGCCGTCGCCGAATCGATCCATTTCCTGTCCACCGCTTCGTCGAATTCGTCCCGGTCCAGCACGCTGGATGATCCGTCGGCTCCAACCCAGAGGTCGAGGCAAAGGTCGTACATCGTCCAGATGCTGCCGGCGATCTCCACCGGTGTGATCAGGTTGACGTAGTAGCCGGTGAACGTTCCATCGCGCAGGTGGAATCGTCCGACGTCGTGCCAGGCGCCGGGGAAGACGAACCAGATCAGCGGTGCGTTGGGCTCGTAGACACGGACATCGCCGATGTGCAGCGGTTCGCGAAGCGGCGTGTGTTCGTGCAGGGTGACCTTGCAGTCCGGCCCATCCACCACCAGGTCCTGGACGAATACGTCGAGCCGGGCGGGCGGACGGTGGTAGTGGATCTCGATTTGCTGCATCGGCTACGCCGCGTAGAACGCCTTGCGCTCGAGTAAAGCCGGCGCCGGATCGAGTCGTGAGCCGACGCTCTGCGCGTAATGGCTCAGGCGTTCGGCGACCAACTCGAGACCCAGCGAGTCGGCGTAGCGAAGCAGGCCGCCGCGGAAGGGCGGAAAGCCGGTGCCCATGATCATGGCCACGTCGACGGTCTCCGGCGTGTCGACCACACCGGCGTCGAGAATGCGCGCCGCCTCGTTGATCATGGCGAAGACCATCCGCTCTTCCGCCTCCGGCTCGGCCGCCGGCTCGTCGTCAGCGGAGTCGCGCAGCGCCGCCTCGACATCGGGGTTCACCCCCTTCGCCTTCCCGTCCTCGTACAGGTAGAAGCCGCGTCCGCCCTTGCGGCCGCTGATACCGGTCTCGAGCACGGCGCCAATTACCGGAGCCGGGGCGAAGCGATCGCCGAACCCTTCCTCCATCGTGCGGCTCACCTCCGACACCACGTCGAGTCCGATCTCGTCCAGCAGCCGCAGCGGGCCCACCGGCATGCCGAACTGCGCCATGACGGCGTCCAAGCGCTTGACCTGCATTCCCTCCTGCAGCAGGTAGCCGGCCTCGGTTAGGTACGCGGCGAGTACGCGGTTGACGACGAATCCCGGTGAATCGTTGACGAGGACGGGCGTCTTGCCCAGGCGCGCCGCGACATGGAAAGCGGTGGCGAGCGCCTCGTCCGAGGTACGTTCGCCGCGCACGACCTCCACCAGCGGCATGCGGTGCGGAGGGTTGAAGAAGTGAAGTCCACAGACCCGGTCGGGCTGTTCCACGCCTTCCTGCAGCTCCGAGATGGAGAGCGCGGATGTGTTGGTCGCGATCAGCGCCGCGGGTGCGACGTAGCCCTCGACCCTGGAGAATACGTCGAGCTTCACGTCCATGCGTTCGAGGACCGCCTCGACCACGACGTCCACCTTCTCGAAACCCTGGAAGCCGACTCCGCCGCGCAGACAGTCGGTGCGTGCCTTCAGCTCGTCCTCCGACCAGCCAGTCTTCGCGCCTGCCGTCTCCAGCAGATCCCGCGCCACCTCCAGTCCGGCGCTCAAGCGATCTTCGTCGATATCGACGACGCGTACAGGTATCTCCTGGTAGGCGAATAGTTCGGCGATCCCGGCGCCCATGACCCCGGCGCCGACCACGGCCGCCCGCTTCACCTCCAGCGGCTGGCCCGCCGGCGCCCGCTTGCGCGCGTCCTCGGTGACTCGGTGGACGAAGAACAGGTTCTTGCTCTCGGGCGTGACCGCCAGGCGGCCGAACGTCTCCGCCTCACGGTTGAGCGCCTCTTCCGCCGGCATACCCAGCCCGCCTACCGTTGCGTCGAGCGCTGCCGGCAGCGCCGGGTAGTGGCCGCGGGTCCGCTTAAGGACCGCCTTGCGCGCGGCGCGCTTTATCAGCGGTCGGCCGAGGCGGCTGTCGACCAGACGGCTGAGAACCGAGCGCCGCCGGCGCCGCGCCG
This sequence comes from Gemmatimonadota bacterium, assembly GCA_039589155.1. Classification (GTDB taxonomy): domain Bacteria; phylum Gemmatimonadota; class Gemmatimonadetes; order Palauibacterales; family KS3-K002; genus Kutchimonas. Next base: position 2,963 of record JBDHHX010000069.1, on the reverse strand, counting down.
GGAACTTCTGTGAGCGGGCCAGGTCGGCGGCCAGGGCGGCGACCTCGACATCGAATTCCTCGGATCCGTAGACCCGGTCGACGAGGCCGGTCCGGTAGGCGCGCTCGGCGCCCACCAGTCGGGCGGTGAGGATCATGTCGAGGGCCACCTTCAGCCCCACCAGTCGCGGTAGCCGCACGGTGCCGCCCAGGCCCGGCATGATGCCCAGCCGGGTTTCCGGGAGGCCGATACGCGTGCTGGGGTGGTCGCTGGCGGCGCGGTAGTCGCAGGAGAGGACCAGCTCCGTTCCACCGCCCACGCAGTGCCCGTCGATCGCGGCAAGCGTAGGCACCGTCAGCCGCTCCAACCTCGAGAAGATCTGATCGCCGCGGCGCGCCATTTCGGTCGCCGCCGCCGCCGTCTCCATCGAGGCCAACTCGTCGATGTCGGCGCCTGCCATGAACGTGTGACGCTTTCCGCTTCGGATCAGAACGGCACGCACGTCGCCCGCCGCCGCTGCCTCTTCCACCGATGCCAGCAGCTCGTCCAGGCGCAGCATCACTGCACGGGTAAGTAAGTTGACCGAGGAGTCGGGGCGGTCGAAGGTGAGCGTCGCCAGACCGTCCTTAACGTCCAGTTGGAGGTCCGCTACCTGTGTGTTCATGGCGACCTCCGTAGAAATCGCAGGGAGGCCCCCCGGCGATGAGGCGCCTCCCGGATGTGCTGTCGTACGCTAGAAGATCGAACGGGTATCGGCGTTCGAGTCGTTCAGGATCAGCGTGTCCGCGCCGCCACCCGACTCGTACGCGAGATTCCAGTACAGCTCTTCGAACACGAGCTTGGCGCGCGTGTGCACGTACCAGGTGCCGCGCGGAACAATGAAATACGTCCAGCCGCCGGCGTCCGCCGTGTCCTCCAGAATCGCGCCCCGCAGCTCGATCAGGCTGTCGGTGATCTCGACGTAGCGCTCGAACGCCACGTCTTCCCACGCCTCCAATACCGCGTTGAACGACGACGCCCTAGCCCGATACTCGTCCTGCAGCGTCGTGAACGTCTCGAAGTACGTGTTCTTCGCTCGGTCCAGCCGCCCGACCTGGGCGTCCAGGTCGTCGAACCGCACATACGCGTCGGCGTACTCTCGGCTCGAACGGTTCATGCGACCCATCGCCTCCGACAGCGTCTGCATCTCCGAACGCATGTCGTTCCAGCTCGATTCCGCATCCGTCCAGAGCTGCCGCGCCGCCGACACCGAATCCCGCAACGCGATCAGGTCTTCCGGCGGCTGAGGCTCGCTCTCCGCGGCCTCCGACGCCAGCATCGCGAAGATCTCGTCGCGGTCGTACGGCAGCAGCTGGATGATCTGCTGGGCTCGGCCAATCTGCTCGTCTCCAACTTCCGCCACCGCGCGCAACGCCAGATTCGTCGACCGATTGCACGCCGTCAGCCCCGCCAGCACGGCAAGACTCAAGACCCAATGCTTGTTCATTGAGCTCTCCCGAATTAAAGTTCTGGCCCGCTGAATCGACAAAAGCTAGGATCGACTCTGCGAGTTTTCAAGCGCCCGGGAATACTTGGAGCGGCGCGCCGGTTCGGACGGGCTGAATGACCCCCGCCGCTTGCGGGTGTCAGAAGAATAGTGTGAAAAACTACAACAGACGAAACGGTCGGCCGCGGCGCCATGCCGTGGCGGTGATTCTGGCGGCCTCGCTCGCGGCCGGCTGCGGCTATGGCCGCATCCATGAGCTGGACGAAGCGGCGCTGCGGGCGCGTGCCGAGGTCGAGGTGACGCTGCGGCGGCGGGCCGAGCTGGTGCCCAACCTGCTGGCGACGGTCGAAGGGTACGGCGCGGCGGGTGACGAGCTGATCACCTCGGTGGCCAATGCCCGTGCGAGCCTGATAAACGCGGTTCGATCGAGCGATCTGGGCGGCATGGAAGTGTGGAGCGCGCAGTTGTCGGAGGCGCTGGGCGAGCTTCTCGAGGCGGTGGGCCGCTCCCCCGACCTGGGCGGGGATCAAGGCTACCAGCTGCTGCGCTCGCAGCTGGCTGCCACCGAGGAGCAGATCGTAGAGGCGGGCCGCGCCTACAATGAGGCGGCGGCCCGCTTCAACCAGTTCATCACGGGGTTCCCCCAGTTGGTCACGGCCAAGGTGCTCGGCGCCGACACTCTAGACGCGTTCGAGCCGTGGGAAAGGCCGGTCCCGCTGTCCACCTCCGGCGAGTGAGCCGGCTAGAACAAGACCCTCTTCACCAACTCGAGCCCGACCAGCACGATGAGCGGAGAGAAATCGATGCCGTTCGTAGCCGGCAGCATCTCCCGCACGGGCTTGAGGATCGGGTCCGTCAGCTGGTTCAGCATCTCGATCAACCGGTTCTCGGTGTGCGGCGCGGTGAACCAGGAGAGGATCGCCCGGAGGATGATCAGCCCCTCGTAAAGGGTGATGATGTTGACAAGAAGTCTGCCCACTGTCCCTGCTCGACTGTTGGATTAAGCCTGCCCGCTGTGAAAGTCACCCACCCATACGGGCCGGCTGCCGCGCGTGTTTCAGCACTTCCCGGAACCGTCTAACCCCACTAAGTTGTTCGGCTCTCAGGAACCCCCACCACCCGCAGAGGAACCGCGATGGCGCAGAAAGACGAGAAGCGACAGGTCGTTCGTTACGTATTCTTCAAGCTCGACCCGGCCTGGCGCCGTCTCAACATGGACAAGCAGATCGACCATAAGGTCGAGCTCGGCGACTCGATCCGAGGGTTCCAGGCCCGCTCGCTTCTGCGCTCCTACAGCACCGTCGGCACTCGCGGTGACTGCGATTTCATGCTCTGGCAGGCGGCCGAGGACCTGGAAACGCTGCAGGCTCTGGAGACCGCGATCTACTCCACCAGCCTGGGCGCCTACCTGACGATGCCGTACAGCTACCTGGCGATGACCAAGCGCTCGATCTACGAGTTTCCCGAGGAGTTGGGGCAACAGGAAAACATCACGGTC
>JBDHHX010000068.1:0-12625 GCA_039589155.1 Gemmatimonadota bacterium | reverse complement strand
GCCGAGATCGTTGGCCGGGCGCCCAGCGCCACGCTCCACTGGACGGTGCCATCGGTGGAGTGGACGATCACCTCACTATCGCCCCGATCGGGGGCAGCGGTGAATGCGATCCAGCCGCCGCCGTCCGAAATGGAAGCGTTCTCTACCTGGCGGAACTTCATCAGGTCGACGAAGGTGACGGTCCGCTTTTCCTGAGCTGCGAGCACCGATGGCAGCAGGCAGAGGATGAAGACGGCTGATGCGAGACGTCCGATGAGTGTTGCTCGCGCGTGGTTCATGTTGGCTCTCTCGTTGTTGATCGATGTCACTGGTTGCTTACGACGGCGCCGCCCTTCATCACGAAGCGCACGTTACGCAGCGTGGAGATGTTCTCTACTGGATTGCCTTCCACGGCGATCAGGTCGGCCAACAGCCCTGTGCGGACGGCGCCGCGGTCATCCAGGCGTAGGATCGCGGCGTTGCCCGACGTCGCAGCGATGGCGGCCTGGGCCGACGTCATCCCGTACTCCACCATCAGCTCCAGCTCCCAAACGTTCTCGCCGTGAGGAAAGACGCCCACATCGCCGCCAAAGCAGATGGGCACGCCGGCGTCGAGGGCAGCTCGGAACGCGCGCTTCTTCGTCGCGATGCGGTCCGGTTCGGGATCGACGCCCTTCCGCCAGCCGGCGTACATCGTCACAGCTTCCGCGGCGCCCAGCGTCGGGCAGAGGCCAACGCCTCGTTCCGCCATCAACTCGAAGACTTCCGCGGTTCCGCCGTCGCCATGCTCGATCGTCACCACGCCGGCCAGCGTCGCGCGACGCATGGCTTCGGGGCTGCTGGCATGGGCGACGACAACGCGGCCGGAGCTGGCGGTGATCTCGACGATCAGATCCAACTCGGCCTGCGTGAACGTGGGGCGCGCTTCACCGTTTGGGCCCCAGCGGTAGTCGGCGTACACCTTCACCAGGTCGGCGCCGCGGCCGATCTGGTCGCGGGTCACCCGGGTCAGGTCGTCGTAGCCATCTGCGGCTTCGGCGCCCTTCGGCAGCTGCCACTCCGGCGCGCCAGTGGGTCCGTAGCTGCCCGTCGCCACGATGGCGGGACCCGCCACCAGCAGGCGGGGACCCGGGATGACGCCCTCGTCGATGGCCCGTTTGATCCCGACATCGGCGTAGCCAGCGCCTTCCGTGCCCAGGTCCCGCTCCGTGGTGATGCCGGCGGCGAGCGTCTTCTCTACCGCCACCGTCGCCCGAGCGGCCCGCATCGCCAGCGGTTCGTTGAGGACCTGGTCGGTCCACGCCGTCTCGTCGTAGGGGTGGAGCAGGATGTGGGAGTGCCCTTCGATGAGGCCGGGCAGCAGGGTGAGGCCCGGCAGGTCGATGACCTGCGCGGCGGACGGAATCGTCACCTCGTCGGCCGGGCCCGCCGCGGCGATCCGCTCGCCGGCTACGACGACGACCCAATCGTGGTGGAGCCGGGCCGTGACGCCGTCGAAGACGCTCGCCGGCCGCAGTACGATCGTCTCCGACGACTGGGCCAGGAGTGGAGCGGTTGCCGCAAGCAGCGCGGCGACGGCTCCCAGCAGACAGTTATAGCTTCTCAAGCGCACGCTCCAGTCGGGCCTCAGCCTCATCGGCGAAGTCGCCCATCGCCTCGGCGCCGGCTATTCCCAGCATCGCCTTCGGTCGTGCGATGGCCACCTCGGCGCCGTCCGCCGTCTCGGCCACCACGACGTTGCAGGGTAGTAGCATCCCGATGTTGTCGTCCATGCTGAGCGCCTGGTGCGCCAGCTTCGGGTTGCAGGCGCCCAGGATGACGTAGGGTCGGAAGTCGATGTCGATCTTCTCCTTCAGCGTCGCCTTCACGTCGATAGACGTGAGAACGCCGAAGCCTTCTTGCTTGAGCGCGGTCGTGACCCGCTCAACCGCGTCGCCGTACGATGTGCCCGGCAACGCTCTCCGCATGCCGTAGTCGGAGTCCCTCACCTTTTCCTCCGTGTCCGATCGTTTGCTGGGGCGCTGTCAGCATGCGGTTCCCGCTGCGTGCCAGTCAAGGGGTGTGGGCAAAAAAAGCCGGGGCGCGGCGAGCCGCGCCCCGGGCTGGGTGTGAAGTCTTCCGTTTCAGGGCTATTTCTTGCCCACCAGGCTGCCAAGCTTGCCCAGTAGGCTCATGAACGCCGACGCCGTGTTGGCGCCACCAGCGGCGCCGTTCGCCTGGGCCGCCGGCTCGCCGTCGCCATTGCCAACGGCGTCCAACGGCCAACACTCGATTCAGCTATCCTCGGCGCGGCGTCGCGGATAGGTGCTGGGCTCGAGAGCCGGTGAGATCGAGGCGATGCATTTGCGGCTGACGAGCTGAACCATTTCGTTGTCGCGGATCGCGATGAAGTTGTCGGCCGTGTTGAGGAAATCCTGCAAGCGCTGGCCCCCGTCGGGTCTCAGGTAGGTGACGGTTCCGCGGAGCGCCGTTCCGTCGATGAGCAGCAGCTCCAAACCCTGCGTGATGGTGAGCCCGGCCAACTCCACCTCTTCCGGATAACTGGCGCCGGCCTCGTACTCGGCCGGGACCGCGATCAGCATGAGGGCGTCCTTCTGCAGCAGGATCAACCTGTCGTCCTCGTCGCTTACGGGCAGGAACTCGTTGGGGTTATTGAGCAGGTCGGATGGCCGCTCGCACCCAAAATGGTTCTCGGCGCGCTCGCTGATGTAGAGCCAGACCGTGAACGGTGGGTGGCCCTGGAGGATCACCTGCGCCATCACCTTGTGCTTGGGAACGTGGAACGCCTCGTCCGCGGTCGACTCGCCGGGATTCGAGACGCGCCCGCGCCGCGCCTGGGCGGCGGAGATATCTAGGGTCTGCGGGATAGAAGACACGATGAATCGACCTCCTCGACGGGTTGACTGCCGCTTCCACCCACACACTTAGTCAAGTTCCTTGCCAGCCGCCGCGCCTGGCGGAAACCGCGCCACGCATGGGCTGCGCACGATAACCGACGCGTGCTGCGGATCCCTGTGTTGCGCCCGCGAGACACTCTAACGCCTGTACCGCCAATAGGCGGTCATCTGTCCAAGCGGGTCAGGGAGGAATCCGGGTTCCGATCGCCTGCGCCCGGGACCAGCTGAACGCCACGGAACGCCGATCCGCCAACAGGGTACATCTCGCTGGACCCCGGCAGGGGTCCGGGCCAGCCGCCGGGCAAACCACTGGCGGATGGAGGCTTAGACGACTCCCCCAATCGATCCCTTTCAAAGCTGCCGGTTGTCGGCGGCGCCGCTCGACGTGGAGAAAGCCGAGGAGGTTGATTGATGCCCGAGAAAGGTAAGCGCCTGGACTGCCCGGTATGCGCGGGTGAGCAGATGCAGAAGATCTGCCCGTCGGAGGAGCTCGATCTGTTCCTCGACTACTGCGACCGTTGTGGCGGCATGTGGTTCGAGACCGGGGAAGTGCGGCAGCTGCGCTACTGTCCTCCGGAGGCTCTGAGCGGTCTGATCTCGATGAAGAAGCAGCTCTACGCGGTGGCCTGCCCGGATTGCGAGCACCCGATGACGCGCAACGCCGCGAAGTGCAGTCAGTGCGGCCGTGATAACACGATCAACTGCCCCACCTGCAATTCGCAGCTCGAGCGTGTGCAGGGCGAGCAGTTCACGGTCGACGTCTGCCGCGATTGCCGTGGCGCCTGGTTCGACAACATCGATCTCTCCGCCGTCTGGAACCTGCAGTTCGAGGGTTCGGGCGGGTCGGAGGAGAGGCAGAAGGACGAGATCACCGAGGACACCGTGATCGCCATCCTGCGGTCGGACAAGGAAGCCCAGCCGGAGGAGAACGGCGGAGGCAACCGCAACGTGTTCGGGACGATTGCCTCGATCGTCGGCGGGATATTCCCAGGCTCCGACTAGAAGCAAGCGGCCCCCGACCCGGAACGAAGCGCCCGGCCGATACTCGGCCGGGCGTTTCTTTTGGGAACTGGGAATCGCCTTCGGCAATTCCCCTGGGATTCGAATTCCGAAGATCTCATTCCCAGCCTCGCTATCACCGAACCCAATTCCCAATCCCGACTTCCCAACGTAGGTTTCCCCGCTGAGTATCTGTGACCCGCCCGCATTCCAGCGGACGGCGCGGCCCCGACAAAGAACCCGTGTCTATATAAGATGAGTCTCACATCCATCCTGCGATCACTCCTCACCATGGGCCGGGGCACCTTGCGCGGGCTGACCGCGGAGGAAGCCGGTGCCGATCCGATCGCCCTTTTTGGGCGCTGGTTCGAGGATGCCCGACGTGCCCGGATCTACCTGTACGACGCTTTCTGCCTGGCAACGACCTCTGCCGACGGTGATCCCTCCGCCCGCATGATGCTGTTGAAGGGGTTCGATGAGCGTGGCTTCCGCTTCTTCACCAATTTTGCCAGCCGCAAGGCCGGCGAGCTGGATGAGCGCGCGCGCGCCGCCATCGTCCTCCACTGGTCGCTGCTGCACCGGCAGATCCGCGTCGAGGGGACGGTGGAGCGGATCTCCGAAGAGGAATCGGCCGAGTACTTCGGCTCGCGGCCGCGGGGCAGCCAGATCGGCGCCTGGGCGTCCAGACAAAGCGCGCCGCTCGAAAGCCGTGAGGCGCTCGAGCAGCAATTCCGCGCCTGCGAGGCCGAGTTCAAGGGAACCGAAGTCCCGTTGCCCGGTTTCTGGGGCGGGTTCAGGCTGAAGCCGGAGCGGATCGAGTTCTGGCAGGGCCGGGCCAACCGACTGCACGATCGCCTGGTCTATACCAGAGAGGGCGACGGCTGGGACGTCGTTCGGGTCGCGCCGTAGCTTCCACGCTCGCTGACAACAACTCCAACCGGGGCGCTTGCCTTGGTTCTCGACCGTCCGACCCTGCGAAGGAGCATACGCGAATTGCCGCCGGCGGCCTGGATGCTGTTCGGCGGCACGTTCATCAGCAAGTTCGGCAGCTTCGTCATCGTCTTCCTCGCCATCTACGTGACCAGGCAAGGATACTCCGCTGCCCAGGCTGGCCTGACGATCAGCGCTTACGGCTTTGGCTCCCTCTTCTCCGGGCCGGTGGGCGGTCTGATGGCGGACCGGCTGGGCCGCAGGAATGCGATCGCCGTCTCCGTGTTCTCTTCGGCCGCTGCCATGCTCGGTCTCTCACAGGCCCACGGCCTGTCTGCCATCCTGCCGCTGGCCGCGTTCGCCGGCTTCACCTCCGAGCTCTACCGGCCGGCGGCCGCGGCGCTGCTCGCCGACCTCACGCCGGCCGGTCAGCGTGTCCCCGCCTTTGCCATGAACCGCCTGGCCGTGAACGCTGGGTTCGCCGCCGGGCCGGCGGTAGGCGGCTTCCTGGCGGAGCGCTCGTTCTTCTACCTCTTCTTGGGCGATGCCATCACATCCATAGCGTTCGGGATTATCGCGCTGTTGGCTCTGCCGGAGGGTGAGCGAGCGGGAAGGGCGACGGACGGCGAGAGCTGGGTTCGGGCGGTGGTCTCCGATCGCAGCTTCCTCGTCTTCCTGGCGGCCTCGACCGTCGGCGTGATCGTGTTGGTCCAGGCGTTCTCCAGCTTCGCACTGCAAGTGACCGACCGCTACTCCGGCGCGGTCTTCGGGTCGCTGATCTCGCTCAACGGCTTGCTGATCGTCTTTCTCGAGCTGCCGATTGCGTCGGTCACGCAACGCCTGCGACCGCGGCGCGTGATGGCCGTCGGTTTCCTGTTGCTCGGCGCCGGTTTCGGTCTGGTCTCCGTGGCGGTCTCGATTCCTTTGCTGGCGGCTGCCGTCGTCGTCTGGACGTTGGGCGAGATCACGTATATGCCGGTGGCCGGCGCCTACGTAGCCGACGTCGCGCCCGTCCATATGCGTGGCCGCTACCAGGGCGCCTGGGGGATGACGTTCGGAATCGCCTTCGTGGTGGGACCGGCGCTGGGAACGGCGGTCTATGCCTTCAACCCGACGGTCCTGTGGTTGTCGTGTATCGTGCTGGGTGGGCTGGCCGCTCTGTTGGTGTTGCAGGGGCCAGGATCAAGTAGACGAGTAGACAGGTAGACGAGTAGACAAGTTGACGGCATCTGGTCTACTCGTCTACCTGTCTACTCGTCTACTCCAGATGTTCCTGCTCCCCCACCTCGTAGGCCTCGCCGACAAGCCCGGCGAAGTCGGCGTCCAGGTCGTCGGCGCTGTGCATGCGGAACGTGTGGGCGTAACAGTTGGGCGCCAGCACCTCCAACTTGTGCACTCTCGGATGCTCGACGCGGCGCGTTAGCCACAGCCCGATATCGACCCACCGCTTGCGTACCACCGCATTTGCGAACCGGACCCGCACTTGAAAGACGATGCGCGTTCTCTGCGCGTAGACCGTCACCGGCCCGCACTCGCGGACGATGGCACGGAGGCGTCCGAAGATCCGCCGCGCTTCCGGGTGCTTGCCCTCGAAGTGGTCGTCCAGCCGGAAGCGCCCGCACGAGTGCCACACGTTCCGAATCACGAAACGGTGCCCGCAGCGGGGACAGGTCCAGAGCGGTCTCTTCTTCTTAGCCACGAATTACGCCGAAGCCGGGGCTCTGCTCGTGTCCTGCACGTGCAACGAGACCAACCGCGCCATCAACGTGACAAGGTAAACCTGCCCGAACAGGGCTTCGAGGATTGCCAGCGATCGCGAGATCTGTGCGAGAGGGGCGATGTCACCGTAGCCCAGCGTGGTCAACGTCACGAAGCTGTAGTAGAGGGCCTCGTGGCGCGGCAAGCCGATGCCCAGGTTGCCTCTGAGCGTCGTAAGGACCTGTGGATCACCGGCCAGCAGCTCGATCAAATAGTACCCCGATCCACAGATGAAGCCGATGAGCATGTAGACGCAGATCGCCGCGAACATGACGTTGGCGTCGACCCGACGCGCGACCAACAGTCTGATGAACATCATCCAGGCCAGGTAGCCGAAGAACAGCATCGACAGTAAGAGGCTGAGCGGCTCCAGGGGAACTACGGTTACCTCATCCAGCCACTCCACCGCGAACGCCGGTAGCATGATAGCCAGGCCGATGGCCATGTGCGCTCGGGAGTCGGATACGGCATAAAGCCCGGAAAGCAGCACGGCACTAATGGCGAGCGTGAACACGAGGCTGAGTCCCAGACGGTCCGGAAGAGCGGCCGGCACGACCAGCGCCACCAACAATGCCACGAACACGACTCCGAACCGGCTGCGCAGTGCATCGCGGACGACGTTGCCACCTGAGAGGTCGGCATTGGATGTGGTGCTCACGGCTCTCCTCCGTTTCTCGACTCCAAGGATCGCGATTGTATGTTGATCTGATAATAGCGTGATGAAGCCGCGCCCGCGCCTCGAAGGCGTGGACGCGGCTCGATGATCCTGCGTATTGGCGGATGCCGTCTACTGCGGGAACGTCGGTGGTGCGAGAATGACATACGGCGTTTGCGGCTCTTCCCCTGGCGGCAGCGGCGCCGGCGTCGCCACGCCGGCGGGCCCGAGGCTCCGCAGGTACTTGTAGATGGCGCGCATGTCGGGCTCGCTCATCTGGGAGACGAGCGGCCACGGCATCGGCGGCAGCGCCTTGCGCGATCGCAGCGTCTCGACGAACTGGTCCTCGGTCAGGTTCTGGACCGTCAGCCGCAGGTTCGCGCCGTAGGTGGTCCCCCACGGCCCGCGCCAGCCGAAGGCCGTGCCGGTGAACCAGTCCGACTCCGGGACCTCCCAGCCTGTCTCCAGGAAGCCCGGGGTGTGGCAGTCGTGGCAGCCACCGATGGTCAGCAGGTAGCGGCCGGCTTCTTCGGGGCTCGAAGCGCCTGCGACGTGAGGCGGTCCCTCCGCCATGCTCTCTGTTTCAGAGCACGCAGAAGTCATCAGCGGCAGCACGAGGACGAGGAGTGCCGCTTGGGCGATACGGTACATGATTCTCCCTCCAGGTTGGGCTGTGGGATGCGGCCGAGGCGGTCGGAGAAGCCGCGAATATGAGGGCTCGAGCGAAGCGCCACAAGCTGCGCGGCGTTTGGGTCGCTAAAACCAGCTCCGCTCGGCGGTCCCCCCGACCCCTCCCTGTCGGCGGATGGTGAGAGTTGCCAGAGCATGCCCCGACGTAACTCGAACGTGTGTTCCAAGACGCGATAGGGAGGGCGCGATTGGGGGCACGAGCGGACTTTGGAGCGCCGCCGCCCGTCCCCGATGCACACCCGTCCGGCGCGATATGAAGCGAGGCCCCCAATCGCGCCCGACCGAACCCGCGCCGTGCGCTTGCGGATCGTCGTCGCAGGAGAGCAGTTTGGGGCATGACTGAAGAATCGCCCTCACCGGGCTCCTTATTTTCCGAGCTGAAACGGCGTCGCGTCTTCCGCGTCGGCATCGGGTACGCCGCCGGAGCGTTCATCGTTCTGCAGGTCGCCGATCTCGTTTTTCCCGCCCTCGACATCTCCGACGCGGTATATCGCTTCCTGGTGATCGCCTCTCTGCTCGGTTTCCCCGTGGCATTGGCTCTGGCCTGGGTCTTCGACGTCACGCCGGAAGGCGTACGCCGGACCGGCGCCGAAGGGGAAGCGGGTGAGTTGGTGGCACGCATGCGGCCGTGGGTCGTTTACGGCGGCACGGTTGTCGCCGTTCTGCTCGTGGTCAGCCTTGCCATGTTTTGGGCGCGGCCGCGCTCGGCGTCCGGCAAGGTCACGGCCGGCGCCGACGTGATCGCGGTGCTACCGTTCGAGATGTCCGGCCCGGGTCTCGAGGGGATGGGCGAGGGGATGGTGGACCTGCTGTCGCGCAACCTGGACGAAGTCGGCGCCATCCGAACGGTGGAGCCGCGGACCGTGCTGTCGAATTGGCGACAGCGCGCGGGGGGCGCCGAGTCCGACCTGGCCGGCGGCCTTGCCGTAGGCCGCGAGGTAGCGGCGGCGTCAATACTCACGGGCAGCGTCGTGGTGGCGGGCACCGAAGCCCGGTTGAGCGGCGACCTGTACACCATCGATGGCGCCCGGCTTGCCGCAGTTTCCGTCGATGGTTCATCCGAAGACCTGTTAGCGCTGGTCGACAGTCTCAGCCTGGCGCTCTTAAGAGAGATCTGGCGCTCGCGGGCGCCGCTGCCGCGCTTCGACGTCGCCGCGATAACAACGGGCGTGCCGCAGGCGATACGGGCCTACCTGGAGGGCGCGCGACTCTACCGGGCGTCGCGCTGGGGCGCGGCGAAGGTTGCCTTCGAGCGCGCCGTCGCCGCCGACTCGCTCTTCGCGTCGGCGCACTACATGCTCGCCCGCACCTTGCAGTGGATGACGTTCGAAGGTCGTGACGACGAAGTTCGCCGTGAGTTGGATTTCGCCAAGCGCTACAGTGATCGGTTGCCGGCCCGTGAACGCACGCTGCTCTACGCGCTCGAGGTGGGTGTGACGAGCCGTGACGAAGCCAACGATACCCTGAGGGACTATCTGGATCGATACCCCGATGACCCCGAAGCGGCGTTCATTCTGGCTGACAACCAGTTCCACATCGACGAATCCGGCGGCGGCATCACTAGATTCACCCGGACCGTCAGTGAACGAATCAGTGGGTTCGATCGCGTATTGGATCGAGATCCATCCTTCGTGCCCGCGCTGATCCATCCGCTCGAGTTATCACTGGCGTCCGGCGACACCGTGCTCATCCAGCGTTACATGGCGAGACTCGAGATCGCCGCGCCAAACGATAGCGTGGCGCTGGAAACATACCGGGCAGCCGCGTACGCGTACCACAACCCTGCCGATGTAGAAGCCCTCAAGCATGCGCTTTCGCTGGTGCAGCGGACGGACGACGCGAACGACCTGGCCTGGCAGGCCCGTATGGCGCTGGCCGCGCCATTGACGCGGTTGGCGATACTGCGACCCGCCGCGCAACAACGCGAGCTCATCGATTGGGCGCTTTCACGCCTCGACGGTTCCGGAGACGCGCGGTTCCAGGAATTCACGCTTCTACTGCTCAACGCCTCCGGGCGCGTACGCGAAGCCGGCGAACTTCTGCACTCGTACTACGAGCAGGTGCGCCCCGGTCGCGATCCGCGCACCGGCTACGCGCTGATGCCGATCTACCTGGGGTACGTGGATCCGTCCTTCTACCAGAGACCCGAGTACGACTACGTGAGCGAGGACGCGGCCCTGCGCGCCCAGGTGCTGTACGCTATCGATCGGGGCGACCGCGTCGCCATCCGTGATGCGGCTCGGAGTGCTCGCGATTACAGCGAGCGGTCTGGTGCGCCGTTTTGGAGCGACGTGGCTGATGCAGGCGAAGGCTTCCTCCGTGCCCTGAACGGCGAGCCTGAAGCCGGGCTCGCTCAGGTCGAAGCAGCCCTCGGGCACTTCAATCGCCAGTCGGAGCCCTTCTGGTTCCGCTGGCTCGACTGGATGTCCTCGTATCCCGAGACGCGGGCAGACGCCGTGCCGATGCTGCAGCGCAGCTGGCCCCTGGACCCGGTGTACGAAGCGCCGCGCCAGTACCTGCTCGGCCGTGCGGCCGCCGCCGAGGGCGATGCGGAAAGTGGCCGCCGTGCCTACCAGCTTTTCGTCGACCTGGTCGCCGGCGCCGACTCCAGGTTCCGGGTCGATGCCCGAGTCGATTCGGCACGCGCCGCGATCGACCACCTGGACAAACGAAGCCGACCCTGATTGACTTCCTGTCTCTTGCCCCTTCCGACGACGCTAGCCAAAGAGGATCCGAGATGAGTAGCCGTTTGTATGCCTTCGTCGCCGTTATTCTCGTTCTCGCGGGTTGCAGTTCCGGCTCGAACGACCCGGCGCCCGCGGCCGATGCCGGCCCCCCGCAGCTCACCACAATGCTCGTGATCGAGGACAACGGACGACTGCAGCAAGGCGACACGGTGCTTGTCGACCTGATTCATGTCTCGGAGACGAATGCCGTCGCTTACTACAGGGGCGACCGTCGTTTGGGCACAGTCGCCTACGACGCACTCGGGCCCAGCGGTCGAGGTACGATGATGGTTACGGCCTCGTCGCTAAACGTCCGCAACTGCCGCTCCACTGGCTGCTCGGTCGTCGGCCAGCTGAGCCGCGGCCAGCGAGTCCAGGTTTGGGACTTCCAGGGCCGCTGGTACCGGTATGCGAGTGGCGGAGTAGAGGGCTATCTGAACGTGGAGCACCTGGTGCTGCCCGATGCCTACCAGGGCCGGCTGTTCGCCGACATCAGCGCCGCGACGCGCGCCTACTACGAGCGCAATCTGGCCGGACGCCGCGTGACCAGCTACGGCAACGTGTTCAGCGGTTACGAGGTCAAGCGCGTCGAGAACGAGGTGCGCTTCGAGTTCTTCACGAGGTTCCAGAGCGGGCCCGCCGCCCAGGCCGCCTGCGATGCCATGGACGGCATCTCCGATTTCGTCCAGCGCACCATGGCGCCTGTGCCCGGCGCGTTCTTCTCCGCCTACTCGGCCGGCGTCTACTACGCCGCTCCCGATACTGGCCCGAGGGCGAACGTCATGATCGCAGGAATGGCCGGCGCCGGCGGCGCCTTCTGCGCGATCGATGGATAGTCTTTCCGAACTCGGTCGCTGTCGCCCATCGTTGCCACAGATTATCTCCACATCTCGTAGTGATGGAGGGGCGGAAACGCGCACGTGGTGGCCAGATCACAGGAGGTGGAGAGATGATCCAGCTCGACCTGACGGGCGAAGAGGTCCGAATCCTGGCTGAAATCCTCGAGAGCTCGCACTCCGACCTGCGCATGGAAATCGCCGACACCGATTCTATGGATTTCCGCAACATGTTGAAGCAGCGGAAAGCGGTCGTCGCCAAGGCGCTGGAAGCGCTCGGGCACCCCGTCATCTCCGCCGGGCCTGACATCCTTTGACCCGGTCGATGGGACTCGGCGCGGCATGAAGGTCCATCTGGTCGACGGGACGTACGAGCTCTTCAGGCACTACTACGCGCTGCCGTCGCACGTGAACGACTCTGGCCAGGAAGTGGCGGCGACGCGGGGCGTGGTTCGCTCGCTGCTCGGCATGCTGCGCGACGGCGCGACCCACGTGGCGGCGGCCACCGATCACGTGGTCGAGTCGTTCCGCAACGATCTGTGGCCCGACTACAAGGACGGTACCGGCATCGAGCCGGAGTTGTTCACGCAGTTCGAGTTGCTCGAGCAGGCGCTGCGTGCTGCCGGCTTCCCGGTCTGGGCGATGGTCGAGTACGAAGCGGACGACGGGTTGGGCGCCGGCGCGGCGATGGCGGCGGCCGACGAGCGCGTCGAGCAGGTGATCATCTGCACGCCGGACAAAGACCTCGCCCAGTGCGTGCGCGGCGAGCGGATCGTGCAGCTCGACCGCCGCAAGCGCTTGCTGATCGACGAGGCTGGCGTGGTGGAGAAGTACGGCGTGCCGCCGGCCTCGATTCCCGATTACCTCGCTTTGGTGGGCGACGACGCCGACGGCTTTCCGGGCTTGCCGGGCTGGGGCGCGAAAACGTCGGCGGCGCTGCTGGCGCGCTACGGTCACATCGAGGAGATCCCCGAATCGGCCGACGAATGGGATGTCGCGGTCCGCGGCGCGAGCCGCCTGGCGGACACGCTGGCCGGGAATGTGGAGCTGGCGCTGCTCTTCCGCCGGATCGCCACCATCGCCAGCGAGGCCCCGGTGAGCGGTAATGTAGACGAGCTGGAATGGGCTGGCCCGAGCGAGGAATTCGCCGAGGCC
>JBDHHX010000067.1:0-12741 GCA_039589155.1 Gemmatimonadota bacterium | reverse complement strand
GACGATCGGCACGAAGCCGCCGGCGCTGATGCGGGCCAGCGCATCGGCGGAGCGATCGGGTATCGTGACAGAATAGAACTCGACCAGCGCACATCGACCCTCCGCCAGCCGTAGTCCGGGGTCGCTGAGGTCGAGCTCTGGCGTGTCGAGCTGGATCTCGTAGCCACGGAAGAGATCCAGGCCGGGCAATTCCTGACGCGCCCGGGCGAATAGCCCCGGCCACACCTCATCCACTCGTGCACGACGAACACTGTTCGGGTTGGAGGCGTTCAGGTGAGGGGTCGCAGCGATCGCCGTGACACCGTCTTCAAACAACCTTCGCATCTCGACCAGCGCACTCTCTTCGTCCGGCGCGCCGTCATCGACGCCCGGGATGAGATGAGTGTGAAGGTCCACCAGGTTCGGAGGATTGCCCCGTCTCCCGCGC
The DNA here is from genome assembly GCA_039589155.1 of Gemmatimonadota bacterium. Lineage (GTDB taxonomy): Bacteria > Gemmatimonadota > Gemmatimonadetes > Palauibacterales > KS3-K002 > Kutchimonas. The sequence goes on along the minus strand of JBDHHX010000067.1, from coordinate 12,314 downwards.
GAGTCCGCTCGCCCGGTGTCCGTCAGTCCCTCCGCGCCCAGCGCTCGGCCAGCCGACCCAGATCGCCGCCCGGTCCCATCTCGCGGCAGCGTGCCTCCACCGTGTCGGGATCGCTGAACGCCGCGGCATCGCAGGCGAGCGTCAGTAGACCGTCGGCCACCAGAAGGTCAATCGCCGCATCGCGATGCTCGAGCCGATCGCGTATCCGTTCCAAAGTCGCCCGGGCCGCCGCCAGCAGCGCCGGACTCAGTTCCACGTTGGGGTCGAGATCGGCGATCGCCCTCTCGAGCCCTTCGCGCAGCGGCGACGGCGTGTCAGCCAGCCGGCGATCCAGCCAGTCGGCTTCCGTCATCGTTTGGTCTGCTCCAACATCGGGCGAACGATCTCGTTGACCTTGGCCAGCGCCTTCTCCGCCTTCTTCGGCTCGCCGATGCTGGCTTGTGCCATATGCGGCCGGCCGCCGCCCACACCGCCAGCCAACTTCGCGACTTCGCGCACCACCGCGTCGGCTTTGATCCCTTTGCCGATCAGGTCGTCGGTCACCACCGCCAGCATCGAGTGGCGGTCGCCCATCCTGGCGACGACCACTCCGATTCCGCTGCCCAGCCGTTCCCGCAACTGGTCGCCGAATGCGCGTAGCGAGTCGGAGTCTGCCGTGTCGATCGTGCCGGTGGCGATCTTCGCGCCGTCTACGTCAACAGCGGCCCCAGCTATGTCCGCCGCCTGGCCAGCATCAGTGAGCTGCACGCTCGCCTGGACTTGCTCCCGATATGCACGGTGCTCTTCCATCATAGCCTGCACGCGCTGCGCCAATCTCTCCAGCGGCACCTTGAGCATCGCACTGAGATTCACAAGAGTTCGCTCTTGCTCCTTCACTCGACCATAGGCTTCCGAGCTGGTCACAGCCTCGATTCGCCGCACACCGGCCGCCGAGCCCGTCTCCGACACGATCTTGAACAGCCCAATCTCGCCAGTCGTGCTCACGTGGCAGCCGCCGCACAGTTCAAGACTGTGGCCGGCTACTTCGACAACGCGCACCGTGTCGCCGTACTTCTCACCGAAGAGCGCCATCGCACCGCGTTCAATTGCGTCACGGTACGGCAGGAACTGCTTGGTAACGGCCTTGTCCGCCCAGACCTGCTCGTTGACAATTCGCTCCACTTCCTCGATCTCGTGATCGGTCAGCGGTCCAGTGTGGCTGAAGTCAAAGCGTAGCCTGTCAGGAGCCACCAACGAACCCGCCTGTGCTACGTGTTCACCAAGAACAGTCCTCAACGCCGCATGCAGCAAATGGGTCGCCGTATGATTGCGTTGAGTACTCCTGCGAGCCTCATCGACGACGGCACGAACAGGGCCTGGTTTGAAGGCTCCCTCGAGCGAGCCTGAGATAAAGACCGTATCCTCAGTGCGCCCAACTTCCTCGACATCCATTCGCCAGCCGTCGCCCTCCACATAGCCGCCGTCGCTCACCTGTCCACCGGCCTCGGCGTAGAACGGATTCCTCTTGAGCGACAGTACGATTCTCCCGTTCTGTCTCTTGCTAGCAAGAACTTCGGTATCCACCGATAGCTCGTCGTATCCGACCCACTCCTGCTTTCCCTTGATATGCACTTCAGGGTCCTGCACGGACCATCGCGCTCCAGCCGAGTCTGCCGCGATCGCCGTATCACGTGCGGCACGCGATCGTTTACGCTGCTTATCCAGTGCCTGCTCGAACCCAGCTACATCGACATCGTAGCCGCGTTCGTTAGCCATCAACTCGGTCAAGTCGAGAGGGAACCCGTATGTATCGTACAGTTTGAATGCATCCTCGCCTCCCACGGTGCCGCCCCCGTCGGCCGGCGCCAACTCGTCGAAGCGCTGCATCCCACCGTCGATCGTCGACATGAACCGCTCTTCTTCGGCGCGAGCGGTCCGCAGGATATGGTCGCGGCGATCCACCAGCTCGTGGAAGGGATCGCCCATCTGCGAGATGACCTCGTCGCAGATCTCGAACAGCATCGGTTCGCGCCGACCCAGCAGCCAGGCGTGACGGCCGGCGCGCCGCATGATCCGGCGCAGCACGTAGCCGCGGCCCTCGTTGGTCGGGAAGACGCCGTCGGCGATCAGGAATGCGGTCGCCCGTGCGTGGTCGGCCATGACCCGGAACGACGTGCCGCTCTCTTCCTCGGCCATGTACTTCCGCTCGACCAGCTCTTCCGCCCTGTTTATGAGCGGCATGAAAAGGTCGGTATGGTAGTTCGAGTCGACGCCCTGCACTGCGGCGGCGATCCGCTCGAGGCCGGCGCCAGTATCGATGGACGGCTTGGGCAGCGGGTTCAACACGCCGTCTTCATCACGGTCGAACTGCATGAAGACGAGGTTCCACAGCTCGAGGATCTCGCCCGTCTCGGTGAGCGCCTCGAACGCCGCCGCGTCCAGTTCCTGCTCCGACCCTGCAGGACGCTGGTCGTAGTGGAGCTCGGAGCAGGGACCGCAGGGCCCGGTGTCCGCCATCTGCCAGAAGTTGTCCTTGTCGCCGAACCGAAGAACCCGACCCGCTGGCAGGCCGGCCACTTCCTGCCACAGCTCGAAAGCCTCGTCGTCGCTGTGGTGGACCGTGGCCCAGATACGATCCGGCTCGAACCCCAGGTCCTCGGTGAAGAACTCGTAGCCGAATCGGATCGCTTCGTTCTTGAAGTAGTCGCCGAACGAGAAGTTCCCCAGCATCTCGAAGAAGGTGTGGTGCCGCGCCGTGCGCCCCACTTCCTCGAGATCGTTGTGCTTGCCGCCGGCCCGCACACATTTCTGCGCCGTCGTTGCCCGCTTGTATGGCCGAGCCTCCTGCCCCAGGAACGTCGCCTTGAACTGGTTCATCCCGGCGTTCGTGAACAGCAGCGTCGGGTCATCGGCCGGAACCAGCGAGGACGATGGGACGTGCGTGTGCCCGTTGCGCACGAAATAGTCTATGAAGCGTTGTCTGATTTCCACAGATTTCATTACACCCGACCCGCCCCTCTTCCGGAGCCGCAAAAAAGTCCTTGAAGCAACCGGAATATGACCGAACCGAGAAGGGTTCTCAAGCTTCCGGCTCTGGTCCGCCGATTGACGGCGACCCATATTGTTCAACCTGTAAGCCCGTCTACATCCCACCGGGCCCGTGACCGCCCGCGACCAGGAACGAGATCATGAAACGCCAGCTCCTCTCTTCCGCCCTCGCCATCGCTGCCCTGTTCCTCGGCCTGCGCACCGCGACGGCCCAGGAAGCGACGGCGGCACAGGCCGGCCTCGACGACCGGCTGCCCGTCGACCCGGCGGTCAGCGTGGGCACGCTGCCCAACGGGATCCGCTACTACATCCGACACAACCCGGAGCCGCGCGACCGCGCCGAGCTGCGGCTGGTGGTGAACACCGGTTCGGTGCTCGAGGACGACGACCAGCAAGGGCTGGCCCATTTTGTCGAGCACATGGCGTTCAACGGGACGGAGAACTTCGAGAAGCAGGAGCTGGTGGACTATCTCGAGGGGATCGGCATGCAGTTCGGGCCGGAGATCAACGCCTACACGAGCTTCGATGAGACCGTGTACATGCTGACGATCCCGACCGATAGCGCTGAAGTGGTCCAGACCGCGTTCCGGGTCCTCGAGGACTGGGCACACGGCCAGCTGTTCGACCACGAAGAGATCGACAAGGAGCGGGGCGTGGTGATCGAGGAGTGGCGACTCGGCCAGGGCGCCATGGCACGTATGCAAGAGAAGCAGCTGCCAATCCTGTTCAAGGACTCGCGCTACGCCGAGCGTCTGCCGATCGGGAAGACCGAGATCCTCGAGAGCTTCGAGTACGAAACGCTTGAACGGTTCTATCACGACTGGTACCGGCCGGACCTGATGTCGGTGATCGCCGTGGGCGACTTCGAAGTCGGGGCGATCGAGGGACTCATACGGGAGCACTTCGAGCATCTGGAGATGCCGGCAGACCCGCGGGAGCGGGTCGTCTATTCGGTGCCCGACCACGAAGAGACGCTCTACGCCATCGCCAGCGATCCGGAGGCGCCCAACAACACGGTGAGCGTCTACTGGAAGCAACCGGCGCGGGAGGCGAGCACGGTCGGCACCTATCGCCAGACAATCGTCGAGGCGCTGTTCAGCGAGATGCTCAACACGCGATTGTTCGAGCTGACTCAAGCGGCCCAGCCACCTTTCCTTTTCGCCTTCACCGGACAAGGCCGTTTTATCGGCGCGAAAGAGGTCTACATCATGCTGGCCGCGGTCCCTGAGAACGGGATCGAGACCGGTCTCGAGGCACTGCTCACCGAGGGGGCACGGGTCGCGCAGCATGGGTTCACCGAGACCGAACTGGATCGCGCGAAGGCCGAGCTGCTCCGCGGCATGGAGCAGGCGTATGCTGAGCGCGAGAAGACGAACTCCGGCGCCTACGCTTCCGAGTACGTTCGTGCGTACCTCTACGAGGAGCCGATCCCGGGCATCGCCTATGAGTTCGATCTCTACAAGCGGTTCATCCCCGGCATTCAGGTCGACGAGGTTAACCGTCTGGCCGGCGAGTGGATTGTTGACCGTAACCGGGTGGTGATGGCCAACGCGCCGGTAAAGGAAGGCGTCAAGATCCCCACCGATGAGGAGTTGGCCGCCGTGTTCGCCGCAGCTGCCGCCACCGACGTCGCGGCCTACGAGGACGCGGTCGCCGATGCGCCGCTGGTCGCATACGTCCCCGAACCGGCGGCTATCGTCGAGAGCGAGCTGATAGAGGAGGTCGGCATCACCCGCTGGGTGTTGGCCAACGGGGTCGTCGTGCTGCTGAAGCCCACCGACTTCAAGGACGACGAGATCCTGATGCGCGCCTATAGCCCCGGCGGCACTTCGCTGGCACCGGACGACGACTACCTGGCCGCGGCCACCGCCGCCTCCATCGTCGGCCAAAGCGGCGCCGGCGCATTCAACCTGGTCGACCTGCAGAAGGTGCTGGCCGGCAAGGCGGTTCGCGTCTCGCCGTTCGTCGGTTCGCTTTCCGAGGGTTTCTCGGGCTCGGTCTCGCCCCAAGACGTGGAGACCCTCTTCCAGCTCACCTACCTGTACTTCAGCGAGCCGCGCAGAGACGAAGAGGCCTTCATGTCGTGGCGGACGCGGATGGAGGGCTTTCTGGCCAACCGCAGCGCTGACCCGACGGCGGCCTTCTTCGACACGCTCTCGGTGACCATGAGCCAGTACCACCCGCGGTCCCGGCCACCCAGTGTGGAGCGCTACGCGACGGAGACGAACCTCGACGTGTCGTACGCTTTCTACCGGGATCGCTTCGCCGACGCCTCCGACTTCACCTTCAGCTTCGTCGGCACCTTCGATCTCGAGGAGATCAAGCCGCTGGTCCAGACCTATCTGGGCGGCCTGCCGTCGACCGGGCGCGAGGAGAGCTGGCGCGACGTCGGCATCCACGCGCCCAGCGGCGTCATCGACAAGACGGTGTACCGCGGCATCGAGCCGAAGAGTCAGACCCGGATCATCTTCACCGGGCCGTTCGACTGGAACCGCACCAACCGCCACCATCTGGCTTCGTTGGCCAGCGTGATGCGGATACAGTTGCGTGAGGTCCTGCGTGAAGATATGGGCGGCACGTACGGCGTCGGCGTGGGCGGCAGCTCAACGAAGAACCCGCGCGAGGAATACTCGTTCTCGATCAGTTTCGGCACCGCGCCGGAACGGCTGGAGGAAATGGTCGATTCAGTCTTCGTCGTCATCGAGCGGCTGAAGACCGACGGTCCGACCCAAGAAGACATCGACAAGGTGAAGGAGCAGCAGCGGCGCTCCAACGAAACGAACCTGCGAGAGAACGGCTACTGGATTGGCCAGATCAACGCGCGCGTCAGTTCGGGCGGCGAACTCGGCGACATCACGACCTACGAACAGTACATCGATGCGTTGACCGCGGACGACGTTCAGGCGGCGGCGCAGTTGTATCTGAACCTGGAGAAATACGTGCGGGTGTCGCTTTATCCTGAGGAGAGCACAGAGGAGGGCGGATCACGGTAAGGGGCGGACAATCATCAACATCTAACATCTAGTCCCTAATGATCAAGTATTTGGGGTTCTAGGGACGGCTGTCTTTTGCGCCCCAGCGAGAGCCCAGATTATTCCAGCTATGAAGAAGATCCAAGTGCCCGCCAACGTGCGCGTACGGCCGCCGGCGCTCGTCGCTCATCGCGGCTACGCGCTACGCTATCCTGAGAACACACTCGAGAGCTTGCGCGCCGCCATCCGTGCCGGCGCCGGGTACGTCGAGTTCGACGTGCAGATGACCGCCGACCACGCGCCGATCCTCTTGCACGATTCCGACCTCTGGCGGACCGGCGCTGACGATCGCGTGGTGATGGACATGACTCTGGAGCAGCTGTGGCAGGTCGAGGTCAACGAGGACTCGCGGCTGCACGGGAAGTTCTCCGGTGTTCGCGTACCGACGCTCGAGGACGCGGCGACGCTCATCGCCGAGGAGAAGAAGATCGTCGCCTTCGTCGAACTGAAGGTCGAAAGCATGCGGCGTTTTGGGACCGAGCTCGTCGTAGACAAGACGATGGACGTTTTGCAGCCGGTGCTGAAGCGCTGCGTCATCATCTCCTTCGACCCCGACGCCGTGGAGCGTGCGCGGGAGCGTGGCGCCAACGCGATCGGCTGGGTGCTACCCGAGTGGACGGCGGAGGTTAAGAGCAGAGCGCAGGGCATGAAACCGGACTACCTGTTCTGCAACTACCGAATGGTCCCCGACCGCGAGGAGCTGTGGACCGGCTCATGGCGCTGGGCGCTGTACGAGATCATCGACCCCGAGCTGGCGCTCGCCCTGGCGGCGCACGGCGCCAGGTTCGTGGAAACGATGGCGATCGGCGAGATGCTGCACGACAGACGCCTGGTACCCGGGCGCAGACGCGATGACTGAGTCGTACGATGTGGTCGTGGTCGGCGGCGGCATCAACGGGGTCGGCGTGGCCCAGGCGGCCGCCGCGGCCGGCCATTCGGTCCTGCTGATCGAGAAGTCCAGGCTCGCCGCCGGCACGTCGAGCAAATCGAGCAAACTCATCCACGGCGGTTTGCGTTACCTGGAGAGCTACGAGTTCTCTCTCGTGCAGGAAGGGCTCGACGAGCGCGCGCTGCTGCTGCGCCTCGCGCCCGACCTGGTGAAGCTCAAGCCGTTTTTCATCCCGATCTTCGATTACACGCGGCGCGGCCCCCTGCTCGTCCGCGCCGGCCTCTCGCTCTACGCAGTCCTCGGTCGACTGAGGCGGCAGGTAAGGTTCAGGAATGTGGCGCGCTCGCGTTGGGGAGAGCTGGATGGGTTGGCTACAGACAAGCTCAGGGCCGTCTATCAGTACCACGACGCGCAGACAGATGACACGGCACTGACGCGAGCGGTGATGAACTCGGCGTTGAGCCTCGGCGCCATACTGGCGATGCCGGCTGAGTTCACGGGTGCGGCGCTGACGCGGGACGGATGCATCGTCAACTACACCGGCGACGGAGGGGAGCGAAGCTGCGAGGCCCGCGTGCTCGTGAACGCCGCCGGACCGTGGGTGAACCGCGTGCTCGACCGGATCGAGCCCAGCATCCCGCGGCGCGAGATCGATCTCGTCCAGGGAAGTCACATCGTGGTACGCGGGCAAGTCGAACGCGGCATCTATTACGTCGAATGTCCGCGGGACGGCCGCGCCATATTCGTGATGCCGTGGAAAGGCGAGACGATGGTGGGAACGACGGAGACGCGGTTCCGCGGCGATCCCGATCGCGTGCAGCCGCTTCGCGCCGAGAAGAACTACTTGATCCGCCTGCTCAACCGCTACTTCCCGCGCTACCAGGCGGATCGCGAGGGGGCCGTCATCGACGCCTTCGCCGGGCTTCGCGTTTTGCCGAGTGGATCCGGCCACGCCTTCCACCGCACGCGCGAGGTGATCCTGGAGCGCGACCGGGCCGGCAGACGGGAAAGGCCTCGGGTCCTGAGCATCTACGGCGGTAAGTTGACGGCGTACCGCGCCACGGCGGAAAAGGTGATCGAGCGAATCGCGGGAGCCCTGCCGTCGAGGAGGCCGGTGGCGGATACGAGGGAGTTGAGGCTGAGTCCGCCCTGACGTGTAGTAGACAAGTAGACGAGTGGACGAGATAACCGACTACTCGTCAACTGGTCTACTTGTCTACTCGTCTACTGTCCGGAACGGACTTGCCATTCCTGGCGTAGACCGCGACTTGCCAGTTGATCGTCTTCCCAAAGTAAGTTCGCCGGAAACCGGCGGCGTGAATCAGCGCCTCGACGTCGCGGGTCGCGTGAATGTAGACCCGGAAGGGATTCCGCCGCAGCCAGAATAGCGCGTTCAGGATCCGGTGCCCGATGCCGTTCAGCCTGGAATCGCGGGGGTACACCACGGCGTAGACGCGGCGAGCTTTGGCCACCGACAGCCCGACCAGCGATTCCATGTTCGGGTAGCAGCAGATCACACGGTCAAGCGTGACAATGTCCGCGGGAGCCACCTCATCGGCGATCTCGACGAAGTCGCCTTGATGGAGAGTCACGCGGTCGAAGTGACCCTGGCGGCGCGCTTCCTCTTCGGCTGCGGCGATAAACTCGGTGGCAGCCTCGGCGCCTGTCGCCCGGCTAGCGCCGGCCTCGAGCAACTCGTTCTGGATGACGCCTACACCGCCGCCGATATCGAGTATCGTGGCATCGGCAACGCCCTCCGCCTTGACCCCATCAAGCAACATACGCGTGGTGTCACGCGGCCCCTTTCGCCGATAGCTCCGCAGATCGCGCTTGACGTAGGCACCGCGAAACACTTTCTCCGCGCCCTGGCACTGGCAGCATGTCATGCTTGGAACGTATGGAGCGCTGCGCGCCCTGTCGAGAAGAGATAAAGAGAAAAGAGAAAAGAGAAAAGAGAAGACCAGGGACAGGAGGACACCCCGGGGATTCTTCTCACTTCTCCTTGTCTTTGTCCTTTCTCTACCCGATCAGCGGGTAGACCAGCAGCGGCAGCTTGCGGCCGGGCCACACCGCGGACGGCACCTCGCCGATCCGCTCGGCGCCCAGCTTTAGGTAGAAGCCCTCGGCGTTGGGGTCGCTCTGTATGAGCAGGCGCGCATAGCCCAACTCCGCCGCTCTCTCCAGCGCGTCGTCCCAGAGCGCACGGCCCACACCGCGACCGATAGAGGGCGGATCGACAAAGAAGTGGCCCAACTCGATGTCGGCGGCCCACTTCACCAGCGTGTAGAAACCGACGGGCCGGCCGCCGTCCTCAATCAGGTAGACCTGCTCTGCGTCGATCAGCTCCGGCGTCAGGGTCAATTCCTGGCGGCACGCCTCCAGGAATTCGCTCTCGTAACCCCAATGCGCCTTGGAGCGAAGCGCCATCCCGCTGAGCGCCACAGCTTCATCGCGCCGCGCCCTACGGCAACGGCATTTCTCTCTTCTCTTTGTCTTTGTCTTTATCGACATAGTGCGCGGAGCGCTCCAGTCACCGGCTACCGGGGCAGCAGCTCGTCTAGCAAGCCCTGGACGATCCGGCCATCGAATCCGCGGCGCAGCAGGTGATCGCGCAACCGTTTGCGTGTGAGCGCCGCTTCCTCGTTCCGTTTCCGCAGCGCCCCGCATTTCTTCTCCGCCACGCGCCGGGCGAGCGCCACCTCATCGGTTCCTTCTTCGTGTAGAGCCGCTTCGATCACCGGCAAGGCGGCGTCGCGGGTCACTCCCTTGGCATAGAGCTCTTGCGCCATTCTGCGGACACCCATGGGTCGGTGGGCGACGCGATCGCGGACGTAGGCGGCGACGAAGGCGTCGTCGTCCACGAGGCCGACGTTCTCGAGCCGCGTCATGGCAGCCTCGATGGTCTCCTCGTCGAAACCGCGATCGATCAGCTTACGACGGACCTCGTGGCCGGTACGCTGCCGGTAAGACAGGTAGTTGAGGGCCGCGTCGATGGCCTGGGTCGTCGTTTCTTCCGCAGGAGCGTGGCCGTCGGCGTCGAGCACGTCTACTCTTCGGCCGGCTTCTCTTCCTCGACCGGCTCGTCGGGCGCGTCTGTGATACCGACAGCCTCGCGCAGTTTGGTCTCGACCTCGTCGGCCACGTCGGGGTTCTCTTTCAGGAAGGACTTGGCGTTCTCACGGCCCTGTCCAATGCGCTGGTCGCCGTAGGAGAACCAGGCACCCGACTTCTTGATGATCTCGGATTCGGCCGCCATGTCGATCAGCTCGCCGGCCCGGGATATGCCCTCGCCGAACATGATGTCGAATTCGGCCTGACGGAACGGCGGCGCGCACTTGTTCTTGACCACTTTCACGCGGGTGCGGTTGCCGACGGGGTCGTTGCCGTCCTTGATTGCCGCGATCCGTCGGATGTCGAGTCGAAGCGACGCGTAGAACTTGAGCGCCCGGCCGCCCGGCTGCGTTTCGGGGTTACCGAACATGACACCGATCTTCTCGCGGATCTGGTTGGTGAAGACGACGGCTGTCTTGGAGCGGTTGATGGCGCCGGTGACCTTGCGGAGCGCCTGCGACATGAGCCGCGCCTGCAGCCCCACGTGGGAGGCGCCCATCTCGCCTTCGATCTCGGCACGGGGAACGAGCGCCGCGACCGAGTCGATGACGACGACGTCGACGGCGCTGCTACGCACCAGCACCTCGGCGATCTCCAACGCCTGCTCGCCGGTATCGGGCTGGGAAACCAGCAGATTCTCGATGTCGACGCCGAGCTGCTCGGCGTAGTTGATGTCGAGGGCGTGCTCGGCATCGATGAAGGCCGCAACGCCTCCGGCCTTCTGGGCGTTAGCTATGATATGGAGCGTGAGCGTCGTCTTGCCCGACGACTCGGGCCCGTAGATCTCGGTCACCCTGCCCCGCGGGATGCCGCCGATTCCGGTCATGGCATCGAGGGCAAGCGAGCCGGTGGAGATCGACGCCACCTTCACGCGTGCGCCGTCGGAGCCCATGCGCATGATCGCGCCCTTGCCGTGCTGCCGCTCGACAAGGGAGATCGCGACGTTCAATGCCTTTTTTCTGTCTTCACTCAGTTCAGCGACCATCATACCTCCTAAGGAGCTTGGAAGTCGGGCGTCGGGCGTTGGAAACGGCGGCCATCCACCACACCACCCTAGCGGCCCACGCTCATCCGATTATCAACACCACCTATCCTGCAACCTCAGCAAACGCATCGCACGCCCGTTCGATACCGGCGTCATCGACATCCAGGTGCGTGACCGCACGCAGGCGACTCGGGCCCGTCGCCAGCAGCCAAACGTCGCGCGCCTCCAATGCACTCGCCACGTCCGCCGGCGTCAGATCGTCGCGTTCCAGGTCGATCATGATGATGTTCGTGTCCGGCGGTATCACGCTGAATCCGTCCAGCCCGTCCACGAACTCGGCCAGCCGACGGGCGCGGTCGTGGTCCTCGGCAATCCGCGGCAGGTTGTGCTCGAGGGCATAGAGACCGGCCGCCGCCAGGATCCCGACCTGGCGCATGCCGCCACCCAATCGCTTCCGCCACACGTGGGCCCGCCCCATCGCCTCGGCCGTACCGGCCAACGCCGAGCCGACCGGCGCGCCCAGTCCCTTCGAGTAGCTGACCATCACCGTGTCGGCCTGCGCCGCGAACTCCGCTGCGGGAACGCCCGCAGCCGCCGCCGCGTTCCACAGCCGCGCACCGTCCAGGTGCAGCGCCAGTCCGTACTCGCTCGCCAGCTCGCGCAGGCCCTTCAGCGTCTGCAGCGGCATCAGTTTGCCGCCCGCCATGTTGTGCGTGTTCTCCGCGCAAAGCAGCGTCGTCCGCATCAGGTGCGGACTCTCAGGACGGATCAGCGGGCGCGCCAGCTCCGCCGTCAGCACGCCGTCCGCCGTCGCCACCGGTCTCAATTGCACGCCCGACCACGACGCCGCTCCCGCGAACTCGTAGTGCAGGACGTGGGCGTTCTCCTCGCAGATCGCTTCCGTACCCGGCTGCGTGCTGAGCAAGATTCCCGACTGGTTCGCCTGCGTACCGCTGGGGAAGAAAAGCGATGCCTCCTTACCCAGGAGCTGCGCCGTTCGCTCCTGCAGCCACTTCACGGTCGGGTCGTCACCCAGTACGTCGTCACCGACTTCGGCTTCGGCTATCGCCCGGCGCATCTCGGACGATGGACGAGTAACCGTGTCGCTGCGGAGATCGACGATATCGTTCGTTTTCATGTCTGTTTGAAGTGAGCGGCTCCGGTCGCGGCTCCGGCACCTTGCTCGACAAGGAACAGAGACCAAGGTACTTCGGGACTTGTTCGGGGTCAAGCCCCGCTGAACAGAGTCCGTAACCTGTTACTGTTAAAG
>JBDHHX010000066.1:0-12749 GCA_039589155.1 Gemmatimonadota bacterium | reverse complement strand
CAGCAGCTCTTCCACGTCGGCGGCGGCCCGGCCCAACACCTGGCCGGCCGGCCCGGCGACGAAGCTCTCGCCGAAGAAGTGCAGCTCCTCGTCAATCCCGGTCCTGTTAGCCACCGCGACGAAGATTTGGTTCGCGACAGCGGAGGCACGGATCTCGAGCTCCCAGACATCCTTGAACGTCTGTTCCGACATCGAGGTGGCGGTGGGGACGACGACCAGTTCGGCGCCGCCGAGGGCGAGCGCGCGGAAGTGCTCCGGGTAGTGACGATCGTAGCAGATTGCTACGCCCACGCGACCAACCTTCGTCTCGTGGACAGGCCAGCCGGTGTCACCGGGCCAATAGTAAAACTTCTCATTGTAGCCCGGCTCCTCGCAGATGTGTAGCATGCGGCTGACGCCGACCAGCGTTCCGTCCGCATCAATCACCGGCGAAGAGTCGTAGTAGCGGCCGGGGCCCGCCCGCTCGAACACGTTGATGACCGTGACCAGGCCGTGACGGGCCGCTGCTTCCTGGAATTGCTCCGTGGTAGGCCCGGGGATCGGCTCCGACCAATCGAAATAGCGAGCGTCTGCCCTCACTTGCGGGAAGAAGAAATCGAACGCCAGCTCCGGGAAGACAATGAGGCCGGCGCCTTCATCCGCGGCCTTCGCCATCCATTCGAGCGCTTTGTCCCGGCTCTTCTCTCTGTCACCAACGTGCTGAAACTGAGCGCAGGCGATCCTCATTCGCCCCTCCTTGTTGGGGAGTATGAATTGCGAATTCGGACGCAGGGAGCAAGGGAAGCGAATTCACTGGGAACGAAGGAAGGCGATTCGGGGATTCCGGCATTCGGGAAGTCGGGGAGCCGCGAATGATCGTCGGACTGTCGTGCGCCTTCCCCGATCCCCGATTGCCGGAATCCCCGAGTCCACTTCGGCAATTCCCGCCGATCGGTGATTCGCCAGGTCGGAATCCCGACCTCTAACTCCCAATCCGCTTGACACTTCGAGCTTCCCAACTATCAATTCCCATAAGCGAACCGGGAGCCCGGGCCGTATCCGCGGATCCCGGTTTTTAGCAGGGAAACCTTTCCAGGTATCGGAAGGTGAGCCATGAGTGCGAAGAAGCTGAGTCTGGTTCTACCAGACGGCAGCCAGGCAGAGGTCGAGCACGGTATCTCGGCCCGTGACCTGGCGGAGCAGGTGAAAGGCGACGTGGCCGATCGGGCCATCGCCGCCAAGCTGGACGGCGAGATCATCGATCTCGCCCGGCCCATCGAACGGTCGGGAGCCATCGAGTTTCTGTTCGAGAACGACGAAAACGAGGATTCGCTCTACGTGCTTCGCCATTCGACGGCGCACGTGATGGCAACGGCGGTACGCAGCTTGTGGCCGGACGCTGGCATAGGGTTCGGGCCGCCAATCGCCGACGGATTCTACTACGATTTCGACGTCGAGACCCCGTTCACTCCCGAGGATCTGGAGAAGATCGAACAGCGGATGGCCGAGGTGATCGCCGCCGGCGACCCGTTCGAGCGCCGGGAGGTCGAGCGGCCGGAAGCGAGCGACCTTTTCTCCGATGACCCCTACAAGCTCGAGCGACTGGCCGAGATCGAGGAGGGCGAGGCGATCTCTGTTTACCGCGATGGCGATTTCGTTGACCTTTGCCGGGGACCGCACCTGCCGTCCACCGGCCACGTCAAGAACTTCAAGGTCCTGCACTCGGCGGGCGCCTATTGGCGCGGCGACGAGCGGCGCCCGATGCTCCAGCGAATCTACGGTACGAGCTTCTTCGAGAAGTCGGACCTGGACGAACATCTGCGCCGGCTCGAGGAAGCCCGCAAGCGGGACCACCGGATCATCGGTAAGGAGCTCGACCTGTTCAGCATCCAGGAAGACGTTGGGCCGGGCCTCATCCACTGGCACCCCAAGGGCGCCATGGTCCAGTTCCTCTTGCGGCGCTTCCTCGAGGACGAGCTCATGAAGCGGGGCTACGACTTCGTCTATACCCCGCACATCGCGCGCGAGGCGCTGTTCCGGCGCTCGGGACATCTCCAGGCCTACTCGGAAGTGATGTTCCCGCCGATGGAGACGGAAGGCGAGAAGGACAACTATCGGGTCAAGCCGATGAATTGTCCTTCGCACATGGAGATCTACGCCTCGCGGCAGCGCAGCTACCGCGATCTGCCGATTCGCTACTCGGAGATCGCCAGCGACTACCGGAACGAGAAGTCGGGAACCCTGCACGGCATGCTGCGGGTGCGCGGCTTGACGATGGACGACGCGCACATCTTCTGCCGGCCCGACCAGGTGGAGGAAGAGATCTACGGAATGCTGGACCTGGTGGCCCACATCTACGGTACCTTCGGTCTCCAGTACCGGCTCGATTTCTCGACCCGGCCGGCCAAGCGCATCGGTGCGGATGAGATTTGGGACGAGGCCGAAAGCGCGCTGCGTGCCGCCATCGAGCGTCGTGATCTGAGCTATTCCGTCGATCAGGGTGGCGGTGCCTTCTACGGTCCGAAGATTGACATCAAATTCCTCGACGCCATCGGTCGCGAGTGGCAGGGCTCGACCATCCAGCTCGATTTCGTGCTCCCTGAGCGCTTCGACCTGTCCTATATCGGTGCCGACAACCAGAAGCACCGGCCGGCGATGGTGCACCGGGCCATCTTCGGGACGTTCGAGCGCTTCATCGGTGGCCTGATCGAACACTTCGCCGGAGCCTTCCCGGTCTGGCTGGCGCCAGTCCAGATACGGCTTGTGCCGATCACCGACGATTTCGTCGAGGCGGCCCGGGAGGTGACGGAGGCGGCGCGCGGCGCTGGACTGCGTGTGGAACTGGACGACCGGGCGGAGACGGTCTCCTACCGCATTCGCGACGGCGAGCTGCAGAAGATCCCTTATCTGGGTGTGATCGGCCAGCGCGAGGCCGATGCCGGCACCGTCGCCGTGCGCAAGCGCGGATCCGACAAGAAGCAGGTGGTCATGCCGGTCGCCGACTTCATCGCCCAGGTCGAGGACGAGAACCGCACCCGGTCCCTCAGCTAACCTCCTGCTCGTGATCGTGATCGTGATCGCGGATCGAGCAGGATCACGCTTACGATCACGATTACGAGCAAGAGCAAGAGGAGGAGCAGGAGGCGGGTAGGGGCGGGCTGGGGATGAGGGGCACCGTTGACTTTTTGCCCGTTTTCGCCAACTTTTCCGCCCACATTGAGGAAAGTGGCGGCTTGATGGACGCCGCCCACCTTTCAGTCCGCACGCGAGTGCGGTGCTGCCGGGTCAAGCGGGAAAACGCTCTCACCGAGGCCGGTCGGACCGGCCGTTCGGTCGGGCGTCTCGCTTGGTCCATCGTTTTTGTTTGTTGGATGCGCATACCGCGCCGAAACGAAGGAGACAGATAATCGACAAAAACGAGCCCCGCGTAAACAACCAGATCCGCATCAGCCCGGTCAGGCTGGTCGACTCGGAAGGCGAACAGGTCGGGATCGTCTCAATCGAGGAGGCCCGCTCCGCGGCGGCGGCCCGGGGCCTCGATCTGGTGGAAGTCGCGCCCAACGCACGGCCGCCTGTGGTTCGGGTCATGGACTACGGGAAATACAAGTACGAACAGGCCCGCAAGACGCGCGAATCGAAGAAGAAGCAGCACCAGGTCAAAGTGAAGGAGATCAAGCTGCGTCCGAAGATCGAGGATCATGATTTCAACTTCAAAGCCGGGCACGCCCGGCGATTCCTCGGCGAAGGGAACAAGGTCAAGCTGACCATGCGGTTTCGCGGGCGCGAGATGACTCACATCGATCTCGGTGCGGTGGTCCTGGAGCGATTCGCCGGGCTGCTGGAGGATGTCGGCCATGTCGAGGAGCGGCCCAGGATGGAAGGTCGCCAGATGACCATGGTCATGGCACCCAGGAAGACGTGATGCTCAAAGGGTAGAAGGGAGAGACCAAGCAGCGATGCCAAAGATGAAGACGCACCGGGCCGCGGCGAAGCGGTTCAGCAGAACGGCCAGTGGCAAGCTCAAGCGTCGTAAGGCGTACAAGAGCCATATCCTGGCGAAGAAATCGAGGAAGCGGAAGCGCAATCTGCGCAAAGGTACGCTCGTCGCCGCGAGCGACATGAAGCGAGTCAAGCGAATGCTCGGCTTGTGACGTTCGTGGTGTCCCTGTGGCACCGCGAACGTCACCGGCTGCAATGAGAACAGGAGTATATAGATGCCTCGGGTCACTAATCAGGTCGCTCGGCACAAGAAGAAGAAGAAGGTACGTGAGCTGGCGAAGGGCTATCGCGGTGGTCGGTCCAAGCTCTATCGCTCGGCCAAGAACGCCGTCGAGCGCGGCTGGAAGAACAGCTATCGGGACCGGCGTAACCGCAAGCGCGATTTCCGGCGCCTCTGGATCACCCGGATCAACGCCGCGGCGCGCCAGCACGACCTGACCTATTCCAACTTCATCAACGGGCTGCGGAACGCCGGCGTCGAGCTCAACCGCAAGACGCTCGCCGATCTGGCCGTGCGTGATCCCAACGTTTTCGGCGATCTCGTCGCGGTGGCCAAGGAAGCGCTAGCCAAATAGAGCCAGCGGCCTGATGGAAGATCTTCTCTCTAACTTGCGCGAGCTCGAGGAAGCCGGCGCCGCCGCCATCGCCGCGGCGTCCAGCAGCGAAGAGCTGGAGAGCGTTCGCGTTCAGTACGTCGGCCGCAAGGCGCAGCTGACTCAGCTGCTGCGCGGCGTGCGCGAGCTGCCGCAGGAGCAACGGCCGCAGGCCGGTGCCGAAGCGAACCGCGTCAAACTCCGACTTCAAGAGGCACTGGACAGACGGGCCGCGGAGCTCGCCGGCACACCGGCAACGGCCGATGAGATCGATCTCACGCTGCCTGGCCGCGACCGCTGGCGTGGCGCTCGCCACCCCTGCACGCTGGTGACCGACGAGATCTGCGCGATCTTCAAAGAGCTCGGCTTCTCCCGTGCCCGCGGTCCCGAGGCAGAGACGACCTGGTATAACTTCACGGCACTCAATACGCCGCTCGACCACCCGGCGGCGGACGAGCAGGACACCTTCTACTTGAGCGACGACACCGTCCTGCGCACCCATACCTCTCCGGTTCAGGCGCGCACGATGGAGAAGTACGAGCCACCGGTGCGGATCGTGGTCCCGGGCGCATGCTACCGCCGCGATCCATGGGACGCATCGCACGCGCCGGCCTTCGATCAGATCGAGGGACTGGCGGTCGATGAAGGAATCACTTTCGTCGACTACAAGGCGAGCATCAGCTACTTCGTCCGTCGCTTTTTCGGCGAGGACACGAAGACCAGGTTCCGGCCGTCGTTCTTTCCGTTCACCGAGCCATCGGCCGAAGTCGATGTCTCCTGTGTTCTATGCCACGGCGACGGATGCTCGGCCTGCAAGGGCACCGGTTGGATCGAGATCATGGGCTCCGGCATGGTCGATCCCGCGGTCTTTGACAACGTCGGCTACGACTCGAAGCGTTTCACAGGGTTCGCCTTCGGTATGGGAGTCGGCAGGATCGCCATGTTGCGCTACCGCATTCCAGATATCCGTCTGCTTTACGAAAGCGATGTCCGCTTTCTCGAGCAGTTCTGATCTGAGCTATGAATATTTCTTACCGCTGGCTGAAGCAGCTGGCGCCGACCATCGACAAGTCAGCCGAAGCGCTTGCCGAGCAGCTCACCTATACGGCCGTGCCGGTCGACGAGGTGATCTGGCTGGGCGCGGGGCTGGAAGACCTCGTCGTCGCAAAGGTCGACAGCGTTAAGAAACACCCGAAGGCCGACCGCCTGGTCGTCTGTAGTGTGGATGCCGGTCGCGACGAGCCAGTGCAGGTTGTCACCGGAGCACCCGTGGTTGTCGAGGGCGGCTTTTACCCATTCGTCGGCGTCGGACAGACGCTACCCGGCAACGTAACCATCAAGAAGGCGAAGCTGCGCGGCGAGACCAGCGAGGGGATGCTGTGCTCTGAAAAAGAGCTCGGCATCGGGCGCGATGCTGCCGGCATAATGCAGCTCTACGGAGAGTACACGCCGGGACAGTCGGTGCTCGAGGTACTGGAGCTCGACGATCACCTTCTCGACGTGGACGTGACCGCCAACCGGCCCGATCTGCTCGGTGTTTGGGGAGTGGCTCGCGAGTTGGCCACCGGTGGTGAGGGCGACCTGCGGCTCCCGGAGTTCCCCGGCCACGTCGCCGGCGCCTACTCGACCGAGACCGTCCGCAAGGAAGGCGTCACCGGCGGAATCACGGTGCGGATAGAGGATCCCGAGGGCTGCCCGCGGTACATGGGCGCCGTAATCCGCGGTGTAACCGTCGGCCCGTCGCCCGAGTGGCTGGCCAACCGCCTGAGATCCATCGGACAGCAGCCGATCAACAACGTCGTCGATGCAACGAACTACGTGTTGCACGAGCTCAATCAGCCGCTGCATGCGTTCGATCTGCGGCGCCTGGGAGGCGCGGCCGTGGTTATTCGCAGGGCGAAGAAGCGCGAGGCGCTGCGCACGCTGGATGGCAAAGACCACAAGCTCGATCCCGAGATGCTGGTGATCGCTGATGCGAAGGCCCCCACGGCCATGGCGGGGCTGATGGGCGGCGAGGGCAGCGAGGTCGAGAACGACACGACGGACCTGTTCATCGAGTGCGCCTACTTCGACCCGAAGCGCGTCAGGGTTGCGGCTAAAGGGCTGGACCTGGACACCGATGCCTCGTATCGCTTCCAGCGTGGCATCGATCCGGAAGGCTCGCCGCGCGCGCTGCAGCGCGTCGTCGAGTTGATCCTGACCGTGGCCGGCGGTGAGGTCGATGGGCAGGCGCTTGACGTCTATCCGAACCCGTTCGAGCCGCGGAGCGTGAGTCTGAGGCCGTCGCAGGTGAACCGCCTGCTGGGTGTCGAGCTGGACAGCGAGACGATCCGCAGCTGCATTGAGCCCATCGGCTTCGAGGTGCAAGACGAGGGTGATGCCCTGACGGTGATGATCCCCAGTTGGCGTCCCGATGTCGAGCGCGAGGTCGACCTCATCGAGGAGGTCGCGCGGCGGCACGGCTACGACAAATTCCCTGACGAAATGCGCACCTTCCGACCGACGACGGTGCCGGAAGACAGCTACGTCGCTGTATCGCGAGACCTGCGCGAACAGATGGTCGGTCTCGGGTTCCTCGAGGCGAGCAACCATGCTTTCGTGCCGTCCGGAGAAGGCGATGTCAGGCTGCTCAACCCACTCTCGGAAAGGGAAGATCATCTGCGTCGCGACCTCCTTACGGGACTGGCTCACCGCGTCGAGTACAACTTCGCGCGCGGCCAGCGCGATGTCCGCCTGTTCGAGATCGGCACCACATTCAGCGACGCGGGCGGCCCGCTGCCGGCCGAGCAGATTCGCATCGCCGCGATCTGGACCGGAAGCCGTGCACCGGAGCATTGGTCGGCCGAAAGCCGGGATTGGGACGTCTGGGACCTGAAGTCGATCGTGTCTGAGATCGCCGCCGTTGCCGTGCCGGGCGGTGCGCTGCGGCCGGTCGATGCGGGCGACGCCGGTACAACCGGGCTCGACCATGCGCTGGCTCTGGTGTCGCCTGACGGCCAGGCCATCGGCTGGGCGGGTCGAATTGCCGAACGGGGACTCGAGCTGCCGCGTTGGGCGGGCGGCCTGTGGGGGTTCGAGCTGGCGGTTGAGCCGGTCGTTCGCCAGCCTGCTGACTATCGGGCGACACCCGTCTACCCGGCCGTAGATCGTGATCTGGCGACCCTGGTCCCGGGTCCGAGGCTCGCTGCCGAGGTGGGTGCCGTAATCCGCGAAGCGTCGCCGGATTTCCTCGTTTCGTTGTCCATTTTCGACGTCTACGTAGGCGACAAAGTGCCCGAAGGCACGCGCAGCATCGCCTGGCGCTTGAGATTCCGCTCGCCTGACCGTACCCTAACGGACGAGGAAGTAGACTCGGCTGTGAAGGGGATCACCTCCGCGCTGCAGGAGAAGCTCAATGTCGGAATCCGAGGGGCGTAAGCCGACGATCGAGTTCCCAAAGTTCGATGAGCTGGAAGCCGCCGTGGGCCGTGCGCTTCGCCAGCTCGAGGTCTGGCGCGAACGGGCCGCTGCATCGGAGGCCGAGCGGCGCCGCCTGCAGGACGTCATCGACCGCATGGGTCAGATCGGTGCGCTGGAGCCGTCTGCCGCCGCCGACGAGCTGCAGCGACTGCGCGCGCAGAATGAGGAGTTGCGGCAACAACTGGAACAGGGCCGCCAACAGGCTGAGAAGCTGGCCAGGGAAGTGGAATTCTTGGAGGACGCCCGATGAGTGGCAAGGAGATGGTCGAGGTCCAGATACTCGGAGAGCCATATAACATCGCTTCCGAGACCAGCACCGATTACACCCGCCGGGTCGCCGAACACGTCGACACCACGGCGCGCGAGATTCGTGAGGAGAGCGGCGTCGTCGACGTCAAGAAAGTGGCCATCCTCACAGCTCTGGCCGTCACCGATCAGCTGTTCCGCATGCGGGAGGGTGTTGACGTCGTCAAAGGGCTGGCCGAGAAGCGATCCGAGCGCCTGACCGCGGAAGTCCTCGGCGTTGTCGAGGGGTCGTCCGGGTAGCCAACTTGCGCAACCATTAACGCCGGGTATACTTTTTCGGACGGCCCTGTGGCTGTCTGGAAAATGCCTATAATAGCTCAGGAAGCAGTTTGCATAGTTTTCGGTCCGTTTGCAGCTCTAGTCATCTCACCTTCAGGTACTCTGGAGTGAGCGAGGTCAGAGCGCTCAAACGGTAATCGGATTCCGCCGTCGGCCGTGTATCCGCGCCGGCGGTTAATCTGTTTCCATCAGCTTCATTTATTCCAGCGGCATAGGCCACAGGCCTTGCCGCTGTTTTCGTTCGGGCCGCTGACGCCCGGACCGCATAAAGAGAGGTAACGTCGTGAATGGGATCGTAGCCCTAGTCGCCCTGGCGGTCGGGGGTATCCTCGGCTGGGCCGCCACATTCTTCCTCGTGCGGCGATTCGAGTTCGGGCGGATACGTGAAGAGAAAGAAAAGGCCGGAACTGAAGCGGCCAGGATCGTCGAAAACGCGCACACCGAAGCGGGCAGCCTGAAACGCACCGCCGAACTAGAGGCAAAAGAAGAACTGCTCCGCGCCAAGGAGAGCTGGGACGGTGAGCTCGCCAAGCGCCGGTCGGAGATCGAGAGGACCGAGCGTCGGCTCGATGACCGCGAGAGCATGCTGGACCGCAAGTACTCCACTCTCGATCAGAAGCAGGATCAGATCGATAAACGCGGGTCCGAGCTCGAGGAGCGCGAGCAGGCGGTCGAGGAACAGCGTGGTCGTTACGACGAACTGGTATCCGAGGAGCGTAAGAAGCTCGAGCGTGTGGCCGGAATGACGGCGGAGAAAGCGCGCAAGGAGGTCTTGCGCCGCGCCGAAGAGGAGGCGCGCGCCGAAGCTCTGCAGCTCGTCCGCCGCATCAAAGAAGAGTCAACCCGCTCCGCCGAGCGCGAAGCGCGGAACATCGTCTCGATGGCGATCGAGAAGATCGCCGCTGACCATGCGGCGGAAGCCACCGTCTCTGTCGTGCCGCTGCCTAACGACGAGAGGAAGGGTCGCATCATTGGACGCGAGGGCCGCAATATTCGTGCGTTCGAGAACCTCACTGGCGTGGACGTCATCGTGGACGACACGCCCGAAGCCGTCATCCTCTCCGCCTTCGATCCGGTGCGTCGCGAGATCGCTCGCATCGCCATGGACAAGCTCGTCGCCGACGGTCGTATCCATCCGGGCCGTATCGAGGAGGTCATCGAAAAGGCGAAGAAAGAGGTAGAGCAGAGCATGCAGGAGGCGGCGGAAGACGCCTGCTACCAGCTGGGGATCCACGGTCTTCACCAGAACATCATGGAAACCCTTGGCCGCATGAAGTATCGCACCTCCTACGGCCAGAACCAGCTCCAGCACTCCCTCGAAGTCGCGCGCCTGACCGGCAACATGGCGGCCGAGCTGGGGCTGAACGCCGAGATGGCCAAACGGATGGGTCTCCTCCACGACATAGGCAAGGGGATGACTCACGAGCACGAGGGAACCCACGTCGAGCTCGGCTACGAGCTCTGCAAGCGCTGCAGCGAGTCGGATCAGGTGCTGAATGCCATACGCGCGCATCACGGCGAGGAGCCGGCCCGCTATCCAGAGACGTTCCTGCTCACCGCCGCGGACGCCATCTCCGGCGCCCGGCCCGGCGCGCGCCGCGAATCGTTCGAGGCCTACGTCAAAAGGCTCGAGAAGCTCGAGGAGATCGCCACTTCGTTCGACGGCGTGCAGAAGTGCTTCGCCATCCAGGCCGGGCGCGAGGTGCGAATCATGGTCACGCCAGAGGCCATCTCCGACGATGAGATGGCGGTGCTCAGCGAAAACACGGCCCGCCGTATCGAGCAGGAACTCCAGTACCCCGGGCAGATCAAGGTCGTGGTCGTCCGGGAGACGCGCGCGGTCGATTTCGCGCGCTAGAAGGGAGCAGGCAAGGCGGCAGCGTCCGCTGCCCGGCGACTACATATGAGGATCTTGTTCATCGCCGACCTGGTCGGCAAGCCGGGGCGCCAGGTTACACACGCGCTACTACCTCGACTGCGTAGCGAGCGTCACATCGATATCGTCATCGCCAACGGTGAGAACCTGGCGGGCGGCTACGGAGTCACACCATCCCTCATCTCGGGCCTATTCAACGACGGCGTCGATGTCGTCACGTCGGGAAACCACGTCTGGGACCGTCGCGAAGGCGTCGAGCTACTCGACTCGGAGCCCCGGTTGCTGCGGCCCGCCAACTACCCCGCCAGCAATCCGGGCAGCGGCTGTTACGTGGTCGCCCTCGACGGCGCCAGGCTGGCCGTGATCAACCTGCAGGGCCGTGCTTTCATGCCCGACATAGACGACCCCTTCCGCATTGGGCGGGCGATGGTCGACGAGCTCCGTGCGGACACTAACAACATCGTAATAGATTTCCACGCCGAGGCGACCGCCGAAAAGCTGGCCTTCGCCCGCTACATCGACGGATGGGTGAGCGCCGTAGTGGGCACCCACACCCACGTGCCGACGGCGGACGAGCAGATTCTGCCGGGCGGTACTGCCTACATCACCGATTTAGGGATGACCGGTTCGCACGCCGGCGTGATCGGCTTTCGCGCCGAGTTGGCCGTGCAGCGCGCCGTCTCCGGGCGCCGCGTCCGGCTAGAGTTGGCCGAGGGCAACCTCAGGCTGCAAGGCGCGATCGTCGAGATCGACCTTGCGTCCGGCCATGCAGATTCGATCGAGCGCATCGATCTCTCGTACGAGGAGGAGGACAGAAGTGGCTGAAGTTATCGACGGAAAACAAATAGCGGCTGACATTCGCGCTGAGGTCAAACAGGATGTCGAAGAACTGAAGGGTAAGGGCGTCACGCCGGGTTTATCCGTGGTGCTGGTCGGCGAAGACCCGGCCAGCGGCGTGTACGTACGCATGAAGGCGAAGGCATGTGAGGAGACGGGCATCAAGTCAGAGGTCATCAGACTACCAGAGGAGACGACACAGGGTGACCTCGAAGCGGTCATCGATCGGCTGAATGCCGACGATTCGGTGCATGGCATTCTGGTACAGCTCCCGCTACCGTCGCAGATTGAGGAAAAAGACATCATCTACCGGATCGCGGCGGATAAGGACGTCGATGGGTTCCACCCCGTCAGCGTCGGTCGCATGATGATCGGCGACCCTACGGCCTTTCGCCCCGCGACGCCGGCCGGCGTGGTCGAGATGCTCATGCGGACCGGCAACGATCCGTCTGGCAAGCGGGTTGCGATCGTGGGCCGGTCGAACATCGTTGGCAAGCCGCTGGCCGTACTGCTCGGGCAGAAGATGAAAGGTGGCAACGCCACGGTGACCCTCGCCCACAGCCGCACGCCCGACTTGCCGGGCGTGCTTCGCGAGGGCGACATCCTGATCGCCGCCATCGGAGTGCCCGAGTTCGTGAAGGCGGACATGGTGAAGCCGGGCGCGGTCGTCATCGATGTGGGCGTCAATCGTGTCGACGACGACAGCACCGAGAAGGGGTACCGGCTGGTGGGAGACGTGGCCTACGACGAGGTTTTCGAGGTGGCTAGCGCCATCACCCCGGTGCCCGGCGGCGTTGGGCCGATGACCATCGCCATGTTGCTGACCAACTGTATCCAGGCGGCGCGGGAGATCAGCGGCAATTCGTGAACCGCGATCTCTTCTTTCAGGCCGCCAACACGCGTGCGCTCGGCGATGACCGGGCTCCGCAAGTCTGGAGTGTAAGCCAGGTCAACGCGCTGGCACGCGAGCTGATCGA
Organism: Gemmatimonadota bacterium; assembly: GCA_039589155.1. Classification (GTDB taxonomy): domain Bacteria; phylum Gemmatimonadota; class Gemmatimonadetes; order Palauibacterales; family KS3-K002; genus Kutchimonas. The sequence goes on along the minus strand of JBDHHX010000066.1, from coordinate 444 downwards.
AGGATCGCTGCCTCTCTTCTGGGTGGCCGGCGAAGTATCGGGGTTCAAACGATACCCGTCCGGCCACTGCTACTTCACGTTGAAGGACAGGAACGCGCAGTTGAGCTGCGTGATCTGGCGCGACCAGGCGCGTCGCCTGCCGGCCGAGCCTCCGGAGGGGATGGCGGTCCACGCCTTTGGCTACCTCTCGATCTTCGAACGGGCGGGACGCTTTCAGTTCGTCGTCCGCGAGGTCACGGCCCACGGCGCGGGACTTTGGCGGGTCGCCTTTGAGCGCGTTCGCACGAAGCTCGAGTCGGAGGGCCTGCTGGATCCGGCCCGAAAGCGGCCGCTGCCCGCTCATCCTGGCTGCGTCGGTGTCGTGACTTCGCTGGAAGGCGCGGCGCTTCGTGACATCGTGTCGGTCATCAGGCAACGCGCCCGCTGGACGCATATTCTGATCTA
>JBDHHX010000065.1:0-12897 GCA_039589155.1 Gemmatimonadota bacterium | reverse complement strand
ATCGAGGGCGTGGTCGCTGTCATCGCGCTGGCCACGGTGGTCATCCTGCCCTGGGGATCGGGAGCGTTCGCTGAGACGCCCATCGCCATCTATGCTGGCGGGATCGGCCAATTCCTCTCGACCTTGGGCATCCCCGCCCGCTTCGGTTCCCACTTCGGCCTGCTGGCGCTCTCCACCTTCTTGCTCACGACACTCGATACATGCACGCGCCTGGGTCGCTACGTGGTGCAGGAGGCGTTCGGTTGGGACAGGAACGACTCACGCAGCCGGATAGTGGCGACCGTAATGACGCTGCTGCTCCCCGCGTTCCTGGTGTTCGTTCAGTATACGGACCCGGTTAGCGGCGCCATGCAGCCCGCCTGGCGTGCCGTCTGGCCGGTGTTCGGTGCCACCAACCAGCTGCTGGCAGCGTTAGCGCTGCTGTCTATCACGGTGTGGCTGAAGCGGACCGGACGGGCCTGGCTCTTTGCGGCCGCGCCGATGGCGTTCATGCTGCTGATGACGATGAGTGCGCTGGTGATGCTGATCGCGCAGGATGGCGCGGTTATCATAAGGACGATCTCGGCGGCGCTGTTCGTGCTCGGCGTGATGGTGGCAGTGGAGGCAGCAAAGGCATTCCGGCTGCAAGAGGTGGGACCCGAGCCTGTGACAATTAGGGCAGCCGCCGCTAGCGGTGACTGATTGAACATCGAACATTGAAAGGGCTCGGTGCTGATGCGCCTCGAATGATCAAACATCGGACATTGCACGTTGAACATGAAGAAGCATTCAACGTCCGATGTTCGATGTGCAGGCGTTGAGAAGTTCGGCAGTGTCTTCAACGTTCTATGTCCAATGTCGGATGTTCAATGTTCAATAGAACATGCCAACTGCTGACTTCCTTGTCATAGGCGGCGGCGTCATCGGCCTCCGCACCGCCATAGAAGCGAAACGGCGCCATCCCGACTGCCGAGTCATTCTGCTTGAAAAAGAGAAGCGTTGCGGGCTGCACGCCAGCGGGCGCAACAGCGGCGTTCTGCACGCGGGCTTCTACTACGCCGCCGATAGCTTCAAGGCGCGATTCACAAGCAACGGCAATCACCGCCTGAGCGACTATTGCGAGGCGCGCGGCCTGCGGATCAACCGCTGCGGTAAACTCGTGGTCGCTCGTGACGATGCCGAGCTAGAGGTTCTGGACGAGCTGCTACGCCGCGCCTGCACCAACGGGGTCGAGTTGCAGCGGATTACCGCCGAGGAAGCGAGGCGGATCGAGCCACGCGTCAGGACACACGAGCGCGCGCTCTTCTCGCCCGACACCACGACCGTCGATCCAGTCGAGGTCGTGACGGCCTTCGCTCGTGAGGCGGAAGAGGCAGGCGTGGAAGTGCGAACGGGAGTGACGTACAGGGGAGTGCGGGGCGGAGAAGTGCTGACGGGTGAGGGGAAGATCGACGTCGGTTTCGTGGTCAACGCCGGCGGACTCTATGCCGACCGGGTCGCTCGCGACTTCGGGTTCGGCGGCCGCTACCGCATCCTGCCGTTCAAGGGTCTCTACCTTCGCGCCGAGCCCGGCGCTCCACCGCTCAACACCAACATCTACCCCGTACCCGATCTCGCCACACCGTTCCTCGGCGTCCATTTCACGGTCACGGTCGACGGCGGCGTCACAATCGGACCGACGGCTGTACCCGCCTTCTGGCGCGAGCAGTATCGCTGGCTGGACGGCTTCAACCTCCGCGAGTTTCTCGAGGTCTCTCGTCTCGAGGGGTTCATGTTCCTGGGCAACCGGGCGCAATTCCGTAGCGCGGCGCTGCGGGAGCTGCCGAAGTACCAGAAGCGGACCATGGTCGGCCGCGCCGCGAAGCTGTGCGAAGGGGTGCAGCCGGAGCACTTCCGGCGCTGGGGCCCGGCGGGCATCCGGGCGCAACTGGTCGACGTCGAGCGCTACGAGCTGGTCACCGACTTCACAGTCGAGGGCGATGACCGCTCGTTCCACGTGTTGAACGCAGTGTCGCCGGCGTTCACCTGCGCGATTCCGTTTGCTGAATTTGTAATGGATGAGATCGACGCCCGGGTCGGTTAGTGTCGTTCTGTCGACTGCGCCTCGGCAAGCACTCGGCGCGCGATGCCGGCGAGCGCCGAAGGCGTGAAAGGCTTCTGAAGGAATGGCGTGCTCTTGTCCGCCATCATATCGCGGACCGTCTTGTTGTCGGTATAGCCCGACATGTATATGACGGGCAGCTCCGGCCGCGAACGTTGCATTTGCTCCGCCAATTCCGGGCCGCCCAGCTTCGGCATCACCACGTCCGTTATCAGCAAATCGATCGGGCCCTCGTGGCTCTGCTGCGCCGAGAGCGCCTCGGCGCCGTCGTGCGCCTCGAGCACCGTGTAGCCGCGGGCCCGCAGTACGCGACCGGCGAGGTTGAGGACCGCTGGCTCATCCTCGACCAGGAGGATCGTGGCCTTCTCGTCCATGTGTTGCCGCTGGCCGACGGGCATCGACGGCGCCACCACGTCGGGCTCGCTCACGCTGACCGGCAAGTAGATCTTGACGGTTGTGCCGGTCCCCGGCTCGCTCTCGACCCAAACCTCGCCGCCGCTCTGCTTGACGATCCCGTAGACCGTCGGCAGACCCAATCCCGTCCCCTTAACCTCTTTCTTTGTCGAGAAGAACGGCTCGAATATCCGGGCGCGCGTCACTTCGTCCATGCCAAGGCCGGTGTCGGTGATCGACAGGACGGCGTGGCGGCTGGGCTCGGCAATCCCCAGCTGCTGGGCGACCTCCGGCGAAAGATCGACGTCAGCGGTTTCGAGGGTGAGCCGGCCGCCATCCGGCATCGCCTCGCAAGCGTTCTCGACCAGATCCGAGATCACTTCTTCCATCTGTACAGGATCCGCCTTCACCCTGCCGAGATTGCCATCGAGGACCGTGATCAGCTCGATGTCGCTGCCGATCGAGTTCTTTAGCCGCGCGCCCAGGTCGGCTATGACCGTGTTCAGGTCCAGCAGCTTGAGCTGGAGAATCTGCCGGCGGCCGAAGGCGAGCAGCTGGCTTGTCAGCGCCGCTGCGCGCTGCCCCGCTTCCTTGATCGACGCTACGTCCTCGCGCGCCTGCTCGTGGTCGAGATAACGGAGCATCAGATCGCTGTGACCGATGATCGTTGTCAGCAAGTTGTTGAAGTCGTGCGCGATTCCGCCGGCCAGCCTGCCGATGGCGTCCATCGTCTGTGCCTGGCGAACGCGATGCTCGAGCGCCTTCTGTTCGGTCAGGTCGCGCGCGACCACTGAGACATAGTCGACTTCACCATCCGTACGGTGTGCGATCATCACCATCGACGTGGGGATCTCCCGGCCATCGTTCGACCGGAAGACGACTTCGCCCGACCATGTGCCGTAGCGGATCGCGGACGGCAGAGCCTCGTTGCGGATCGCCTCCGCGTGATCCGGCGGATGATACTCCCATATCGGTTTGGGTGACTCGTCCTCAGCTGGTCGGATGCCCAGCAGCTTCATGCCTGCCGGGTTCAGGAAGATTCCCTTTCCGTCGACCGTCGCGATGCCTACCAGGTCGGGCGTCCCTTCCAGGATCTCAGCCAGTCGCCGCTGGGTCTCCTCCGCTTCCTTCTTTTGGGTCACGTCGGCCACCACACCGAGGATTCCGACGACTACGCCTTCCGCGTCTCGTAGCGGGCCAGCGGTGATGTCCGTGAATACCGATGAGCCGTCGCGCCGCTGCCTGCGCATGCCTCGCGCCGCTACTTGCTGGCCGCTCGTGACGCGGCTCATCAGGCGCTCGAAGACCGGCCACTCATCTTCCGGAATGAAGGGGAGGCGACGGCCGAGGACCTCCGATTCCGGCCAGCCGAAGATCGCCTCGGCGGCGTGATTCCAACTGAGGACGTTACCGTCGAGATCGTGGGCGATGATGGCCAGCGGTGATCCCTCGATGATCGCCCGCAGGGTCTCATTTGTTTCCTGCAACGCCTCGCGGTCTGCCTTGCGCTCGGTGATGTCCTCCAGCGCACCCTCGAAGAGCCTCACGCGGCCGCGAGCGTCCTTCACCGCACGGGCGTAGTCCAGCGCCCAGATGAGCGTGCCATCGTAGCGGCGCAGTTGCATCTCGTAGCCGCGAACCAGCTCCTCTTCCTCCAGCGCCCTCACCTGGCTGGCGCGGGCGTCGCGCTCGGCGACGATGTCGAACGCGTTGGCTTCGAGGAGGCTGTCGAGGTCGGGGTAGCCCAGCAACTGGACCATGGCCGGGTTGGCATCGATGATCGTGCCATCCGGTGAGCTGACGTACAGGGCCAGTGGTACGTGGTCGAAGAGTCGGCGGTAGCGCGATTCCGCTTCGGGCGACCGTTCAACGGCCGCCTGATCTCCCCCGCTCAGCTTATCGCGGAGTCGAGACCAGATCGAGCCGTGCTTCGGAAGACTTTTTGAGGATCTCGGATCAGACATCGTGGTGTGTCCCGCCCAACCCGGTTATCATCCTGCGGTCCCCACCAGCCAGGGGCCGGCCTCGCGATGTTGCGTCGCGTCCGGGTCGGGTCCCTCTCACCGAGACCCGGATCGGGCGCTCGGCGCAATGACGTTTCAGGCGGCGGGGGCCACAGACGTGTGTGTGAATCTGCCGGCCCATAAAGATAACGATTACTGTCGTACAAGACGAGCGGTAAACCGGAGGAGGATACATGAAACGCTTGGACGTGCTGTTGACCCTGGCCGTTTGTGGTGTCCTGGCCGCTGCGCCTGCGAGCGCCCAGGCTATGCCATTTCTCCAGGCTCAGGCGGCAACCACCGATGCGCGCGTCCTCACGCCGACGGACGTTGCGCGGCTGCGGAGCGTGGGCCAGGTAGCGATCCGGCCCGACGGATCCGCCATCGCCTACACGCTGTCCGTGCCCCGGGAGCCTGGCCGCGATGAGAACGGCCCGGCCTGGAGCCGGTTGCGCCTGGCGGCCTCCGACGGATCGAGCGACCGGGTCTTCGTGGGCGGTGAGGTGAATGTTTCCTCGCTTCGTTGGAGCCCGGATGGCCGGTTTCTGAGCTACCTGGCTCGCCGAGAGGGCGACGATCGCACATCGATCTACGTGATCCCGGCCCAGGCCGGCGAATCTGTCAGGCTCTACCAGCACGAAACCAGCGTGGCCGCCTACGACTGGCGGCCGGATGGTCGGGCGATCGCCTTCGTCGCCACCGAGCCCCTGTCGGACGACGTGCTGGAGCTCAAGAACAAGGGTTTCAACCAGGAGATCTATGAGGAAGACTGGCGCCCACGCCGGTTGTTCGTCCTCGAGCTGCCCGGCGGCGCTGACGGACCGGTCGGCGAGTCGCGCGCCATTGATGTTCCGGGGCAGCCCTGGTCCGCGGTTTGGGATTCCGACGGCAGGCGCCTGCTGACCGACCTGTCGCCGACTCCGCTGGTCGACCAACGCTACATGTATCGACGCCTGCACGTGATCGATGCGGGATCCGGCGAGGTGTTGGGGCGGATCGAGAACCCGGGCAAGCTGGGCGCGTTCGACTTCTCACCGGACGGGAGGAGCGTGGTGATGATATCCGGGGTCGACATCAACGATCCCCGTGAAGGACGGTTGCTCATCGCGTCCGCCGATGGCGGCGAGCTGCGCGACCTGTTGCCCGACCTGGAGGGACACGTCGAGGCGTTCGCGTTCGCGGCGGACGACCGAATCGTCTATCTGGCCAGCATCGGCGTCGGCGTCAGGGTGGCGCGCGTGCGGACGAACGGCCGGGATGATGGCGTCTACTATGAAGGTACCGACCCCGTCTTCACCGGGCTGAGCCTTGATGCGCGTGGGCGCGGCATAGCGCTCGCCGGCGAGTCGCCCGCACATCCGCGGGAGGTGTTTGCCTTGTGGGCCGACCGGCGCGGCGAACCCACACGGTTGACCGATAGCAACCCGTGGCTGATGGACGTCACCCTGGCCGAGCAGGAGATCGTTCGCTGGACGGCCGACGACGGGCTCGAGATCGAGGGGCTGTTGGTCCATCCGCTGGGTCGGGCGTCGGGCGACCGGGTCCCGACGATCGTCACGGTCCACGGTGGGCCGGAGTCGCACTACCGGAACGGCTGGCTGACCAGCTACGGACTTCCCGGCCAGATGGCCGCCGGGCGCGGCTACGCCGTTCTCTACCCCAACTACCGTGGCAGCACGGGTCGTGGAGTCGCCTACGCGAAGGCGGATCAGGGCGACGGGATGGGCGCCGAGTTCGATGACATTCTCGCCGGCGTCGACTACCTGATCGAGCGCGGCTTGTCCGATCCGGAGAGGATCGGGATCACCGGCGGTTCTTACGGCGGCTATGCCACGGCGTGGGGCGCGACCCGTCACAGCCAGCGCTTCGCCGCCGGCGTCATGCGGGTGGGCATCTCGAACCAACTGTCGAAGACGGGCACAAGCGACATCCCGAAGGAGATGGAGCTGGTCCACTGGCTCACCAACCCGTACGAGAATCCCGAGCTGTTCCTGGACCGCAGTCCCGTGATGCACGTGAACAACGCGCAGACCCCGTTGCTGATTCTCCACGGCAAAGAAGATCCGCGCGTGAATCCGGGCCAGTCGCTCGAGCTGTACAGGGCGCTAAAGATGATGACCGAGGTCCCGGTCCGACTGGTGTTGTACCCGGGCGAAGGCCATGGGAATCAGCGCGCCGGAGCGCGCTACGACTACAGCCTGCGGATGCTGCGCTGGTTCGATTGGTTCCTCGTCGAAGGCAAGACGGAACTGCCGCCGATGCAGGTGGAATACGGACTGGACGAGAACGTATTCTGATGGGAATTCTACAATAGCATTCGGGGAATCGGGGATTCGGGGAAGAAGGGAACCGAAGAAGAGCCGCGCTGCTCGAGGTTCCCTAACTCCCCGAATCCCCGATTCCCCGAATCTTATTCGAGAATTCCCAATACAATTACAAACTACAAGTTCTCCAGTATGAATTCTGTCATCAGTGTATAGAGATTCACTCGCTTAACCGCTCCACGAATCCCGTGCGGCTCGTTGGGATAGAGCCGCAGCTGGAACTGCTTGTTCGCTTCAATCAGCCGCTCGACCAGTTGAAACGTGTTCTGCGGGTGTACGTTGTCGTCACCGGTCCCGTGAATGATCAGGAGATTGCCGTCCAGCAACTCCGCGTAGGCCTGCGGCGCGCTCTCCTGGTAGCCGTCCGGGTTCTCCTGCGGTGTGCGCATATAGCGCTCGGTGTAAATGGTATCGTACAACCGCCAATCGGTTACCGGGGCGCCGGCGATCGCCGCCTTGAACACGTCGGCGCCCTTGAAGATCGTGAAGGCCGCCATGTATCCGCCGTAGCTCCAACCCCAGATGCCAATGCGGGCGCCGTCGACGTAGGGCAGCGAGGCGAAATGCCGGGCCGCCGCGATCTGGTCGGCCACCTCGTACTTGCCGAGGTTCAGGTAGGTCACCTTCTTGAACCGCGCGCCGCGTGCGCCGGTCCCCCGGTTGTCCACGCTGGCAACCAGGTAGCCTCTCGCCGCCAGCAGCTGGTGCCACAGGTAGCGGCTTCCGCCCCACGAGTCAGTTACCGTCTGCGAGCCGGGGCCGCCGTAAACGTACAGCAGCAACGGGTAACTCTTCGTCGGATCGAAGTCCGGCGGCTTGATGATCCAGGCGTTCAACTCGGTCCCGTCAGCACCCGGTACGATCGTGAACTCGGGGCGGACGAGTCCCAGCGGCTCGAGTTTGGCGGTGACGGCGGAGTTGTCGGCCAGCGTCCGAACCGCGGTGCCGTCGATCTCTCTCAGCGTCTGGACCGGTGGCAGGCCGGCCTCGGAATAAGTATCGACGTAATAGGTGAAGGTCGGATCGAAACTCACCCGGTGGCTTCCGTCCACGCCGGTCATCCTCTCGAACCCGGTTCCATCGAGCCCCACGCTGTATAGCGGTCTGACGAGCGGGCCGTCGGCCGCGGCGGTAAAGTAGACACGGCCGTGGTCTTCATCGACGCCGTAAACGCCAAGCACTTCCCATTCGCCGCTCGTGAGTTGCCGAATCATCGAGCCGTCGCGGCCGAACATGTAGATGTGTGCGTATCCGTCGCGCTCGCTGGTGTACAGGAACCGCGCGCCGTCGTCGAGCCAGGTCAGGTCATTGAAGTCGATGTCGAGCCAGGCGTCGTCCCGGTCGGTCATGATCACGCGCGATGCGCCGGTTCGCGCGTCCGCCAGCAGTAGGTCCATGCGGCTCTGGTGACGGTTGAGTCTCTGGATCCAGATCTCGTTCGCCGAGTTGGCGAAGTCCATGCGGGCCAGGTAGTACTCTTCGTCCGAACCGGAGTCGATCCAGGTGACGTCGCCGGATTCGAGCTCGATGACTCCGAGCTTCACCGTCGAGTTCTCCGTGCCCGCCTTCGGGTAGGGGACCGCAACCAGGCCGGGGTAAAGCGCCATCTGGTCGGTCAGGTAGAAGGGCGGTATCGCGCTCTGGTCGAAACGCCAGAAAGCGATCCTGCCGCCGTCCGGGCTCCAGCGGAATCCGTCGACCAGGCTGAGCTCCTCTTCGTACACCCAGTCGGTGGTCCCGTTGATGATATCGGGGCTGCCGTCCGTTGTGAGCGCAGCCTCTTCGCCGCTGGCCAGGTCGGTGACGTAGATGTTGTTCTCGCGCACGAACGCGACTTTACTGGCGTCTGGCGCCAGCTTGGCGTAGCGTTGGCCGCCGGGCCGCGCGCTGGTCGGCATCAACCTCGCGCTACCGAAGTCCCAGACGTAGAAGGTCCCCTCCGAGCTGCGACGCCAGACGCGTCGCACGTCCGTCATGATCAGCAGCCGCGAACCGTCGGCGGAAAACTGATAACGCCCAATGCTGATGGGCTCTTCGGCGCCAGGGGGCACCAGGTCGGCCCCGCTCAGCACCAGCTCGCGCTCGGCCGAACGAGCATCCACGCGATAGAGATCGGTGACGCCTTCGTTTCGCTCGACCGTCGTATAGCTCTTTCCATCGTCCGTCCAGTTGAGGGAGACCGTCTGCGTGCCGAACTCGCTGGAACCGTAGATGGTCTGAACGCTGAGCTCGGTCTGTTGGGCCGCAGCGGACGTTGCCAGGGCGAGGACGGCGAAGAGGGAAAGCGTGCGCCTGATCATGGTTCGATCCTTTGATCGTTAGGTTTCAGCCTTAAGCCAGCGCGAGATGTTCTCTCCAAAGCGGTACGCCAGTCGGCGGTGGACGTCGGCATCGGGAACCGCGAGGACATCCTCGGACGAGAGCTTCTCGCGCTCGAGCTCCAGGTGGTAAGCCTGGATCCAGGCCTCCAGCTCGGGTGGCACCACCTCGGGGTGGAATTGCACCGCATAGCCGTTGGCTCCCAGGCGGAAAGCCTGTGGGTATTTCTCGCTGCTGCCGAGGAGCGTCGCGCCGTCGGGGATGTCGAAGGAGTCGCCGTGCCAATGGAACGTGGTGAAGCACTGTGGAAAGCCTTCCCAGAGCGAGTCGTCGCAGCCAGCCGCGGTAAGTTCGACTTCCGCCCAGCCAATCTCCTTGCCCCGTTCCCCGGGATAGACCCGGGCACCGGCGGCGGCGGCCATCAGCTGGGCGCCCAGGCAGATCCCCAGGACGGGCCGCCCGTCGGCGAGTCGGCGGCGGATCAATTCGATATCCGTCTTCAGGAAAGCGTGACGTTCGGTTTCGTAGGCGCCCATGGGTCCGCCCAAGACGATGAGCGGGCGCTCCGGGTCCAGCCGCGCCTCGTTCAGCGAATCGGCATCCACGTAATCGAACGCGATCCCGTTTCTCTGCAGGCCTTCGCCCAGATAGCCGAGACCTTCTATCTCGACATGGCGAATGACGGTGCAGGAAACGGGATTCGACGTCTCTTGGCTGCCCAGCGCCTTCCTCCTCAGGTTTGGCCTGGCGGTTCCACAACCCGTGGTGGCGGTTTAGCTTTGAAGGGGCAACTTGGATTGGGGAACTACGGAGATCAAGATGCGCTGGGAATTCTCGAATCGGATTCGGGGACTCGGGGAATCGGGGAATAAGGGAGTCGAGAAAGGGCGCCCTCGAGCTTCCCTAACTCTCCGAATCCCCGATTCCCTGAATCCGATTCGAGAATTCCCACTACCAACATCATGCAGATAGTCGCCTGTTTGCCCGAGCGCCGAGCGCGCGTCAGACTGCACCGAGCGGTGGGTTCAGAGTATGCCATCGCTTGGGCACGTAATTGGGACGAGATCGAGCTTCTGGTCCGGAAGATGGCGGTGGACCTGATCGTGGTCGATCCCGCTCATAGTGGGCGAGCCGAACGCGAGCCGGTCTGTCGGTTGTGCGAGCGCTATCCCTCCGTCCCCGTGGCCATCTACACCGAGTTCCAGATCGAGTTGGCCGATGCACTGCTGGCCTGGGGCGATGCTGGCGCCTGCGGCGTGGCGTTCCTGGATCAGAGCGACAGCGAATGGGACGTCCGGCGCCTGGTCAGCATGGCCAGCGGCCGGTCAGCGGCGGAGCAGGTGTTGTTCGCCCTCGAGGTCGAGTTACCGGACCTGGACGAAGAGGTCCGCAGCCTGCTCAGGGTCGGGCTCTACGAGGCGACCCGGCTACAGACGGTGGAGCAGTGGTGCGATCTGTCGGGGATGCCGCGGCGCCGGCTCTACCGGCTTTTCGACCATGCCGGGCTGCCGACTCCCAAGACCTGTCTGCAGTGGCTGCGGCTCCTCTATGCCGCCAAGGCGCTCAGCGATCCCGGCGCCTCCGTCGAGGACGTGGTCGTCCGCATGCGCTACAGCGCGCCGCCCAATTTCTGGGCCCACGTCCGCAAGATCCTCGGGGTTACACCGACGGAGATGCGATGGTCGGTAACCGCAGAAGACCTCGCCGATCGCTTTGCGAAGATGTGCCGTGATCGTGCGGATTCCAGCCGGGCCGCGGGAACGGACCCGGCCTAACTCATTGCCTGCCCGCGTCGGCCGCCTTCAGCCAACGAACAGATAGGCCTCCTCGTCGACGGGGACATCCTGGACCTGCTCGTCTCGGGTTCGCTCCGGTTCGTGACGAACCCAGCCGAACAGGCTCAAGACGGCGATGGAGACTACGGAGAGAAAGAAGGCGGACCTCATCCCAGACCTCCCGGACGGAACCAAAGGCTGACGTACGGCTTCATCTATCTTCATGACACTCGAGCCTTGTTCTCGGAAAGGTGAAGGCGCGGGCCTTTCGACCCGCGCCTTTGGGGCAACCACCGACCGTCACACCGCTGCCCAAGGTAAGGATTCTCGGTAGGTCCGGTCTGTGTGCGGGAACCGGCCGTACTGCTGTGGCCGATAAGGTGTGAAACCGGCGGCGGTCTCACGGTACCGGAAGTACGAGTTACGATCGGTGGTGAGGAAACTTTCATCCCGTGCCTAACCCCGGTCACGACGACGTGTCCGGTCATTATTTCCGATGGGGTTCGGAAGTTTTGACCGTTGTCGGTTCGGTTCGGGGCGGGTAGCATCGGGCTCTGTTCTCCCGTTAACTCTTTGTGGTTGTTTGGTTTATCGCGAGTGCGCTCCAGCTTCTCCGGGCGGCCTGTCCAGACCCTTCGCCGCCCTTCACCCATCCTAAGGGGCGAGGAGTGTGCCAAACCTCTAAGTGGAGGCGCGGCAGAGGTAAACGTTTGTTCTTAACGCTGTTAACCTACGGCGGACTCGCCTCGGGACACGCGGTCAAGAAGTCCGGCCAGACGGCCGGTTTGGGCGCGACGCGTGTATGCGGCGATCGCGTCAGGATCGCGATTGAAGGATAGGGTACGGGACTGCTGGAACTGCAGGAGCCAGGATTCCAGGCGGTGGGCGATCTGCTGGGGGTCGTTTGACAGGTCGGACATTCCACACTTTCGCAGGATCTCCGACGTTGCGCCGCCCGGCGGCCCCACGGCGATGATCGGGCGTCCGGCGCCCAGGTACTCGAAGATCTTGGCGCTGATGATGCCGGCGTTGGGGTCGCTCCAGCCGAGGAAGGCGAGAGCCGTGGAGCTGGTTTGCCGGGCCAGGCTCTGCGGGTGTGGGACGCCCGGCGCGAAGCGAACCCAGCGATCAACGCCGTGGCGTTGGGCCAGCGCCGGCAGGCCCGCTGGCTCTGTGCCCAGGAACTGCAAGCAGAAGCCCAAGCCGTCGAGGTCGATCCCGGGCCGGTCCTTAACCAGTGCCACGGCGGCGAGCAGGGGTGCGGGGTCCTGGTCGGGCCAGTAAAGCGAGCCAACGTAGGTGACGGTGAAGTCCGGGTCGGGTGCCGGTGCCTCCGGATAGTCTGCGGGGTCGAAGCCGTTGAAGACAACCTCTGCTGGCTTGAGGTGGAGGTCGGCCAGCCGCTTGGCCAGCGTGGAACTCACCGTGGTGAGAAGCGATGCGTTGCGCAGGATGCGGCGCTCGAAGCCGCGCTCGACCCAGCGGAACGGCGCCACGCGATAGTCCCAGTGATTTCCCGACCACAGGTCTCGGTAGTCGGCGATCCAGGGCAGGCCCGAAGCACGTTGCAGCCGGGCGGCGACTATGTGCGAGCTAGGAGGCCCGGACGAGCTGAAAATCGCATCGAAGCCGCCTTCCGCGAGCAGCTGTCGGCCCCGATCTACCGCGTACGGCAGCCATCCGATCGTGGCGTCCGGCATGCGGACGGAGCTCATCGGAAGGACGTGGCGGAAGGCGGTGTAGGCTCTCCGCCGCAGTGGGCCCCGGCTGGCCCGGGCGCCCAGAGAGACGGGCGCCGGCCGGTGCTCCCCTCCGGTTGTCCGTCTCCGTCGTAGCAGTTTCCACGGAGAGGCGAAGGCCGTGGCGTTGACGCGCTCGTCAGCCGTAAGCGCCTCGACAGTCCGTGCCGTCAGCACCGTAGGCTCCCAGCCGAACTCCGGAAGATGGCGAACGAACTTGCCCACCCGCAGTCCGCCCACCGCCGGGTCAGGCGGATAGAAGAA
>JBDHHX010000064.1:0-12979 GCA_039589155.1 Gemmatimonadota bacterium | reverse complement strand
GCGCACGGGGTACGACAGGCAGCTGACGCCGCTGTCGATGCAGAAATCGATATCCCCGAAGTAGTCGCCGGCGTGCGCCGCATACGCGTGGAAGGTGATCACTTCCTCCTCGCCGGCCGCCACCATGATGTCGAACGAATAGCTCAGTGTGTTGTCGACAGGCAGGTGCAGCGCGTCGGAGAACGGCGGCTCCGAGCTCTCGATGACGATCCCTTCCAGGTACTCGTCGGCGACATCGAGGTCGACGATCTCGCGAGCCTTCCTGTCCGCGTTGTACACCTTGACCACGATCAAGAACCGCTCGCCCTGGGATACCTCCAGCGGCGCTTCCACGGTGATCTCGATGTCGGTCGGCTCCTTGACCGCGTTGCCGAGGCACATCAGGCCCGCGATCAGCGCCACGACCATCAATCCACACCCGATCCCGATGTTCTTGCCTACGTTAGCCACTGTTCCCTCCTGGGCTGGCTCTCACGGGCGGGGGAGTATGCAGCGCTGGACGCGCCGCGGAAGGGGCGGACCGCTTCGTCTATACACTCGATTACGGTGAAGGTGCCGACCCGATCCGACCCCTCAGTCGCCCGTCAGACGCCAGGCGACCGCTCTATATAATAGGGGGATCATGATCTCGTGGTGCCCGGCGATGTGGATGCCGCGGCCGCCCGATTGCACCGGCCGGCCGATCACGTTCACCTCGGGCCGGTAGTGGCGGATCATGTCCAGGTTCACCGCGGTGAAGTCGTTGACGTCGCTGCCCAGGTTGCGGGCCAGCGTCAGCGCCTTCAGGAAGACTTCCGGCAGAATGACCGCCGACCCGACGTTGATAACGACACCGCCGTTGCCCAGGTTCTTCAGCGATTCCACGAACACCTTGAAGTCGGTGTACGACGTCTCGCCCAACGCCGCGCCCCGGCACGACGGGTGCTGATGCACGATCTCGGCGCCCACCGCCACGTGCACCGTCACCGGCACATCCGCTTCGTACGCCGCCGCCAGCAGGCTGAGCTCGGCGTTGGCGGCGCCGTTGTCGATGAGCGAACGGGCGAGCGCTTCGCCCATCCCCCAACCCTCCAGCTGACCGCGCTGGAACGCCTCGTTCATCTCCTTACCCGTCTCTTCGACCATCCCGAACGTGGCATCCGCCAGGTTCACGGCGACGTCCTCCGAGGTCTGGCCGAAGCGGGCGATTTCGTAGTCGTGGATCGCGGTGGCACCGTTCATGACCAGGTGGGTGATGATCTTCCTCTGCAGCAGATCGACCAGCAACGGCGAGCAGCCCGTCTTCACCACGTGGCCACCCAGCATGAAGACTACGGCGCGGCCTTTCTTGTGCGCCGCCGCGATGGCATCCGCCACCGTGCGCAGGTCCTGCGCCGCCAGCACGTCCGGCAAGTTGCTCAGCGGATCGCGCTCGAACCCGTTCCAGTCCGGCGTGCCGGCGAACTGCTCGATCGAGACCTTGTTCTTCCGCCTGGCGAACGGAATCGTTCGCGCTTTCGATAGATCGGCGGTGCGATACTTGGAGGCCATTTAGAGACCCTGGCTAGCGGTTCCTGAGGTAGGCCACCAGGCCAACCGCGACCACGCCGATCCCGATGAGGATCGCCGGGACCGCCGTCACGTCTCCGCCGCCCGGCTGCCGCTGCGACAGGAAGTAGGCGAACATGCCGATCCCCAACAGAAGGCCAAACCCAGCCGCGAGGGCCACGGCCGTGCCCGCGCCGCCACTGGCCTTCTGGCTGCCCGCGATCCGCAGCGCCTGCCGGACCTCGCCGGCGCTCATCGGATACTGTTTCTCGAACTCCTCGATCACTTCCGCCAGCCGCTGGCTCAACTCGCGCACCCGCGGCGACTCCACCGGCGGTGGCCCGACCGGTACGTACGTCATGACTCCCTCAACTGTGCTGGTCTCTTAGATGCCCGCTACGTCTGAAACGGATAGGCTTGAAAGATGCAACGAGGCCGGGGTCTGACGCCAGCACCTCAGTCCCCGGCCTCTGAGTCCAAGCGGAACAGGCCTTCTGGCCTACTCGATCCGCTCCACCAGCTGCTGCAGCCGACCGCACAGCGGGCTGGCCGTGCCGCTGTAGTTCCCCAACACCGCGACCACGTAGCCCGCATCGACGTAGATCGCCAACTCGCCGTTGATGCCCGGAAAGCCGCCGCTGTGCCCGACAACCAGGCCCGCCGCTCCTTCGCTGATCCCGAATCCGTACCCGTAGCCGACGTCCGACTTGTCGGTCCACATCACTTCCAGCGCTTCCTCGCTCACCAGCTTCCCCGTCACCAGCGCCCGCGCGAAGCGGTGCAGGTCGCCCACCGTGGAATAGCCGCCACCCGCTGGTCCACCCTTGGCCACGTGCAGCAAGTTGTTGTTGCGGTAGCCGTACTCGCTCTCCGGATCCGGCAGGTAGCCGATCGCCAGGTTGGGAACGGGCTCATCGATCTCGAAGCTGCCCGAGCCGTTCATTCCCGCCGGCTCGTAGATGTTCTCACGTATGTAGTCGAAGTAGCTCGCGCCGCTGGCGCCTTCGATCACCACGCCGGCCAGCAGCATCCCCAGGTTGCTGTAGCGAAAGCGCTCGCCCGGTGTGAACTCCAGCTCCTGGCCCTGGGCCAGCTCCTTGAAGGCGTCGATCTCACGCCACTTGAGACGCGAGCTCTCCCAGAACTCGTCGGTGAAGTAATCGCCGATCCCCGACGTGTGGCTTAATAGATGGTGAACCGTGACCTGGTCGGTGATCTCCCGCGGCAGCCACGTCTCATCGACGTACTTGCTGATCGGGTCGTCGTAGGAGAGCAGCCCTTTCTCCACCAACTGCGCTACGGCGGTGGCCGTGAACATCTTGTTCATCGAACCGAGGTTGAACCTGGTGTCGATGTTGTTCTCCACGTGGAACCGCTTGCTCGCCTCACCGCATGCTTGGGCAAGCAATACGTCATCTTCAAAAGCGACCAGCGCCGTGCCCGAAAAGACATCGTTGCCACAGACCCGCCGAATCGTTTCGACCCCCATCTCGATAACTTCAGCCTGCGAGAGCACCGACTCCTCGACGTTCGATGGCGTGCGGGCGTTGTTGAGCCCCAGGCCGGTCAACCGCCGTTCCGGCGCATCCTCGAACTGGACCGTGAAGGCGCGCCAGGCGCCGAAGTTGCGGTCCTTGAGGATCACTACCGTCTCGTCCGCGCGCTCCGGCACGTAGCTGCGGATGCTGTGGAAGTCGACTCCGCCCCATTCACGGCGAACGTCGGAGAATACTTCGACGTGATCTTCTATCGGAATCTCGTGGAACCAGCCGGTGCACTCCTCCTCGACGAAAGCGCGGACCCGTTCCGCGTCGCCCGAGTTGAAGGCGTCGATGAGCGACTGGATCCGCTGGCCCTCGATCCCGGCCGGCATGGCAGACTCGTCGTGATAGCTGATCTCGCCGGGCTGTTGAGCGAACGCTGCCGGGGCGATGAGCAACCCCGCCATGAGTACGAAAACGACCTTGAGCCGCATGGTTAAGCCTCCTGCCAGAACCTGACTGCGATGGGTCTATGAGGTGGACTATGGTTTGGACGCGCCATGAAGTCGAAGGGTTGGGTCGGGGCTATCGGCTATCCGATGGACTCTACGCGCACTACTATTCGCCAGTTTCGCCCAGCATACAAACCAACTGGAACCGGGAGCATAACCCATGATCCCCCGGAAGATCACGCTCATCCTGACGTTGTCCGTCCTCGCCTGCCAGTCACCGCCGCCGGACCGCGAGACGCTGCACAGCCAGCTGCCCGAGCGTCCCTACAGCGGCGTCGTCCGGGTCGGCGACACCTACTACTTCTCCGGCAAGGTCGGCGCCACCGACGAGACCCGCGTCATGACCGAGGGCCGCGTTGCAGCCGAGGTGCGGAACACCATGGACGCGTTCGGAGTTTTGCTCGGAGAATTGGGGCTCGAGTTCGCCGACGTCGTTCAGGCGAACGTTTTCCTGGCCGATATCGACGACTACGCCGAGATGAACGGCGCCTACGGCGGTTACTTCACGGTTGATCCACCCGCGCGTACGACCGTGGAGGTCTCCGAATTGCCGTTCGGCGCCACCGTCGAGATCGCCTTCACCGCCGTGAGGACGGCGCGATAGACGGTAGCCATATGACCAGCTTGACGACCCGCGGCCTGTCATTGCTTGTGCCGATTGCTCTACTGCTCGCCGCGCCATCGGCGGCGGCGCAGGAGCCGGGCGTCCCGCCCATCCCCATGGACATCCCGGTGCTGCTGGTCGGCGACCCGCGCATCAACGGATTGATCCTGGAGCCCTACGAAGGGACATGGGCCGTTGGCACCATTCACAAGGACCGGCAACTGAGGTTGGCCGAGCGGATCGAGGCGAGCAACCTCTCGCAGCAGAAGCTCGAACGGGTCGAGCTGGACGGACGCGAGGTTTGGCGACGAACGATCATTCAAAGAGCTGCGGACACGGGTGAGGAGTTGATCACGGCCCTCATCTACATGGAGCTGGTGAGCCTGCGCCCGATTCGAGCCCTCGCCAGCCAGCCGAACGGGGCACGGGTCGGCTACGAGTACGACTGGGACCAGCATGTCATCCGCCCGTTCGGCGCCGCGGACGACCGGCCGCCGCTCATGTCGATGGATCTCGAGATGCTCGAGGCGGCAGCCCACGAGGCCTGGATGGCGGTGCTTCCCTATCGGAACGATTTCACCGCGAAGATCCCGGTGATGATGGCCAGCGCCGGCGCGAAGTACTGGGCGGCGCCGCGGGTCGTCGGGACCGAGGAGGTCGACATCGGCGACGGGATCGACCGCGAGGCCTGGGTGGTGGAGCTCGACTGGTGGGGAATGGGCTCAGACACGAGCTATTTCCCCGGCGGCGGCCTCAACGACTCCGGCGGCACCGGCGGTAAGTATTGGATTCTCAAGGACCCACCGCCCGCCGTCGGCCATCTGTTCCGCGTCCGCACTGAGTTTGACGAGAACACTGACGTCGTGGTTCAACTACAGGGAAGCAGATGAGATCAGTAGGCAAGTAGACGAGTGGACGAGTAGACGAGTAGACAGTGAACCGTCGCTCGAACCATCTTCTCGTCTACTCGTCCACTCGTCTACCTGTCTACTTGTCTACTCGTCTACTGGCCTCCAACGGGAATGAACAACCTTTCCCCCACCTTCAGCCGCCGCGGCCGAACCCCCGGGTTAGCGGAGCGGATCGCGGAGAGTTCCGACCCATAGGTCCTGGCAAGCTTGACGAGCGTGTCACCGCGTCGGATTGTGTGCTCGATGGCGCGGAGTCGGTCCTCAGCCGGGATCCTGGCGTAGTTGACCGCGAACGTCGAGCCGGTTCGCGCGGGCAGACGAACGTAGTAGCTCTCTCCCGGAGGCGTCACGCCACGGATCAGCTGCGGATTGAGTGCGGTGACCTCGGCGGTTTTCACTCCGGCGGCCTCGGCGATCACACTCAGGCTGGTGGCGTCCGGCACCCGGCCGACGTCGTAGCTGAGAAGCGGAGCCGTGGCGACGGAGAATCCGTATCTCTCCGCCTGCTTCGCAATCAGCGCCGCGGCGATGAACTTGGGAACGTAGTCCCGCGTTTCCTGGGCAAAGTATCCCCGACGCACCAGGGCCCAGAAGTCCCGACTGCCCGTGCGGCGGATGGCGCGCCGGACGCGACCGCTTCCGCCGTTGTAGGCCGCGGCCGCCAGGTACCAGGAGCCGAACTCTTCGTAAAGATCTTTCAGGTAAGCGGCGGCGGCCCGCGTCGCGAGGATCGGATCGCGCCGCTCATCTACCCACTCATCGATCCGCAGCCCGTAGCGGCGTCCGGTGCTCTCGAGGAATTGCCAGAGGCCAACCGCGTGCGCCCGACTGTACGCGTTGGGGTCGTAACCGCTCTCGATCATCGAGAGGTAGACGAGGTCCTGCGGCAGGCCGTGCTCCTGCATGATCGCACGCATCGCCGGCTCGTAGCGTCCCGCTCTCGACAGGTGGATCTGGAAGCTCCTTCGTCCGCGCCTCTGGTAGTAGAGCAGCCAACGGTCCACGGCCTCATTGAATTCGATCGGGATGTCCCAGGCCGGCGCGCCCGCGCCAAAGCTGGAGGTCACCATAGCCGTCGTGTCCGGCGCCGACTCCAGACCCGTGTCGGTGGGTCCGGTCGTCGCGGCCAGCATCAACGTCGCCAGGCAACGCACAGCAATCATCTATTCGTCTCCAACTCCTGCAACCGATTGAGCGGGACCCGGGTAGCGCGGCTTCAGCTATGACGGCCGTGCGGGTACCCCGCGGACACCGCCAAGTAAAGCAAGCCACGTACCCGACCTGAGCAACGGATATAACCCGTTGGGGAATCTGGGCTTACGTCGTTCGGGTCCGGCGCAGAGGTGGCCTCCGGATCGGGGCCTGTTCGGTCAAACCGACGGAGCCGGGCGTTCTGACCTGCTCGAGACGGTGGAGCCGGAGAATCGCGGAAGGGCCCAGGCACGTATATAAGAAGTATGATTCAAGGAGGTAAGGGACATGTCGGATCAACAACCCTGGATTCAAAGAGTCTTCGAGTTCGACTTCCCCGTTGAACGCCATCAGGAGCTGATCGCCCGGTTGGAAAGCACGCCGGCGCGCCTGCAGGAACTGACGGGCGCGCTCCCCGCTCGGGCGCTGATCACGCGCCACGAGGACGACTGGTCGATCCAGGAGAACGTGGGCCACCTGCTCGATCTCGAAACCCTGTTCATCGGCCGCCTGGACGACTACGACGCCGGCGCCGAAGAGCTGCGGCCCGCCGACATGTCGAACCGTGCGACGGAAGCGGCGGGCCACAACGACCGCGAGATCCACGAGCTGTTGGCCGAGTTCGCGGACAAGCGCGGGAAACTGGTCAAGCGATTGAAGAAGCTGTCAGCCGACGCGTTCTCCCGCTCCGCCTATCATCGCCGGCTCGATGTGCAGATGCGGCTGGTCGATATGTGCCACTTCCAGGCCGAGCACGACGATCATCACATCACGAAGATCGCCCGGCTTGTACAGTCGGCGACCGCTACTCCGTGAGGCGGTAGGCGACGACCCGGTTGCTCACGAACGTGGGCAAGATCAGCAGGTTGCGTTCCTTGATGTACTCGAAGTCGGCGGCGTTGTCGCTCCCGATGGTATCCAGGATCTCGACGATTTCGCCTTCCGGAGACACGACGTAGACCTGTCCTTCCCAACGCGAGACCAGGAAGTCGCCCGAATTCGCGGCCCGAAAGCCGTCGATGACCCCCGCACCCAGACTGATCATGTCGCGCATCCGCTTCGTCTCCAGATCTACCGCTCGTACCATCCCGTCACCGCTGTTCCCGATCAAGAGCTCGCCGTCGTGGATGTAGAGCCCGTTCGACCAGTAGACATCATAGTGGTCGAGCCAGATCTCGAATTCGCCGTCCTTGAATCGATAAATCCGGCTGTCGCGCCGCGATGACGGTCGCGTGTCGGAGATGTAGATACTGCCGTCGGAGCCGATGGCCAGATCGTTCGGGAAATCGACGTCGGGGATCTCGTAACGATTCAAGACCTCGCCCGACTCGAGATCGATCTCGGTCAGCGTGCGCCGCTCCGTGGTGTACAGCTTGCCATCGTAGATCCCCATCCCGGTGGGCGCGTTCAGATCCGCCACCCACTCGAGCTCCACGATCTCGCCGTCCGGCGTCAACTTCGAGATGTAGCCGCTCGGCTCCGGCTTCTGACCGAACTGCAGATCGAAGTTGGAGACGTACAGCAGATTGCGCTCACGATCGTAGATCACCGTCTCCGGCGTCAGGAAGACCGAGTCCGTCGCCCAGACCTGCTCGACGCGATGGTGTTCCTTGATCGGCGCCAGCAGCTCGCGGTCGGCCCGCGCCATGAAACCCCAGCCACCGAAGCTCTCGGTGACCATCATCATGATCTCGTTCAGCCCCGGCTCCAGCGTCAGGCGAACGTGGTCGAACGGACCCACGACGCCCAGGAACGATGGGTCTCGATATCGGTATGAGCTGTTCCCGTAGAAGACCTTGTTGGCGTTGAAGAAGAGATCGACCTCGTCGCTGTACCCGAAGGAGAGGGTGATCTCCTGTCGCTCCTCGGCGCGGACGACGGTCCTGGCGAGTACCAGCTCCGGCGACTGGCCGGCCCGCTGCCGGTAACGTGCGATGTCGACCAGCCCCGAGGACTCGGGCGTCACCTTCTCCCAGCCGGCGAAGTAGATCGTGTAGAACCGGGGATAGACATCCCGGGGGCCCGGCGGCGCCGGAAACATGCGCGAGATTTCCCAGTCCGTGATGGTATTCGCTGGCGCCTCGACTTCGGGCGGCGGCTCGAACGCCAGGTCGTCGGTCAGAGTGTAGCGGAAGTTGGAGAAGCAGGATGTCTCGTCCGCCGGACCGAGCAGCCCCAACGCTCCTCGACTGACGCCATGTTTCAACTCGTGAATCTCCAATGCCGGCTGCGCCGAATCGCCGATGAACACACGGGCCTGCGCCCCCTTCACCTCCAGCTTCAGCGTGAACCACTCCTCTTCCGGGAACTCGGCGAGCGCCGTGTAGCCCTCGCCGTTGTAGAGCTGCCAGCCGGCGATGCGGTTGAAGATCGGAGTGTACTGGACGGCGTCGGGATAGAGTCCACCGCGATGCGGCCGGATGTAGACCCGCTCGTAGCTCTCCTGTGACTGCAATCGGAAGACGATGCCGGGATAGGAGCGGGAGCCGTCGGTGACCACGTCGACTTCGATAATCCCGTTCTCGAACTCGACATTGCCGAGCACCGCCGCGCCGGCCAGGCACTCGCGGCCGTAGCGCTCCGTGACTTCCCCAGCCGCCACATTCCAGCGATCGGAATCCAACGACACAAGCTCCTGGCCCGAGGCCGTGTCTGCACTGAGCAGGAACCCGAGCAGCAGAACCATGATGGCGAAAGCAACGGGCCCGGCTGAAGTTCGATGGGTTAGTACGAGGGTGTTGGGGCGCGAGTGACGGCTGCAGCGAGCGCAAAGGCGCATGAGTACCTCCCAGATGTGTCCCGCCTGCCCGCGTTACTGGTTCCTACGACTGTGCAAAAGACGAGGTTTCGCGACCAGCGTCTCAGAATCGATACACGCCCGAGACCACCGCATAGTGTAACCACGCGAAGTTGTAGACCGACTCGACGTCGGCGCCGCCCTCCAGGGTGCGATATCCACCCCTTATGCCCCAATGATCGTTGATATCGTATCTGAGCTTGAAGGCGACGTCGAACGCGCGGCCCGGTCCGCCAGCCAGGCCGTCGAAGTCGAACACGAAGTGCCAACGCCGGGCGAACCACCAGTCAGCGGCGAGATAGAGCAACGGCACGAAGCCGACGTCGGTATCCTTGCTTGTCGTGCTCGCCTGCGTCAGCTCGACTTTCGCGTCCCGGATCTTCGCCGTCAGGCCGACCCACAGCTTTATGCGTTCGCGGTCCATGAAGCGATAGCGGTAGCCGAGGCGCCATGAATTGAACTTATAGGTCGCCTCGACGGGCTGTCCCGGCAGATAGGTCGCGCCGGCGAAGTCCACCGGCCCCGTGAACGTGCCCGTTTCGGTATACGACAGCGGCGCTAGCAGCCCGCGCAGGCTGTGGCGGTTGTTGATGTTCCAGGTGAGATAGAGGCGTACGGCCGGCCACGGGCCATTCCCGGCCAGGTCGACCAGCGAGAATCGGGTGCCCGCGTCGGTGTTCGGGATCTGCACATCATTGCGGCTCTGCCATACGGGTCCCGCTTCTAGTTCTATGGCGAATCGGGAGACGTCCTGCGCGATAGCGGTGGGGACGGCCGTGCAGATCAGTATCACAGACACCAGGCAGGGAATCACCTTACCTATATGTTGCACCGCACACCTCCTCCATGCAAAGACAAACGGTCGGGCTCGCGGCTCACCACCAGCCCGTACCCGGCTCGCCCTTGAACGGCCCGACGATCTCCGGCGTGACCCAACCGCCATAGAAGCCGCCGCGCTGCGGCTGCACCCGCACACCGTCTACGCGACACTCGATGCGGGCAGGATAGAACGACAGGTAGCCGGCGATGACCTCGAAGCGTGGGCTCGGTTGCCGGTAGCCCCAAGCCGCGTCCTGCAGCCACTCTCCACCCACACTGACCGTCCAATACGACGCTAGACCCTTCCACTCGCACATGGATGAGCGCGCAGACGATTCCAGAAACTCCATTCTGGTGTCTTCGGGCGGCAGGTAGAATGTCGGCGGGCTCGCGGTCTCCAGGACGCGATATGCCGCTCGCGTCTCGGCGATCGTGGTGCCTGCATGAATGACTTCCACGCGGCGACTGTCCAGCTCGACACGCGGCGGCCGCGGGTAGTCCCACACAGACTCCTGCCCAGGGCCGGTCGACTCGGCGAACCCAGGGCGCTCCACTCCGGTGTATTTCCACAGAGCCAGTCTGTCACGTTGTTGCACGGCGCCACTATAATGCGGAAGGACAACCAGAGCATGATCGCGGCTTTCACAGGTGCCGCAATATGTGGGGTCCATTAGGAAGCGGCAAACGCGTTGCTGAAGGCAACCAGACCAGCAAGCGCCGATACGAGTCTGTCGAAGTCTTCAGCCGGACAGTATTATCCCCCGCAGTTCACCACACAGCCCAAGCCAGCTGACCGTCGAACCCGCAGCGGAGCTTCCCAATGAGACCGTGGACTCTCGCGCTTGTCATCATCTGTGCCGGGACAGGTGACACCATTGCCCAGGGCGTACCGAAGTTCGAGATCCAGCACAGCCCGATCCAGCTGGAGGGGCCGGCGCGACCCGGCATCTACCTGGGCGGCGTCGGCCGCGAGGCGGCCTTTTTCGGCCAGGAGACGGGCTCCCTGGAAGCCTGGGCCTGGCCGGTTAAGCTGCTGCAGCAGTTCGAGCTCGGCTTCAAGATCCCCGACTACAGCGAGCCGATCCCCGGCGCCAGCGTGGCGCGGCGCGTCATCGTGCGGCCCGAGCTGATGACCGTCGTCTACTCCCACGCCACCTTCACGGTGAAACAGCATCTGCTGGTGCCGCTCCACGAGCCGGGGATGATCATCCTGCTGGATGTCGAGGCAGTGAAGCCGCTGGAGATCGTCGCCTCGTTCAAGGCGGAACTCGATCTCATGTGGCCGGCGGGGATCGGCGGTCAGTACGCGTTCTGGTGGGGAGACCGTAACGTCTTCCTGCTCTCCGAGAGCCGCCGCGAGTACAACGGCTACATCGGCTCCCCGTTCGCTTACGAGGGCTCGACCCACCCGGCCCACGCGGCGCCCGACGCGCCGTCGGTGTTCAGAATCGCCGTCGACGAGGAGACGACCGCTTCGCAGTTCATTCCCATCGTCATCGCCGGCGGCATCATGCCGCGTGACACGCTGGACGCGGTCTACGAGCGGCTGCTGACGAACGCGCAGGACTATTATAAGGAGCGGGTCGAGCACGCGCGTCATATCAGAGAAGACTTCGCGTCGATACAGACGCCGGACCCGTCAATCGACCTGGCGCTCGAATGGGCGAAGGTGAACCTGGACGAATCGCTCGCCTGTAACCCCGACCTCGGCTGCGGGATGGTGGCGGGCTACGGACCGTCGGGCCGCGGACGCCGGCCCGGCTTCGGTTGGTTCTTCGGTGGCGACGCTTCGATCAACATCCTGGGCATCCTCCCTTACGGCGACTTCGAGCTGGCCCGCGCCGGGCTCGACTTTCAGCGCCGCTATCGCCGTGCCGCCGACGGCAAGATGCCGCACGAGGTGACCCAGTCGGCGATGCGCACACGCGAAGACTGGTTCGAGGACTTCCCCTACCCTTACTACCATGCAGATACCACGCCCTACTGGGTGGTGGCGCTCTGGCAGTACTGGCTGCAGACCGCCGACGTCGAGTTCGTGCGCCTGAACTGGGAAGCGGTCGTCGATGCCTACCGCTGGGGGCTCTCCGCCGATACCGACGGCGACATGATCGCCGACAACACGGGCGGCGGCCTGGGCGCCGTCGAAGTGGGCGCCATCGGAGCCGGTCTTCACCAGGACATCTACCTGGCCGGAGTCTGGGTGGAGAGCCTCCGCGCCACCGCGCAACTGGCCGAAGCAATGGGCGACAGCGCGCTGGCGGAGGAAGCGGCCCGCAACTTCGAGACGGCGCACGGGAACCTCGACCGCGAATACCACGTTGAGGACGGCAACCTCTACGCCTTCGGCGTGCTGGAGGGCGGGGTGACGAACGACGCGGTCACGATCTGGCCGGCCACCGCTCTATCGTTCGGGCTGCTGGATGCCGACCACGCCCAGGGCAACCTCGACGCGCTCGCCTCGCATCAACTGCTCTCCGACTGGGGCGCCCGCATGCTCTCCAGCGACAACGAGCTGTTCGATCCGATGCAATACAACATGGGAACGGTCTGGGGGTTCGTGACCGGCTTCGCCAGCTGGGCGATGTTCAACTACGATCGCCCGCACGGCGGCTTCGCGGCGCTCTGGGCGAACACGCGCTCCACGTTCTACGACGCGCTGGGTCGCAACCCGGAGCTGCAGTCCGGCGCCTATCGCCGCACACTCGACACCACCGTGCCGCACCAGTTCTTCGCCACCAGCATGATCCCGACCCCGCTCTTCCGCGGGCTGTTGGGGCTGGCCGCCGACGCCCCGCGCAGCGCTCTGACTTTCGCGCCCCGTCTGCCGGACGACTGGGACCAGGTGACGGTCCGCGATTACCCGGTAGGTGCGCAGCGAATCGACATCGATGTCGTGCGACTCGAACACGTGGTGATCGGTGAAGGCGATGACGCCGTGCGGGCCAGCGAGCTGCTGGCGCGTTTCGCGCTGGACGACCGGGAATCCGAACTCGACGTACGTTTCGCGCCCAGCCTGCCGCCCGGCTCGCGCGTCGTCCGCGTCTCGGTCAACGACGTACCCGTGGAGTACGAGGAGTCTCGGGCGCCCTTCGCCACGCACGTGAGCGTCAGCCTGAACGTCGCCGCTTTCGGCGGCG
>JBDHHX010000063.1:0-12986 GCA_039589155.1 Gemmatimonadota bacterium | reverse complement strand
CGCCCTACTTTGTCAGGATCGAGCTGCACGGCCGCGACGTCACCGCGGACGTCGGCGCCGACGCGTTGATCTTTGAGCCCTATCCGCTGCCGGCCGGCCCGGACACGCATTTCCTGACGGCGGGATCGGCGCTGCGATTGCTGCGGGCATTCTTCTTCGAGCCCGAGACCTACCTGCACGTGCCGGCGCCCGGTGGTCTACCCGGCGGATATCCCGTATACGTGTCCCGCGAAGGCATTCGACTGGCGTTGATCGAAGGATTGAGCCCGGAAGACGCGGTCGACATCAACGAGCGATCGCACGTGTTCGATGGCATCCATCACATCGAAGAGGACGGGACAGCCGAGTTCTGTTCGGAAAACGCGGCGATACTGCGGGAGGAATTCGGATACGACTGCAAGCGACTGACGCCGGGCGAAGCTGAAGCACGGGCCGGTGAGCTGATCATGAGATTCAAGGACTACGCGCGTAAGCATGGAGCGAATATCTAACAGCGATCGATATGGCCTATTCAACTGAGAAATCGAAGGAGCTCTTTGAGAGGGCTCTTAAGGTAATGGTAGAGGGCGGCAGCTCGCCGTCGCGGGGCCCTGCCAACTACGGCGACTACCCGATCTTCATCGAGCGCGGCGAGGGCAGCCACATCTACGACGTGGACGGCAACACGTATGTAGACTGGATGATGGCGTACGGCGCGCTTCCGCTGGGTCACTCGCACCCACGCATCGTCCACGCCCTCAGCGTCGGCGCGACCCGGGGCACGCTGCTGGCCGCCGCCACCGAGACCGAGATCCAGGTCGCCGAGCTGATCGGGGAGATGGTGCCCAGCGCCGAGATGGTCCGCTTCGCGAACACGGGGACGGAAGCCGCCATGGCGGCGATCCGGTTGGCTCGAGGCTACACCGGCAAGCCGTCGTTCATCAAGTTCGAGGGCCACTACCACGGTTGGTACGACGATTTCCTGGTCAACGCGCACCCGCACGCACCGGTCTCGCTGGGTCACCGCAACGACCCGATCAAGATCGCCGAGAGCTCGGGACTGAATAGAAGGGCGCTGGAGGACACGATTGTCGTGCCGTGGAACGACCTGAACGCTCTTGAGCGGGCCATCGACACCTACCGCGGCCAGATCGCCGCGATCATAACCGAAGGGATCATGGCCAACATGGGCGTCATCCCCCCGGTGAAGGGCTACCTTAAAGGGTTGCAGCAGCTGGCCCGCGACAACGGCATCCTTTTTCTTCTTGACGAGACGGTGACCGGATTTCGCATCGGCGCCGGCGGCTGCCAGAAGCACTACGGCCTCGACCCCGACATCTCGAGCTTCGGCAAGGCGCTGGGCGCCGGTCTGCCGGTGGCGGCGTTTTGCGGCAAGGCGGAGATCATGGAGGCGCTGGCCTGGGGCGGCGTGCTGCACTACGGCACGCAGAACGCATCGCGGATCGGCATGTACGCAGCGCGGGCGAATCTGCGCGAAATGAACGAGGATGATGGCGCCTTCTTCACGCACACCTGGGAAATCGGCGAGAAGATGGTGAACGGCCTGCGCGACGCTTTCAGCGTCACGGGCACGAACGCGATCGTGCAGGCGGTGGGTCCCATGTTCCAGATCATGTTCACCGAGCGGGAGCACATTCAGGACTACCGTGAGTTCTGCGAGCACGTGGACCGGGAGAAGTACAACCGCTTCGCGTTGGAGTTGTTCAAGCACGGCGTCTACATGTCGCCGTCGTCAGCGCTTCACTCCGTGACCTCGCTGGCTCATACCGACGAAGACGTGACGTTCACGTTGGACGCCGTCAAGAAAGCGTTGATCGATGTCGAAGGGTGAGGCGAATCGCGGCGGCGCGCTGAGGGACAAGATAGCGCTGATCACTGGCGCCGCGTCGGGTATTGGCGCGGCGGCGGCCAGGCTGTTCGCTGACGAGGGCGCGGCGCTGGCCGTGATGGATATCGACGAGACGGGCGGCGCGGCCGTCGCCCGCGACATCACTGGCAGGGGCGGTCGGGCGCTTTTCGTCGCCGGCGATGTCAGCGATGCGGAAGATTGCGCGCGCGCCGTCAAACAGACCGTCGAGACCTTTGGCGGACTGGATGTGCTGTTCAACAACGCCGGTACCATACGCCGCGCCTCGGTCCTCGAGATCGATGAGAAAGAATGGGACCACGCGATGGCGGTGAACGTCAAGTCGGTCTACCTGATGTCGAGGCACGCCATCCCGGTCATGCAGGAAGCCGGCGGCGGCTCGATCATCAACACATCATCCGGCTGGGGGCTGGCCGGCGGCCGGCGCGCGGTCTCGTACTGTGCCTCGAAGGGCGCCGTGGTGTTGCTCACCAAGGCGATGGCCCTCGACCACGGGGCTCAGAACATCCGGGTCAACTGCGTCTGCCCCGGAGATACGGACACCCCGATGCTCAGACACGAGGCCGAGCAACTTGGCGAACCGGTGGGCCAGTTCCTGGCCGAAGCGGCCGACCGGCCGCTGCGGCGCATACTCAGCCCGGAGGACGTGGCCCGGGCGGCGCTCTACCTGGCGAGCGACGCCTCGGCGTCGGTAACGGGCATCTCACTGGTCGTGGACGGCGGCGGTCTGGCGGGTGCGGGTTAAGGAGAGGACATGCAGGGTCTCGTAGACAAACGGGTTCTGATCACCGGCGGCGCCAGCGGTATCGGCGCGGCGACCGCCGAGCGTTTTCTGGAGGAAGGCGCCCGGGTCGTCATTCTCGACCACGACGAGTTGGGCTGCAAACGCATCACGAGTGAGTTGCCAGGGTTGGCTGGAGTGATCAAAGCCGATGTGGCGGACCCCGGCCGGGTCGCCAGCGCCTTCGACCAGTTGGACGAGTTGTTCGGCGGCATCGATGTGCTGATCAACAATGCCGGAATCAGCATTCGCCACGATCTAGCCGACATCACGCCGGAGGAGTGGCGGCGTGTGATCGACGTCAACCTGAACGGCGTCTTCTACGTGGCGCAGCAGGCAGCGCGCCGTATGAGCGAACAGAGCAGCGGCGTCATCATCAACATGGGCTCGACCAACGCCCTGGTTGGCCACCAGCACTACGCCGACTACAACGCTTCGAAAGCCGGTGTGGTAGAGTTGACTCGCTCAATGGCATTGGAGCTGGCGCCCGACGTCCGCGTAAACGCCGTCTGCCCCGGCTACATCATGACGCCGATGCAGGAGGCGGAGTACACACCGGAGATGATCGAGGAAGTGAACACGAAGATTCCGCTCAAGCGACACGGCCGGCCCGAGGAGGTCGCCGCCCTCTTCGCCTTCCTGGCCTCGGACGAGGCGACGTACCTGACAGGGCAAATCTATGTAATAGACGGCGGCGAAACCGCCGGCGGCCTGGCGAGTCGCTGACGTCAGAGGAACCAGTCCAGGGACACATTGGTGATCCCAATGAAAACCTCGTGGCCACCCTGGAACTCTTCGTACCTTACCTTATACCCCGAACGGCGAAGCGACGGCACCATCTCATCGCGTGTCCCGCTCACAGGCAGAATCGTGTCTTCCGTGCCGTGGGAGATGAAGATCCGCGGCTCGCCCACCGGTTGCCCCGACACGCTCATGAAGCCCGGCGAATAGGCAACGAGGTGGCTGAAGAGATCTCCGTTTGAAACCCCGAGGGAGAGGGCGTAGGACGCCCCGTCCGAAAACCCGGCGAGCGCGATCCGCTCGGGGTCGATTCGGCAGCGCTCGAATGTGTGTCGAAGTGCACGGTCAAGAAAGTCGACGTCCGGTCCGAACCCAGAGCGTACCAGATCCCAGGTGCTGGATCGGGAGTCGGGCGCTAGAAGGATCATTCCACGATCCTCGGCTTGAAGATAGTAGCTTGACCAGTCGCTTCCCTCACTGCCCGCGCCATGCAGGGCCACAAACAACGGAGCAGGCGCCTCGGCGGAGTAGCTCTCAGGTACGTAGAGTACACCGTCGCGTGGCTCCCCAAGACCCAGTTGACTCAGGCCAATAGGTGGCGCAATCGTCGGGCTTCCCGGCCGTGCCGCGAGGCGTGGACTATACTCCGTTTCCCCACTGGGCGTGTTCTCGCAGCCCGGTATCGCGCAGGCCACCAGAGCACCAATGCTGTTTCTTACAAAACGCCGCCGCGAAATAGCAGTGATCGAGGTCCTGTCCCCAACCAGATCAGCCGAGTCTGGATGACATGGGTCCATTTTGCGCTCCAATGAGGCCACGCGATCTTCCCCGCTAGAGTTTCGCAGCGACCGCGCTTACCATCAGTACGAGGACCAAAAGTATCGTCGTCCAGAAGAACGGATCCTCTACCAGGTCGCGCCACTCCGGCGCCCGCTCGTCTGCCTTCATTCTGTTTATCTTCATTGTTCTCCCGGTTCATCCCGAATTTATCGGAGCTGCTCAGCGTACCTGCTGCGCTCCAGAAAGTCTTCGTAGTCTGTGACTGAGAGTATCTCGCGTACGGCCAGCTCCTTGTCCGGCGCGTGCCGGTAATAGGACCTGACGATCAGCACACCCATGGCGTAGCCCAGGTCCCGTGGCTCTTCCGGGTTGCTGGGGTCCGTCCACATCCACTCGCCGGGCTCGCGGTTGTGCATCTCTCCCTGGAACCTTTTCCAGATCTCTTCCTCGTGCCCGACGATGTAGTCGTACGCCGCTTCGTGCGCGTGCCTCCCCACGGCGAGATAGGTGATGAAGTCAGCCGTACCCTCGCGAATGGACAGGGCGAGGAGGTTCCGCTCCGGCCCGTCCCCGTACAGCGACTGGTACTGGTCGATCCCTTGCGCCAGCGCCTGCTGGATGTGCACCAGTTCGTGCACGAGTACCGTTACCTTCCGTTCGGTCTCGTAGGGTCTCTCCACCGAAATGAGTTGGCCCTGCTCCGACGCCGCGCTCGCACCCAGGTTCGCACCGATCACGAAGTAGGTCGGCGGGTAGACCGTGTAAGGAATCAAGTGCTTGAGTCTAGCGTACGCCTCGCGGAAAGTGTCTTCCTGGACGACCAGTCGTTCCGGCAGATTCCTCAGTTTGGCATACTGGCGCGGCCAGCGGCGGACGGCCCGTAGAAGCTCCTCTGATGTTAGATCGTAGTCATCCATATAGTGGAGAAGCCCGGGGCTTGCCCGGTCGAAATACTCCTCCTGAAGTATCGCCATCGAGTCACCGCCCGCGGCCAGTCGCTCCATGGCGCGGACAAAGTTCCGAACGTCGTCGTAGACCATCTTGGCTTCGGCGGGGTCCGTCGCGACGTTGGTGGTTATCTGTGCGTTGACATGGGACACCCCTAACGAGGTGACCAGAACCCACCCAATGAGGCACGACGCAACAACCCCAGTGACCCTGATCCTCATCCTCAAGCTCCTGGCAGTCCTCGATTCGGGTCCGCCCAGTTCATGATCGGCACGCGGCCTGGCTGGCAGCAGGGTGGCCATGCCAGCGGATCCGGCGTTTTAGCCCCTGACTCTCAGAACCTGTTAATCTTAGACAATTTAACGCCTCTACCATGTTTGTCAAGGTTGTAGCGCCCATTGACAATACTCTTACACGTCTAGTGGTCCGGTGTACCTTATGTACAAAGGTACGACCAGGACATCCTGTGATCGTTCTCTGCTTACTCTGTATCCAGATCGGCTTCGGATGGTCGAGGGGCGGCGATCGGTGTGTCAGTAGGCAGTGATGAAGTCGGTAGGGTCGAGCCACATGGCCCGATATTCTTCGTGGCTCTTCTCGACGCACTCCCGCGTATAGCCCACATACAGCCATACACCGCAGACCGTACCCGTCGAGTAAGCTCCACGCCGGATACCGAAATGAAGGTGCGGCTTCCAGGGACCGCCGTCCTCGTTGTCGTCGGCTATCCAGGCCACGATCTGGCCCCTCGACACTGCTTCATCACGCCGCACGGCAAATTCACGGCTCCTGCTGAGGTGACCGTACAGCGAGACCACCGCCTGGCCCTCGAAGCGGTGTTCGATCAACATCACCGCCCCGTACCCCGGCTCGGACCGGCTGACGTATATCTCCTTCACGACACCATCGGCCATCGCCAGAACTGGCTCGCCAGGGCCTGCTACCGCGTCTTCCGCAAGGTGATAGCCCTGGAAGTAGTCGTTCCATCTCCCGAAGTCCTGACTGACGGTCCATGATTCGAGTGGATACCTGGCGCCCGCTGCCGTGGCAGGAGCCGAGGCATCGTCACAGGACGCGATTCCCGTCAGTAGCACCAGAGACATGAGGAGGAGGTGCCGCGTACGGCGGCAGTACTGAGGGTTCGGGAGGGAACAGCCCTTGTTCACGCCTGCTTGCGTACTCACTTCGTCACGGATCCTCGACAGCAGTTCATCGCAAGCCTGGACTATTCCCTCCCGCTGAAAGCTGGGCCGGGCGGGGGCCTTCCACCGATAGACCCCTCTTGTAGGCACGTCGGACGCGTATTCGCACTCGGACCCGGCGACTAGCAAGTTCCGGTCAGCGCGCGTTGTCCACGGGGCGGCGCTATAACCAAAGGCATAATGGCGTCTTTTTGCTCACTTGTCAAGGATAAATGTTCATATGTCCTTGTAAATACATACGCGAACGCTCCTTTGCCTTCCTATCATGGCCATAGCTCGTCTTTGCGCCGTGCCCTGAGCGACGTCGTTGCCAATCCGTTTGACCTCTGGATGATCTCCTGAGCAATCCGGCGTTTTCTTTGGAGGTTAAGGACCCCACGGTTCCTATGACCGGGGGGATCTAGCCAAGGCGAGACCGCTTTCACCGTTGGGCGATACCCCTATAAGCCATCCGCGGCACGCCGAACCGCCTTGAAGATGTGGTCGTAGGCGCCACAGCGGCACAGATTCCCGCACATGGCCTGCTGGATCTCCTCGAAGCCGGGATCCGGGTTCTGCCTCAACAGCCCTTCAGCGGCTACCACCTGGCCCGGCGTGCAGTAGCCGCACTGGACGGCGTCCTCGTCGACAAACGCCTGCTGCACCGGCCCCAGCTCCTCTCCATCCATCAGCCCTTCAACGCTCGTCACCTCACGCCCTTCGGCTTCCAGGGCCAGGGTCATACAGGAGTAGCGCGGGAGGCCATCGATCAGCACGGTGCAAGCGCCGCATTCGCCGCGCCCGCATCCCGGCTTCGCCCCGATCAAACCCAAGCCGTCGCGCAACGCATCGAGCAGCGTCCAACGGGGCTCGGCGCGTAGCCGCTTTGACCGGCCGTTGATAAGCAACGTGACCGACGTCATCCCGTCGGCTTCCGCGGCCGCTGCCTCCGCCGCCGGTGCCGCGGGTCCGATGAACGCGGCTCCGAGTGTTCCGGCTCCAACGGTGCCCAGGAATTTGCGGCGACTAACGCCCGAGTTCGGCACACGCTTGTTATCTCTATCTTCAGCCATGGTTCCTCCACCGGTGGCGATTCTCGTCGCCTTCTATTCAGTCGCTAGCGTCTGCAGTGTCTCTTCCACAAGGCCACGCACGAGCCGCACCTTGTAGCCGTTACGAGTCATCGGCCGGGCATCAGCAATGCTGGCCGCTGCGGCGCGAGAGATGGTTTCGGCATCGAGGCGGTTGCCGCCGAGCACTTCCTCGACATCGACGGCCCGCCATGGAATCGGTGCAACTCCGGAGAGCACGACACGCGAACCCTCGACTCGATCGCCGGCACCACTCAACACCACGGCGACACCAGCAAGCGCGAAGTCCCAGGCTCCCCGGGCGCGTGCCTTTCTGTAGATGCTGCGCTGACCGGTTGCGGGCGGTGGGAGCAGAATCTCAGTGAGCAGTTCGCCGGGCTGGAGAACGTTCTCGCGTCGCAGGTCCGTGCCGGGCGGAATGAAGAAGGACTCCAACGGCACGAGCCGCATGCCACCCGATGATGCTAGACGAACGCGGGCGTTCAGCGCCACGAGCGCCGGCGCCGTGTCGGAAGGATGGACGATGTAACAGCGGTCGCCGCCGAAGATGCAGTGGTACTGGTTCTCGCCGGCGATCGCGTAGCACGTCGTGCCTCCTTTGCGGAGACAGTCGAAATCGCCGCGGTAGTACCAGCAGCGCGGTCGCTGGCACAGGTTGCCGCCAACCGTTCCCTGGTTGCGCAGTTGGGGACTACCAGCTGACGCGGCACCCAGAGCCAGAGCTGCGTAGCGTTCGGCGACCAGTGGGTGCGTGGCAATCTCGGCGAGCGTGGTGAGCGCGCCAATACGAAGGCCGCCGTCCCGAGTCGAGTCGATCCCGCGCAGTTCCTCCAGGCCGCCGATCGCCACGACCTTCTCGGTCGAGAAGACTCCATCCCGCAGACACCCCAGCAGGTCGGTGCCTCCGGCATGCAGAACGGCGCCCTCGGAGCTGCATTGCTCCAGCGTATCGGCAAGCGAGCCGGGGCGAACGTAGCTGAAATCAGGCAACATGGCTCATTCCCCTCCTTCTCTTTCGGCCAATGACTGGAGTATCCGCTCCGGCGTGATGGGGCCGTGGGTCACGCGAACGCCGGTCGCGTTATAGACCGCGTTGGCGATGGCCGCGGCGGTCGGAATGGTGGCCGGTTCGCCGAGCCCCTTGGCCCCGGTGGAGTTGCAGTCGGTGTCGTTGGGATCTATGGGAACGCAGGTCTTGTCCAGGGGAACGTCCGCAGCCGTCGGGATCTTGTAGTCGTTCCAGTTGGCGTTGACCATCTTGCCGGTCTGCCTGTCCATGACGCGCCCCTCCGTGAGCCCGTAGCCGATTCCCATCGTCATACCGCCGAAGACCTGGTTCTCGTAGGTCAGGCGGTTCATCACGCGCCCGCTGTCGTGGGCTCCCAGCAGCCGCAGAACGCGCACTTCGCCAGTTCGCGTGTTCACCTCGACCTCGGCGAACTGTGCCGCGAAGGGAAGCGGGATCTTTCCTTCGGGATGGCGGTGCCGGCGTCCGACGCCCACGATCACCTGTTGCTGCTGAACGCCCCGAACCTGGCCGAGAGCGATTCCCTGCTCCGGCGCATCGGCGGGAAAGATCCTGCCGTCCTCGAGAAGGAGATCATCCGCCGGCCGCTCGAGCTGTTGGGTAGCGAACTCGACGATCTGGCGTTTGACCTCGATTGCCGCCGCGCGAACCGCAGGCGCGTTGGCCACGACCGTCTGGCTGCCGCCGCTGGCCGGGGCAAACTGTGTCGTTCCCGAGTCCGCGTGCTCGATCTGGATCCG
Organism: Gemmatimonadota bacterium; assembly: GCA_039589155.1. Taxonomy (GTDB): domain Bacteria; phylum Gemmatimonadota; class Gemmatimonadetes; order Palauibacterales; family KS3-K002; genus Kutchimonas. Next base: position 3,830 of record JBDHHX010000063.1, on the reverse strand, counting down.
CTCGATCGGCACACCCAACTCTTCTGCCACGACCATCGCCATGATCGTCTTGGTGCCCGTGCCGATGTCGCCGGCGCCCATGTTCAGGTTGACGCTGCCGTCGGCGAACAGTTTGACGATCACCGTCGAGCGCGGGGTCCCCATCCAGCGCCACATACCGGCCGCAACACCGACCCCGCGGCGCAGATGCCCCTCGTCGCGCGGCCGCGCGCACGCCGCCGCCCACTCGAACGACCTGGCGCCCTCCGTGAGGCACTCCCTCAGCCCGTTGCTCGTGAAGGGCAGTCCCGCACTCGTGTAAGGCGCGTATCCGGGGGTCTGCAGGAAGGGCGCGAAATTCTTGAGCCGGAGCTCGACTGGATCCATCCCGATCTCCGCCGCCAGGGCGTCCATCATTTGCTCCAGTGCCCAGGCACATTGCGGTTCGCCGGGAGCTCGCATGGCGCGCTCCTTACCGGCGTTGGTGAAGATGTTGGTTCTCCGGGTGCGGACGTTCGGGCACAGGTAGAGGTTCTGAACCATGTAGGGCGAAACCGCGCCCCCCGGGTAAGCGCCGACTTCGCCGAGGAATTCCCCATCGAAGGCCGTCAGCGTTCCGTCCCGTTTCACGCCCGCCTTCAACCTGATCACGTTGGCCGGCCGATTGCCCTCCGACAGAAACGACTCCTCACGCGTCAGCGCAAGCTTCACCGGTCGCCCCGTCGTGCGAGCAAGCAGCGCGGCGATCACCGTGTACTTGCCCGTGCTCAGCTTGGCGCCGAACCCACCACCCATGTAGTGGCAGATGACGCGCACCGAGCTCAGCGGAAGCTGAAAGTAACGCGCGAGACCCTGCTGCCTATCGAAGACGCCCTGGGTCGAGTCCCAAACCGTCAACCGATCGCCGTCCCAGCGGGCGACGGAAACGAAAGTCTCCATCGGCGCGTGTATCTGGCACGCTACCCGATAAGTCTCCTCGAGCACGGCATCCGCCTCGGCGAATCCCGCCTCCACGTCTCCACGCTCGTACTGCTGCGTCCCAGCGCTGTTTCCGCCGCCGTGAACCGCGGGCGCCTCTTCATCGAGCGCTTCTTCCATATCGACCACGAAGGGCAGGACCTCGTACTCCACATCGATCGCACGCGCGGCGTCCCACGCCTGGTGCACCGTCTCCGCCGCCACGGCGGCCACCTCTTCGCCGGCGTATCGGCAGTGATCGCCAAACAGCTGGCTAGTCGGCCCCTGGTTACCGAAATACCACGGCAGATCTGCGCCCGGTGAGGACCCTGTGATCACCGCCCGGACGCCCGGCATCGCCTCGGCACGACCCGTGTCCACGGCCGTGACGCGCGCCTGCGCGTGGGGACAGCGAACGATGACCGCGTGCAGCATGTCCGGGAGAGCCAAGTCGAGAGTGTAGAGCGCCGAGCCGCTTACACGTTCGTACGCGTCCACCCGACTCAACGGTCGCCCCAGGACTCGCGTCTCGTCCCATGGCGGCAGCTCCTGAACCGGAGCTGGCGCATCCGTTACCTCGAGCTCGACGGCGGGCAAATAGTACTTCATCGGCTTCTCCTCGGGTTCCGCTGGGGCTGAGCTGGATGGCGGTTCACAACCTTGGATGATCAGGAGGCCGCTAAAGTTGCCTCATCGGGCCTGTCTACCTCAAGCAGTGAAGCCGCTACTGGATTTAGCCTTGTTTTGACAGGCTAATGGTAGTATAGTGCCCACGTTTCAAAGGGACAAGTGGCCTGAAAGGAGCTGCATGACATGCTGTTCAGCCATCTACGGAGATTAGCCGCATTAGGCGCCGTCATCTTCACCGCCGCCACGCCGCCCCAGGAAGGGGCCGATCTGGAGGATCAGGTTCGAGCTGCCGAGCGCGCCTTCGCGCAGACCATGGCCGACCGCGACCACGAGGCCTTCACATCATTCCTCTCCGAAGAGGCGATCTTCTTCGGAGGCCAGGGCCCGATCCGGGGCAGCCAGGCTGTAGCCGAAGCCTGGAAGCCGCTGTTCGAAGGACCGAATGCGCCCTTCTCCTGGGAGCCCGAAATCGTCGTGGTTCTCGATTCCGGGACCCTCGCCCTCAGTTCCGGCCCGGTGAGAGACCCCGACGGGGAAGCGGTCGGCACGTTCAACTCAATCTGGCGCCTCGAATCCGACGGCGCCTGGCGAGTCGTGTTCGACAAGGGGTGCAGTTAGTGTGTGGGGAATGAGGTGAGTCGGGGATTCTACCAGGATCCGGTTGACTCGGACTGCCACTGCGTCTCGGCCAGGCCGGAGCGAAGACGCTCATAACGTTCTTCTTGCGCCTCCACGGCTGCGTCGCGGTAGCGGATCAACGCGGACGGCATCGGTTCGCGAGGCAGACTGAGGACTCGGGCGAGTCCGAGGACGCCGCACTGCAACACCTCCCGGACCAGCCCTACCGACACCGACGAGCGCTCATTGGAGAGCGAGTGAAGACTCGAAAACTCCTGAAGGCCGACGGCCAACCCGCGAATCGTGCGCACCGAGGACGTCTCCCGGTCCAGGATCTCCAGGCTGCGAGCCCCGACCGCGGCAAGCAGCGATCGGGTGAATGGCTGGAGCTCATCTTCCAGGTCGATGCCCAGGATGACACCCAGCAGCTCGTCGGAGGCGGCCCGCCTGGGGCCGCCCTGCCAGACCCACACGGCCCGTTCCACGGAGTGAAGGGTGGCCCACGCCAGATCTCGCGCGCGCTCCTGGCGACGGCGTCGTTCGAGCATCCAGTCCACTACAGCGAGCATGACGAGGATAGAAATCGCCTCGGTCGCCAGACCCATCAGTAGCTCGGAACCTCTGCCGCCCGCTTCCATGTTGAACGCAGCGAACAGCAGAGCCCCCGCAACCACAAGCAACGTGATTGCGAGAACGAGCCGGGGCATGTTGAGCTCTGGTATCCTCACTCGTAGCGAAGCGCATTGACGGGATCGACCCCCATGGCGCGCCGGGCCGGTACGTAACAGGCCAACGCAGCGACGACGCTCAGCAACAGTGCCACACCGATCAATGTCAGCACATCCGAGCTGCCGATCCCGTACAGTAAGCTGCCAAGGAAACGTGACAGTCCCAACGAAGCTGCGGCGCCCAAGATAATCCCAACAGCGACCAGCCGCATCCCCTGTCCCAGAACCAGGCGAAACACTTCGCCGGACTCGGCGCCGATGGCTACGCGCACGCCGATCTCATGTGTACGCCGGCTGACCGAATAGGCGATGACGCCGTAGATGCCGACGGCGGCCAGGGCCAGGGCCACGAGCGCGAAAGCGAGCATCAGAGTGGTGGAGAAGCGCATGCGTGCTAGCGACTCGCCGGTTATCTGCTCCATCGTCTTCATATCGTAGAGTGGCAGCGTCGGATCAAACTGGCGGACCGCATCCCGTGTTATGGCGAGAGCAGCATCGGACTCGCTGTGGACAACCAGCGTCATGCTACGGCCGAAAGGAGCCTGTGCGTAGGGAACATAGACACCGGGATTCGGATCGTCTCTCAGGTTCGTGTGGCGCACATCACGGACGATACCGACGATCCGGTACGGTTCTCCGTGGAGGCCGATGCGCAGCCCGATCGGATCACCGTCTGGGAAATAGCGGCGGACAAAGGTGTCGTTGATGATCACCGCCAGCTCTGAATCCAGGTTATCTCTGTCGGTGAGATATCGACCGGCAACCAAACGTACCCCCATCGCCTCGAGGTAGGTCGGCGTGACAATGGCGAAGTTGGTGCCGCGCACTTCGTCCGGCGGCCTCTCGGTCTCACCCTCCTTAAGAAAGCTCGTGCCATCCCTGTCGGCGGCCAGCGGGATGCTGTTGATGAATCCCGCC
>JBDHHX010000062.1:0-13031 GCA_039589155.1 Gemmatimonadota bacterium | reverse complement strand
CTCCGGCGAGCCGGGGATATTCTTGGTCGAAGGGCCGCAGGTCGAGACGGTCGAGAGTTACCTGGCGGTGCCTGAAGTCCAAGCGCGACTGCCCGAGTCGATCGACCTGGCGTGGGGCTCCGACACCGACACTCGAGCCGTCGCCGGCAAGGTGTACCGCGCGCTCTACGTCGTCGAGTCGCGGCCGCTCATCACCGGCGAGTACCTGACCGATGCCCAGGCGATCCGCGACCCGCAGTACAACCAGCCAATCGTTCCGTTCCAACTCACGCGCCAGGGCGGCCGCATTTTCGAGCGCGGCACGGCAACCCACGTCGGCGACCGCATGGCGATCATCCTCGACGGCAAAGTCCAGGGCAGTCCGCCGGTGATCCGCGACGTACTGCGCGAGCGCGCCCAGATCGAGCTGGGCGCCGGTGCGACGCTGGATCAAGCCAACGACCTGGCCCTCGTTCTCAGGGCCGGTGCGCTGCCGGCGCCGATGGAGATCATCGAGGAGCGAACCGTCGGCCCGACGTTGGGCCAGGACTCCATCGACCAGGGCAAAATCGCAGGCCTCATCGGGCTCGTTCTCGTCGTCTTCGTCATGATCGCCTACTACCGGCTCGCCGGCTTTCTGGCCGTGTTCGGCCTGATGATCTACGTCGTCATCCTGCTCGGCGGCCTGGCGGGCTTGGGAGCGGCGCTGACGTTGCCCGGAATAGCAGGTCTCATCCTGTCGGTCGGCATGGCTGTGGATGCCAACGTGCTGATCTTCGAGCGAATACGAGAAGAACTGGAAGGCGGAAAAACGCCGCGCACGGCGATGGACGCCGGCTTCCAGAACGCGCTGTCAGCGATCATCGACTCGAACCTGACGACGTTGATCACCGCGCTCATTCTTTACCAGTTCGGGACCGGACCGGTGAAGGGCTTCGCGGTGACGCTTTCTATCGGTATCGTGGCGTCGTTCTTCAGCGCCGTGTTCGTTGTCAGAACCTTCATGCTCATCTGGCTGGAGCGCCGTTCGCCCACGGCCGAGCTGAGAATCTAAAAGAATAGGGAAGTAAACGATGCGGCTATTTGCCAAAGCGAACTACAAGTTCCTCGATCAGCGAAAAAAGGCATACGGCGTCTCGATCGTAGGCGTGGTTATCGGACTGCTGTCGATAGCGCTTCACGGAGGCCTGAATTACGGCGTCGACTTCACCGGCGGCACCCTGTTTCAGGTCCAGTTCGACCAGGAAATATCGGCGGCCGACATTCGCGGCGCGCTGGGCGAAGTCGGCCTCACCAACATCCAGGTTCAGGACTTCGGCGGTGACGATGAGTTTCTCATTCGCACGGCGGAGTTCTTGGAAGGTGACCGCGAGCTCGCTGATCGCGTCGACGAGAGCTTGAACTCCCGCTTCGGCGAAAGCTCGTACCAGGTCGTGCGCGTTGAAGCGGTTGGTCCCAAGGTCGGCGGTGAGCTGCGGCAGCGGGCCATCGGTGCGGTGCTGTTCTCGTTCTTGCTGACGCTGATCTACATCGCCTTCAGGTTCGAGTGGCGATTCGGCCTCGCCGCGATCGTAGCCACGATCCACGACGTACTGATTACGTTCGGCGCCATTTCGGTGTTCAACATCGAGATCTCGCTGCCCACGGTGGCGGCGCTGCTGACGATCATCGGTTACTCGCTGAATGACACCATCGTTATCTTCGACCGCATCCGCGAGAACATCAAGAAACACCGGCGGTTGAAGTACATAGAGATCCTCGACCTGTCGATCAACGAGACGCTGCCACGCACCGTCATGACCAGTGGTACGACGCTGGCCGTGTTGCTCGCGCTTGCCATCTTCGGTGGCGCAGTCATCCGCGAGTTCACCATCGTGCTGATCGTCGGTGTGCTCGTGGGGACCTACTCGTCGATCTTTGTCGCCTCTCCGGCATTGCTCGAGGTCGAGCAGCGGTCGGGCGGTGTTCGCAGCAAGACCGACCGGCGGAAGGTGGCGGCAGCCCGCGCTGAGGATTGAGGCTTTTCGATTCACACGCCCATCTCACCGACGAGAGCTTCACGTCGGAACTCGATGACGTGCTGGCCCGCGCGGCTGGTGCGGGCGTCGAGTTCGTCGTCTCCATAGCCAGCGATCTGAGAGACGCTGTCGCCGCAATGGCGCTCGCGGACGACGCGGGGCGACCCCGCGTTTTCGCCACGGCAGGCATCCACCCACATGCCGCGGACCTGTACGACGACCGCTCGCTTGATGAGCTCGAGCGCCTGGCCGGCTCCGACGCCGTGGTCGCCGTCGGAGAGACCGGGCTCGACTTCTACTACGACAACTCGCCCCGCGATACGCAGCTCGCCGCCTTCGAGGCACAGGTTGAGCTGGCGGGCCGCCTGGGCCTCCCGGTCGTCGTCCACGCCCGCGAAGCCGATGTCGAGGTGGCGGAGATCGTCACCCGTCATGCGGACCGCGTGACGGGCGTGCTCCACTGCTTCAGCAGCGGGCCGCAGCTTCTGGAGGCCGGCCTGGATGCCGGCTGGTACGTATCGTTCTCCGGGCTCGTGACCTTCAAGAAGTACGATGGCCAGGACCTCGTGCGGCGAGTGCCGGATGAGCGGCTACTGGCGGAGACGGACAGCCCGTACCTAGCGCCGGTCCCGAAGCGGGGCCGACGCAACGAGCCGGCGCTGGTGGGTCACACGGTGGCGAAGCTGGCGGAGATTCGGGGGCAGGCGGTGGATCGGGTTGCTGAGCTGACGCTCGAGAATGCCTGTCGGTTCTATGGGCTAGCTGAACACCGAACATTGGACATCCTACATTGAACATCGAACGCACTGCCGAACATCTACGGTCGGACATCGAACCTAGGACATCGAACATCCTCGCATGTTCAAGGCTCGATGTCTGATGTTGGATGTCAAATCGCTCAGCAGTGATTCGACGTTCAATGTCGGATGTCCAATGTTCAATGTTCATCTGGTTGTTGAGCGCTCGACCCCCATGTAATTTCCCAGAATGCAAAGACGGATAAGGATCCTTCCCGACCACATCGCCAACCAGATCGCGGCCGGCGAGGTAGTCGAGCGGCCGGCATCGGCGGTGAAAGAGCTGGTCGAGAACTCACTCGATGCGTTGGCCAACCGGGTCGAGATCGAGATCCGCAATGGCGGCAAGACCGAGTTGCGCGTGGCCGACGACGGTCACGGAATGGCGCGTGACGACGCGTTGCTCGCCATCGACCGGCACGCCACGTCGAAGATCGTCGACGAGAAGGACTTACGTGCGATCAGGACGTTGGGCTTCCGCGGCGAAGCACTGCCCTCAATCGCCGCGGTATCGAAGTTCGAGCTCGAGACGGCTGGCGCGGGCGGTGAAGGGACGCGGATCAAGATCAACGGTGGCCGCGTCGTCGCCGTTGATGAAATCGCACGCCGGCCCGGTACGACGATCACGGTGCGCTCGCTGTTTTTCAACGTACCCGCGAGGGCAAAGTTTCTGCGCTCAGCAGCGGCGGAGACGCGCGCCATATCGGAGACGACCATCGCCCTGGCGCTCGCCAACCTGAGCGCCGCTTTCCGCTTGCGCTCGAATGACCGGGAGTTGCTCGACCTCGAGCGTACTGGTGACCTGTCGGCGCGTGTGGGCGCGATCTGGGGTGACGAACTCGCCTCGACCCTGATCCCGATAGACCACGGGTCGAACGACCTGCGGGTCGCCGGCCTCATCCAGCGGCCTGTCGATACACGACCGGGTTCGCGACGCGTCTATCTGTTCGTGAACGGCCGGCCATTCGTCGACCGCTTCATCGTGCGTGCCGCCGAGGACGCTTACAGGACCACCGTACCGCACGGGCACCGGCCGGCGCTCTTCCTCTACCTGGATGTGCCGGCGGATGAAGTCGACGTAAACGTTCATCCGACGAAGGCAGAAGTCCGCTTCCGCAACAAGATCCGGACTGAAGCGCTGGTGACGGAGGCGGTGAGATCCGGATTGGAGGGTTTGGAGAGCGCGCCAGATCTGGGCCGCTTCGCCGGTGCCGCCTCGCAGCTCGTCACGCCGGGCGCCCCGCGTCGATCGGGAGCGGCGCCCGACTCGGAGGGTCAGATGGCGCTGTTCGTTCCCAGCGCCGCCGCGGTGCAATCGCCCGATCCCGATATCGAGACCGATGCCGGCGTCCATGCGCCTCGACCCGGCGCGATGTGGCAGCTCCACGATGCCTACATTCTGGCAGAGACGCGCGGTGGGCTGATCATCATCGATCAGCATTCTGCGCACGAGCGGGTGTTGTTCGAGCGAATCATGCTCGAGTACGACCAGGGCGACGCGCCATCGCAACGGTTGCTGTTCCCAATAACGATCCGCCTCTCGCCGACGGAGATGCAGGCGATAGAAGAGTTGCGGGCGATCCTGCAGCAGGTCGGATTCGAGATCGAGGCATTCGGAAACAACACCGTGATCATTCACGCTGTCCCAAACCCGCACCCGCAGTTCGACGCCGAGCGTTGTTTCCGCGAGATGGTCGCCGAACTGACCCAGGGCTCGCCGCTGGTAGATTCGGCGCGCAACCAGCACGAGCGGGTGGCCAAATCGTTTGCCTGCAAGGCCGCAATCAAGGCGGGCCAGCCACTCTCCAACGACGAGATGGAGGAGTTGTTCGACCGACTCTTCGCCTCCGAGTTGCCTGGTCACGACGTTCACGGGCGGCCAACCATCCTGCGTCTTTCACTGGACGAGCTAGCCCGGCGCTTCGGCCGCAGCTAGCAACACGACACGAGATGACGTCACGGTCGACGCCTGGTGCGATTGTCATCACCGGTCCCACTGGGGTAGGGAAGACGGAACTGGCCGTCGAATTGGCTGAGAAGATCGGAGGATCGATCGTATCGGCGGACTCGCGGCAGGTCTATCGGGAGATGAGCATCGGCACGGCGAAGCCGGGGTCGCATACGCGCCAACGCGTGGCCCACGCAGGCCTGGACATCCTCGATCCTGACCAGAGTTACAACGCCGGTCGCTTCGCCCGCGACGCCTGGGCGTGGATCGAAGGAATCCGAGCGGCAGGCGGCGTGCCCATAATCGTTGGCGGCACCGGCTTCTTCATCCGCGCCTTGCTCGAGCCGCTGGGCCCCGAACCGCGGCTGGAGGAGGAACGCCGAGACGCCCTACGCCGTTACTTCTCTCAGTTGGCAGCGACGGAGCTCAAGCGTTGGCTGGCGCGGCTCGACCCGAAGCGTGCCGCACAGTTGAGCGATGAGGGTGGTCGCCAGCGCCTGTCGCGCGCCCTCGAGGTTGCGCTACTCTCAGGACAGCCTCACTCATGGTGGCTGGAGGGGGCTCCGCCGACCGAAGCGCTGGAAGCGCTGGTCGTCTGCCTGGAGCTGCCGCGGGATTCGCTCAATCGCCGCATCGAAGAGCGTTTCGACGCCATGATGGACGACGGGCTGCTGGAAGAAGTGCGCGGGCTGCTCGACCGCTACCCGGAAGATGCGCCGGGGCTCGATTCGGTGGGCTACGCCGAGCTTGTGGATCACCTGCTCGGTCGCCGCGCCCTGGAGGATGCGGTGGAGCTGGCGAAACGTAACACGCGGCGGTTCGCCAAGCGGCAGATGACGTGGTTCCGGCACCAGCTGCCGAAAGGGACCCTGTGGCTCGACGGCACGCGGCCGCGAGGCGAACTGGTTCGGGAGATCGCCGTCGCCTGGGAAGGATGGGGGACGCGTCTGGCTAAGAGAGGAACCGGCGAGTAGCTTCACCCGATCATATGAAACTAGGAATCGCCTGTTACCCGACCTACGGCGGAAGCGGCGCCGTTGCCACAGAGCTCGGCATGTGGCTGGCACAGCGCGGACACGAAGTGCATTTCGTCTCTTACGCTCACCCGTTCCGGCTGCCCCGCTTCCTTCGCAACACCTATTTCCACGAGATCGAGGTCTCTCGTTACCCGCTGTTCGAGTATCCGCCCTACTCGCTGGCGGCGACAGTGGCGATGCACGAGGTGGCCACGCAGCGGCACCTGGAGCTGTTCCACGTTCACTACGCCGTCCCGCACGCGACATCGGCGCTGCTCGCCAAGCAGATGCTGGAAAATCCGGAAGAGTTGAAGATCATCACGACGCTGCACGGCACGGATATCACCCTGGTCGGCCAGGACCCGTCGTACCGGTCCATCGTGCGGTTCTCGATCGAGAGGTCCGACGGATTGACCGCGGTCTCCGAGTACCTGAAGCGCGAGACTGTCGCGACTTTCGGATGCCCTGAATGCGAGGTGCGGGTCATTCCCAACTTCGTCGACGCCGAGCTTTTCCGGCGTGACGCGAACCGTAGGAACCGCAACGCGCTTGCCGAGCCGGACGAGATGATCATCATGCACATCTCAAACTTCCGGCCGGTGAAGCGTATTGACGATGTGGTACGCGTCGCCGCCCAGGTGATGGAGAGGGTGCCAAGCCGCCTGATCCTAGTCGGCGATGGACCCGACCGGCCGATGGCCGAAGAGCGAGCGCGCAACCTGGGGATCGCTGCCCGGGTCGTCTTCCTCGGAAAGCAGGAACAGGTGGCCGAACTCCTTTCCTGCGCCGATCTCTTCTTGCTGCCCAGCGAATCGGAGTCGTTTGGACTGTCGGCGCTGGAGGCGATGGCCTGCGAGGTACCGGTCGTGGGTACTCGCAGCGGCGGCCTGGAAGAAGTGGTGGATGATGGTGAGGCGGGTCGCTTGCTGCCGGTCGGCGCCGTGGACGCCATGGCGGATGCCGCCGTGGAGATCCTGAGTGATTCGGGCCGTCGACTCGAGATGGGCAAAGCCGGCCGTGCGATCGCGATGGAGCGTTACTCGGTGGAGCGGGCCGTGACGATGTACGAGTCGTATTATGAGGAGGTTTTGGCTCGTTGACGCGTCCAACCAACGAGCTCAACGTCTCCAACTCCCAACTGCTCTAGATGACACTCGTACAGGCAATCCTACTTGGGGCGCTCCAAGGGCTCACCGAGTTCTTCCCCGTTTCGAGCTCCGGCCACCTGGTCATGGCGGAATCGCTGTTGGGCGTGAACCCGCCTGGCGTGTCGTTCGAGGTCCTGGTCCATCTGGCCACCGTCTTCTCGATCATCGTGCTTTACCGCCAGAAGCTGTTGGCCCTCAGCGTCGGCGTGCTTCGCCTCGATCGTGATGCGCTGAACTACGTCGGCATGCTGGCCCTGGCATCGGTTCCGGCGGCGGCGGCGGGCCTGACGCTGGCCGGCGCCGTAGCACGACTGTTCGACCGTCCGTTGATCGCCGCGCTCAACCTGATGATCACCGGCTGCGTGGTGTATGCGACCCGTTGGCTGCTGCACCGCGGTGATCGTCCGAACCCCGGTTGGCTGGGGTCGCTGGGTGTCGGCGTCGCGCAGGCGCTCGCATTGTTGCCCGGCATCTCGCGCTCGGGCATGACGGTCGCCGCGGCGCTCATGCACCGTTCGGGCCGCGCGGAGGCGGCGCAGTTCAGCTTCCTGCTCTCGATACCGGCGATCGTCGGCGCGTCGTTCTTGCAGCTGCCGGACGCCTGGACCGGCGGAGCAGGACCGGGAGCCGCCCCGTTGGCGGCCGCGGCACTAGCCGCCTTCCTGGCGGGCATGCTGGCGATCGTGCTCTTCGTACGCTGGCTCCGCGTCGGGCACTTCCACCGTTTCGCCTACTATTGTTGGGCGGTAGGCGGATCGTTTATGGTGTATTCTCTGATCACGTCTTGATAGCCGAGCCCTGAGAGATGAGTGAGCTTTCGGAGGACACCCGTCGCCGCATAGCCGAAGCCCTGTCCGAGGATCTGGGCCGCGGGGACTGGACCACCGATTGGTGCGTGGACGCCAAGGCCAGGGCACGTGCGCAGATCGTGGCCAAGGCCGAGGGCGTCGTCTCCGGGCTGGCCGCAGCGGAGGAGGTCTTCCGACTGACCGGCGACGCCGGCTTCCGGGCGCAGCTGGAAGAGGGCGACCAGGTGTCGTGCGGTTCGGTGGTCGCACTCGTCAGCGGTGCGGCACGGTCGATTCTGACGGGCGAGCGGACGGCGCTCAACTTCCTCGCCCACCTGTCCGGCGTGGCGACGCTTACCCGTCGTTTCGCGACACGGGTGGCAGGCACGAGCGCTCGGATAACCGACACGCGAAAGACGACGCCGCTCTGGCGCGAGCTCGAGCGAGCGGCGACGCGAGCTGGCGGCGCCGTGAATCATCGCGACGGCCTGGACGCGATGGTGCTGGTAAAGGAGAACCACATTGCCGCGGCAGGCGGCATCAGCCGCGCGGTGGAGCGGGTGCGTGCCGAGAATCACGAGGGGCTGGCGGTTGAAGTGGAGACCACTTGCCTGGATGAAGTGCTGGAGGCACTCGCTGCCGGTGTCGATCGCATCATGCTGGACAACATGTCGCTCGAGATGGTGAAGGCCGCGGTGGCGCTTATCGTCGCGCGGGCGCCGCGGCCCGAGATCGAAGCCTCCGGTGGGGTCGACATCGAGACCGTGCAGGAACTAGCCGCGGCAGGTGTGGACTTCATCTCGGTGGGGGCGCTCACTCATTCCGCGCCCGCCCTCGATCTCTCGCTGCGCCTGGAAGGCGCGGAGATATGACCGGCAAGGCCAGCCGCTGGGAAGGGCAGTCGCTGGAGGCGCTGCAGCGGCGCTGGGACCGGGCCCAAGTCCACCTCTACTCCAGCGTCGATAGTACCAACGCCCGCGGGATCGAACTGGCTGAGGAGGGTGCATCGGCGGGCACCCTGGTCCTGGCGAACGAGCAGACCGCGGGCCGCGGAGCCGCGGGCCGTGGCTGGCATTCGCCCAGGGGTGCCGGCCTCTACTTGTCGATCGTGTTGCGGCCGGCCGAGCTGCCGAACCCGCAGCTTCTGCCGCTCCTCGCCGGGCTGAGTGCCGCCCGGGCGGCACAGAGCCTGATCGGCGGTGGACAGGTTGCGGTCAAGTGGCCTAACGACATCATCATCCGCGATCGCAAAGCCGGCGGCGTGCTGAGCGAGGCCGCCTGGAACGGCGAGCGGCCCAAGTACGTCGTGCTGGGGGTCGGCGTGAACGTGCACCAGAAGGCGGGCGACTTTCCGCCATCGCTGCGTGATGCCGCGATCTCTCTCGACGTTGCGGCGGGAAGGAAAGTCTCGCGTCTCGAGCTGGCTGACCTCACCATCCGCGAGCTCGAGGCGGCCTGTGTGCAAGCGCCGCAGAGCCTGGACCGCGAACAGTTACGCTTGTTCGACGAGTACGACTGGTTGCGTGACCGTCGCTGTTCCGTGGTCGAAGCCGGTGCCGAGCCGGTGGAAGGAACGGCCGTCGGCATCGCGCCCGACGGGATGCTTCTGTTCCGGCCGCGGCGCGGCGCGCTCAGGTCGATCGCTTCCGCCCGCGTGATCATTGACGAGCTTTCAACGCCCGACTTCTGATCGATGAACGAAATGCTTCTGGCAATAGACGTTGGCAACACCGAGACCGTGTTGGGCCTGTTTCGCGGCCGCGAGCTGGTCCGCCACTGGCGAATCTCCACCGACATCCGCCGCACGCCGGACGAGCTCGCGCACCTGCTCGGCCACTTGCTCGTCGAGCAAGGCGTGGAGGGGCCGGTCCGGGGCATCATCGGCTCCGTTGTCCCGGCGTTGGAGCCCATCATTACCCGCGGATTCCGCCGCGCTTTCAGCCGCGAGCCGCGCCTGATCAACGATCCCAGCCTGCTGGTCGGCGAAAGCGGCCCGCTGCCTATCAGGCTCGACGTCGACGAGCCCCACACCGTGGGCGCCGACCGCATGCTCAACACGCTGGCGGCGACCCTTGTCTATGGTGTCGACATCATCGCCGTCGACCTGGGAACGGCGACGACCTACGACTGCATATCGGGTGATGGAGTCTTCATGGGCGGCGTCATCGCGCCCGGACCACGGGCCGGCATCGAGGGCCTCGCCCATTCCGCCAGCAAGCTGCCGTTTATCGACCTCGTGCCTCCCGAGGTGGTCATCGGGCGTCGCACAGATGTCTGCCTGCGATCGGGTTGTTTCTACTCTATCGTAGATTCAATCGATGGGATGGTGCGGAGGATCAAGGAGGAATGGCAGCGGCCAGAGGCGCTGGTTGTGGCGACTGGAGGGTTGGCGGCGTTAATCGCCCCCCACTGCGGGACTGTTGATATCGTCGAGCCCTACCTTACCCTCTACGGTCTCGAGATCGCCGATCGCCTGCTCGCCGATCCCGATACCCGCTGAGGAGCCTACTCAGGCGGCCCGCCGGACCTTCGAGCGTATCTTCTCCAACGCGCGGTCCGCGGTCTCCGGGCTGATCAGCTTCACTATGAAATAGACCACGGCCAGGAAAAAGGCCACCTTGATCAGCGCCACCAGCAGCACCGTCAGCAGCGTCAGAATGGGCACAAGGACGGCCGAGGCCACCGCCAGGGCCACCATGCCACCCACAAGTAGCGCTCCAAGCGTGAACATCCCTCTGAGCATCCCGCTCCTCCTCAAATCCGATATCGGTAGACCACGAGAGGCACGCCTCGTCAACGGGCGCACCCTCCCCGCGGCCTCTCAGTCTTCTCTACGCAGGTAGGCCGGTCCAGGTTTCAACCTGGGGCGACCCACCCCGGCGGGCGAAAATCGGCCACAACAGCAGACCTGGCAATGTAATGCTGCCAGCATGACAGGCGCCAGCCCTATAGACGTCTGGCACACTTCATGCCATCTTTCTATGCTTAGCTATCGGAGAACTTTCCGCCGCAGCTAACCTGGCGCACCCTCGGTCCGATCCGGACCGGGTGTCTCCGGGTACGTGATGTAGAACTATACTGAAGTCTGAGAGAGGAGGAAAGCATCCATGAAGTTGCAGCCCCTAGCCGACCGTGTAGTTGTGAAGCCACTCGAGGAGACGGAGCAGATGAAGGGTGGCCTCTACATTCCTGACACGGCCAAGGAGAAGCCCCAGCAGGGCGAAGTGGTGGCATTGGGTCCTGGCCGTGTGAGTGACGAGGGCAAGCGGATCGAGACCGAGCTGAAGGTCGGCGACCGCGTACTCTACGGAAAGTACAGCGGCACCGAAATCTCGGTCGCTGACGAGGATTATTTGATCCTCCGCGAAGCGGATGTGCTGGCCGTCGTCGCGAACGGCAAGAAGTAGGACAGCCGGGCGCCGCCCGGAAGCGAAGAGCGTAGGGCCCAACGCCGGGCAGCGGACCCCGCGGCGGCGTTAGGATGATTGAAAACATGTCTATCTGAACGGAGGTTTTGCGAGATGTCGAAGTTGCTTGAGTTCGATACCGCGGCACGGGGCGGCCTCAAGGTCGGTGTAGACGCTCTGGCCCGGGCGGTAAAGGTCACGCTCGGTCCCAAGGGGCGAAACGTCGTCCTCGAGAAGAAGTTCGGTAGCCCGACGATCACCAAGGACGGCGTGACCGTCGCCAAGGAGATCGAGCTGGACGATCCGGTCGAGAACATGGGCGCCCAGATGGTCAAAGAGGTCGCCAGCAAGACCAGCGACGTGGCCGGCGACGGCACCACCACGGCGACGGTCCTGGCGCAGGCGATCTTCACCCAGGGGCTGAAGGCGGTGACCGGCGGCGTGAATCCCATGGCTCTGAAGCGCGGCATCGACAAGGCCGTCGAAAAGGTCGTCGAGGAGCTGGCCGCTATTTCCGTAGAGACCAAGGGCAAGAAAGAGATCGCCCAGGTCGGCTCGATATCGGCCAACAACGACTCCGAGATCGGCGACATCATCGCCGAGGCGATGGAGCAGGTCGGCAAGGACGGCGTGATCACGGTGGAAGAGGCTCGCGGCATGGAGACGGAGCTGGAGACCGTTGAGGGCATGCAGTTCGATCGCGGTTACCTGTCACCGTACTTCGTCACCGACCCCGAAAAGATGGAGGCCGCCCTCGAGGATGCCTACATCCTGATCCACGACAAGAAGATCTCGACGATGAAGGACCTGCTGCCGGTGCTCGAGAAAGTCGCCCAGACTGGCAAGGCCATGCTGATCATCGCCGAGGACATCGAAGGCGAGGCCCTCGCGACGCTCGTCGTCAACAAGATCCGCGGCACACTGAAGGTCTGCGCGGTCAAGGCGCCTGGCTTTGGCGATCGCCGCAAGCAGATGCTGCAGGATATCGCGATCATCAGCGACGGCAAGGTCATCAGCGAGGAAGTCGGCTTCAAGCTCGAGAACGCCGTGATCAGCGATCTCGGCTCGGCGAAGCGCGTCGTCATCGACAAGGATGCCACCACGATCATCGACGGCGCCGGCTCCGAGGACTCGATCCAGGGGCGGATCCAGGAGATCAAGACGGCGATCGACAAGTCGACGTCAGACTACGATAGCGAGAAGCTGCAGGAGCGGCTGGCCAAGCTGGCTGGCGGTGTGGCGGTCATCAACGTCGGTGCTCCCACCGAGACCGAGATGAAGGAGAAGAAGGCCCGCGTCGAAGACGCCCTGCACGCGACCCGCGCCGCAGTGGAAGAGGGCATCGTGCCCGGCGGCGGCGTGGCGCTGCTCTGGGCTCAGAAGAAGCTGGACGAAATCAAGCTCAAGGCCCACGACGAGCAGATCGGCGTCGACATTGTGCGCCGGGCGCTGGAAGAGCCGACCCGTCAGATCGCGTTCAACGCCGGCGCGGAAGGCTCCATCGTCGTCGAGCGGATCCGTGAGAAGGGCGATCTCAACCACGGCTACAACGCCCAGATTGACAAATACGAGGATCTCGTGAAGGCCGGCGTCATCGACCCGACAAAGGTCACGCGCTCGGCCCTGCAGAACGCGGCGTCGATCGCCGGACTGCTGCTCACGACCGAGGCCGTTGTGGTGGAGAGGAAGGAAGACAAGCCGGAAATGCCCGCGATGCCGGGCGGCGACATGGGCGGTATGTACTAGGCCCTTTGTTCCGGCAGGTTCGTTTGTGGAAGGGGATCCGGCGAGAGCCGGGTCCCTTTTCCTTTATTGAGGGTCTGTTGATGGGGTTTGTTATTCGTGTTGGGAATCGGGTCCGAGGGAATTGTCGAAGGCGATTCGGGGATTCCGGCATTCGGGAAATCGGGGAGGTTGGAAGTGGTTCAGC
>JBDHHX010000061.1:0-13041 GCA_039589155.1 Gemmatimonadota bacterium | reverse complement strand
TTGATCGAGGACCGGGAGAACTACCTGCGAGTGATCGAAGCTGTTGGCATGCCGCGCGCGACAATCTCGGCGATCAGCAGCCTCAACAGCACGATCGGGTTGCAGGAAATCCGGACGGAGGGAACGGAGGCCGCCCAGCGCGGCGAGACGGCGGCGCGGATCATTTCTGATTACCGGGGAGTTTCCGTTCTGTCCGCGTATCGACCGCTCGAAATCGCGGACGTCGACTGGGTCGTGATGAGCGAGATCGATGAAGCGGAAGCCTTCCGGCCGGCCGCTTCGCTTCGCAATCGCGCCCTCTTCTGGTTGGGAATCCTGGTTGTCGTGATCGTAGTCGTTGCCATTGTATTCTCACAGAGCCTCACCCGGCCGCTCAAGGCGCTGTCACTGGGGGCGGCGGAGCTGGCGAATGGTAAGCTCGACGTGCAGGTGGACACCCGTGGCCAGGACGAGATCGGTGACCTGGCGCGCAGCTTCGATGCGATGCGGAAGTCGTTGAAGGAGCTGGTGGACAGACAGGAGTCGGCGATCGAGGCGCTCTCGACCCCGTTGATCCCGCTTCACGAAGAGGTGACGGTTATGCCGTTGGTCGGCGATCTGGACGAGCGTCGTGTCGAGCGCATACGAGAGGGCCTGGTGAACGGCCTCCACGAATCGGGGGCGCGGGTGGCGATCCTCGACGTGACGGGCGTGCCAGCGCTGGAGGAAGGCGTCGCCGTCGGCCTGGTTCGGGTCGCGAAGGCGGCACGCCTGCTCGGAGCGCGGGTGATTATCACCGGCATGCAACCGGAGCTTGCGAGGCGCTTGGTCGAGCTCGATCTGCAGCTGGACGGGATCGTTTCCGAGCGGACCCTGCGACACGGTATCGATACGGCGATGGACTTTATCAGAGGCTCGCGCTAACAGCCCCGTAGCATAACCATCGGAGAAATAGAGATGCACGAATACGGTCAGCTCGGTCACTCTCACGATCATGGCCTCAACGCCACCGGCCTTCTTGAAATCTACCGTATCACTCCCGACGACCTCGCTCGAGTTGCGTCCTTTGCTGAGGTTGCTGTTCCCCGTATGAACGAAATGGTCGACAAGTGGTACGCCTGGCTCCGCACGCAGCCGGAGTACGAGCACTTCTTCAGCGACGAGGATACTCTCGAGCGGGTTCAACGCCTCCAGGATCACTACTGGCACGATTTCATGGCCGCCGAAGTCAATGACGAGTACGTCGAGCGACGCCGCCGGGTAGGCGAGGCGCACGCTCGCATCGGATTGCCGCTCAACACGTATTTCGCGGGCATGAACATGTTTCTCGAACTCTTCTCGCAGGTCTTGAACGGCACGAAGAAGGCGGAGGCCGAACAGGCGCTGATACTCGAGTCGGTGGCCAAGCTTCTTCACCTGGACACCGCGATCGTGGTGGACACGTACAACGCGCTCGTAGAAGAGCGGCTTACGGCGCAGGCCAAGTCGTTGATGGAGATGTCGACGCCTGTAACCCAGATCTGGAGCGGCATCCTCCTGTTGCCGATCGTCGGGATCATCGATTCGCAGCGCGCTCGCGAGATCATGAACGCAACGCTGGCCAAGATCGCTGAGACACAGGCGCGCATCTTCATCATGGACATAAGCGGTGTTGGGGTCGTCGATACCGCGGTAGCCAACCACCTGGTGAAGATCACGAAGGCGACGCAGCTGATGGGCTGCGAGTCGACCATCTCCGGCGTGTCGCCGGCGATCGCACAGACGATCGTCGAACTGGGGGTGGACGTCGGGACGGTAAAGACGACCTCCACGATGCGGGATGCGCTGGGCGATGCGTTCCACCGCGTCGGCATGGAGATCAAAGAGGCTCGCCCGGCCCAGCGCAAATAGGATGGCTAGATGAACATTTCTACCGCGCTCGCCTGCTGACCGATGGAGAAGTCGGTCGTTTCGCGGGTCCCCTTGCAGTTGTCGCGCGATTGCGTGGTGGCCTCGGTGCAAATCGATTTACGCGACGAAGTCCTCCGGCAATTTCAGGTTGACCTGCTGGAGTATCTCCACGAAACCGGCGCATCCGGAGTGATCATCGACGTATCGGGTGTTGAGATCATGGACATCGACGACTTCGAGGCGCTACGTCGCACGCTCTCGATGGCCGCGATCATGGGTGCCCGCCCGGTTATCGTTGGCTTGCGGCCCGGGGTGATCTCGTCGCTGATGGATCTCGGCGTCGACCCGGCTGGGATCGACGCGGCGTTCAACCTCGACGATGGGTTCGACTTATTGCAGAGGCTGCGGGAAGCCGATGCGGCGGCTGGCGCCGGTGAGGAAGACGATTTCGAGGCTGACGTTGAGTACGCCGTTCCCGATGCCGAACGCGATGAGCCAGACAACGATTAGGATTCGCATAGCGAGTGACGGGGATCTGACCCGCGCCGTTCTGGAGGCCGGCCGCCGGGCGAAAGCCGTAGGTTTCGACTCGGCGCTCGTCGCGATGCTGAATACGGCAGTTTCGGAATTGGCTCGCAATATTCTGAAATACGCCGGAACTGGTGAAGTGCTCATCGAGGAGGTACAGCAGGACGTGCGCAGCGGCATACGGGTCACGGTTAAGGATAGGGGGCCTGGTATCGCTGATGTCGACCTGGCGATGGCGGATCACTTCAGCAGCGCCGGCACGTTGGGACTGGGGCTGCCAGGGGTGAAACGGATGATGGACGAGTTTGAGATTGAGTCCACCCCGGGTCGCGGTACGGTTGTCACCATCACGAAGTGGTCGCGGGCGGGCGGGCCGCAAGGGGAGAAGCACCCGGACGAGCGGCGGTCGGCGAGCCGTCCGCGTCGAGAGGCGCATCGTCCGTCAGCTGGGCGGCCCGCGGAAGCCAGGGTCGGTAGCCCGCGAATCGATCACGCCGTCTACGGGCGGCCGTGCATCGGCGAACGCGTCAGCGGGGACTTTGGCCTGGCGATAGAGCGTGAAGATCTTCTGTTTCTGGCCATTGTCGACGTCGTGGGGCACGGACCGGAGGCTCACGTCGTCGCGCTAGAGGCGAGAGAGTTCTTGGCCCAATCGTGGAGTTCAGACGTTCCCGAAACCTTGGTGCGGTTGCACGAAGCGCTAAAGGGCAAACGGGGCGCCGCGGTCGGGCTGGCGACCCTGGAGATCGACTCGGGCGAGGTCCGCTACGCGGGGGTGGGCAACACGGTGATCCGGCGGCTGGGCAAGCAGGAGGCTCGCCTCTACTCGGCCGACGGCAACGTGGGAGAGACGCTCCGCACTCCTCGCGAGCAGAGCATGCGGCTCGCGAATGAGGATGTTCTCGTTCTCTATACCGACGGACTACGAACGAGCTTTGAGGTGGACGACTATCCACAGCTTTACTATCAACCCGCATCGGCTATCGCCAAGACGTTGGTCACACGCTTCGGACGTTCGTACGACGATGCGACCTGCCTGGTGGTGAGGTACCCGCGTTGAGTCAGCTGGGCAGTATTTCCGTCAGCCACGCGCTCGGTGTGAACGAGGCACGTGGGAAGGTGCGGCAAGTCGTCGTGGCTCTGACCGGCGACAGCGTGACTGCCACGAGGCTCGCCACGGCCGCCTCGCAGGTGTGCCGCTTGCTGCAGCGCGAGACAGAGGAGCCGACGATCTCGCTCGAGCTCTGGGAAGACCTAGGCGCTACCCGACTGGGCTTGACGTTCGAGGCGCTCGAGCCGGTGCCGGGCGCGGACCTGCTTGCAGGGTTCTTCGACCGGGTCGAGGCGCCGGGTCTTCAGAACGGCCGGCACCGGCTACGTGCGGTGATTGAACTCCCCCTCCAGGCGTTGCCCGGCGACGCGGAGCTCACGCGCCTGCGTGCCATCGTCGAGCGTAAGGGTGTGGATGAGTTGATGGAGGAACTCCAGGTCAAGAACCGAGAGCTGCAGGAGTCGTTCGAGAACCTCAAACGAACGACCTCGGCCAAGGAGCGGATGGAGAGCGAGCTGAACATCGGCCGCGACATCCAGATGAGCATGCTGCCCCTGGTCTTTCCAGCGTTTCCACACCGTCACGAGTTCTCGGTGTTCGCTGCGTTGCATCCGGCCCGCGAGGTGGGCGGCGACTTCTACGACTTCTTCCTCATCGACGAGGACAGGTTTTGCTTCTGCGTCGGCGATGTGTCGGGCAAAGGGGTGCCGGCGGCGTTGTTCATGGCCGTCACCAAGACGCTGATCAAGTCGCGGGCATCCAACGACTTCTCGCCCGCCAGCATCATGACCCACGTCAACGACGAGGTAGGCCGCCACAACGAATCGTGCATGTTCGTGACGATATTTCTGGGCATCCTCGATGTGACAACGGGTCAGCTCGCCTATACCAATGCCGGGCACAACCCGCCTTACCTGAAGCGGGAGGACGGGGCGCTGGTGAGGCTCGACAAACGCCATGGTCCGGTGATCGGCGCCATGGAGGGCATGGTCTACCAGGAGGACAGGATCGACCTGACGCCGATGGACATGTTGCTCGTCTACACCGATGGCGTGACGGAAGCGATGGATCCGTCTCAGGGCCTCTACGAGGAGCAGCAACTGGTCGAGCTCTACCGGTCACGAGAGTACTCGTCCGCTGAAGATGTCGTCAAAGCGACCGTGGACGATGTGTGGCGTTTCCAGGCCGAGGCCGTGCAGGCCGACGATGTCACGGTGTTGGCGGTGGAGTACTTCGGTGTCCCGGAGGGTGCGAAGCGGCATGTCCTGGATCTCACCATCAAGAACGAGCTGGGCGAGATCGCGCGTGTCAATGAGTCGTTCAACGTCTTCGCGGAGGAGCATGAGGTGGAAGCCTCGACGCGTCGGCAGATGAACCTTGTCTTCGATGAACTGCTCAACAATGTCATCTCATATGCATATGAGGATGACGAGGAGCACGAAATAGACATTCGCATTGAGTTGTTGTCGGATCGCCTCGCGGTCACGATCACCGACGATGGGATCCCTTTCAATCCATTCCAGGGCAGCCCTCCCGACACGAGTCTTTCGATCGAGGAGCGTGAGGTTGGTGGGCTGGGCATTCACCTGGTCCAGAACGTAATGGACGAGGTCAGCTACAGCCGGCGGACGAACGAGAACGTGGTGATTCTAGCCAAGCATCTGAAGGCCCCCGGTATCGATTAGGTGTGAACTGGCCAAGCGGGAGAGTGAAATGAACATAGGCGTAGAGGAAGTGGGTTCTGTTAACGTCTTGCGTTTCGAGGGGAACCTCGACACTAATACGGCGCCCGAGGCACAAGATCGCTTCGACCAGTTGATCGGCGAAGGCGCTAAGAAGCTGCTCGTCGACTTCAAGGCTCTCGACTACATAAGCAGCGCTGGGCTGCGGGTGTTGCTCGCAACGGCAAAGCGTTTGGGCGCCGAGGGCGGCAGCCTGCGGATCTGCAACCTGAACGACACGGTTCGTGAGGTCTTCGAGATTTCGGGGTTCAGTACGATCTTCAGCGTTTTCGACACGGAATCGGAGGCGTTGGCGGGCTTCTAGACGCGGCGAGCGTCTGATGTCATCACGCTGATTGGAGTTGCCAATGGGCTCAACCCTGTTCGATCAAGCGTTCGCGGTGCTGGCTACTCCCAGCGCGGTCGCCGTCGGAGCCGCCCAAACCGCGGACTCCGGCTTCAACGCGTTGGACACGCTCTGGATACTGCTCGCCGCGATTCTCGTCTTTTTCATGCAAGCCGGGTTCGGCATGGTGGAGGCGGGGCTCATCCGGTCGAAGAACGCCGCCAACGTTCTGATGAAGAACCTGATGGATTTCTGCTTCGCCGCCCTCGGGTTCTACATGTTCGGCTACGCGATCATGTACGGCACAGAGGGGCTACTGGTGGGCTCCGACGGCTGGTTCATGTTCGGCGTCGACTCGGCGGTGGGCAGTCTTCCCACCGAGGTTTTCTGGCTCTTCCAGGCGGTCTTCGCCGGAACGGCGGCGACGATCGTGTCGGGCGCCATGGCGGAGCGGATGAAGTTCGTCGCTTATCTGACCTACTCGTTCCTGCTCACCGCGTTCATCTACCCGGTGGTCGGCCACTGGGTCTGGGGCGGCGGCTGGCTGGCTGGGCTCGATTTCCACGACTTCGCCGGCTCGACCGTCGTCCACGCCGTGGGCGGCATCGCGGCGCTGGTCGGTGCCTGGATGCTGGGGCCGCGGATCGGTCGCTTCAAGGAAGACGGCTCCCCCAGGGTGATCAGTGGCCACAACCTGCCGCTCGTGATGATCGGCGTCTTCATCCTCTGGTTCGGGTGGTACGGCTTCAACGCCGGCTCGACGTTGGGCATGGGTGACCCCGGGGTCGTGGGCCGCATCGCGATGAACACGACGCTGGCTCCGGCGGTGGGCGCGATCGCCGCGATGGTCACCGCCTGGGTGAAATACGGAAAACCGGATCTGACGATTGCCTTGAACGGCGCCCTGGCCGGACTGGTCGGAATCACGGCGCCGTGCGCTGTGGTGAGTTCCGGCGCGGCGATCTACATCGGTCTCGTGGCGGGCGTGTTGGTCGTCTACGGGATCGACTGGATGAACAAGCTCCAGATCGACGACGTGGTCGGCGCCTTTCCCGTCCACGGTCTGTGTGGCATCTGGGGCACGCTGGCGGTCGGCCTGTTCGGCCGCGAGATGCTCGGCGCACCAACCAATGGGCTCTTCTACGGAGGCGGCTTCGGCCAGTTGGGGATCCAGTCGCTCGGCGTGATCGCCTGTCTCGCCTTCACCGCCGCCGCGATGTGGGTCGTGTTCAAGATGATCGATGCCGTGATCGGTCTGCGGGTATCGAAGGAGACCGAGCTGCGCGGCCTCGATCAAGACGAACACGGGATGGAATCGTATAGTGGCTTCGTGATCTTCACGACGGAGTGACCGAGGAGCATAGACAAGATGAAGCAAGTCGTTGTGTACCTTCGGCCGGAACAGCTTCCGGCGGTGAAACAGGCGCTTTACGACGCCGAGATCCGGCACCTGACCGCAATCTCCGTCCTCGGGACGGCCCCGAAGACGGAGCAGCGGATGTACCGGGGTGTGGAACGCGAGGTGGAGCTGTTCCGCCGCATGCGTGTCGAGGTGAACGTCCAGGATGCGATGCTCGAAGCCACGATCGACGCGATCAGCCGCGGCGCGATGGAGAGCGGCGGTTTCGGGAAGATCTTTGTCACCGAGCTCCACGACGTCGTCAAGATCTGGACCGGCGAGCGTGGAACGCGGGCCTTGTAGCGAGGGGCGACGATGGCTGTGAGAGACCAGGTCAGCGCCCGCGACGTGCTCAAGCAGGTAATAGACCAGGAGATCAAGTTCATCGATCTCAAGTTCGTAGACCTTTTCGGCACGCTGCAACATTTGACGATCCCTACGGATCTCGTAGATGAGGACACGTTCCGGCAGGGAATCGGATTCGACGGCTCGTCGGTGCGAGGCTTCCAGAAGATCAACGAGAGCGACATGATCCTGATGCCGGATCCGAACTCGGTGTTTCGCGATCCCGTCTTCGACGTGCCGGCGCTCTCCGTCTTCTGCGACGTCATCGATCCCGATGGCTACCGCCCCTACTCCCGGGACCCGCGCGGCGTAGCTCGACGAGCGGAGAAACTGTTGCGTTCCTTGGGCATCGCCGATGTTGCGTACTTCGGTCCGGAACTCGAATTCTTCGTCTTCGACGACGTCCGCTATGACCAGGCTACCCAGCACGGCTACTACTTTCTGAACAGCGCCGCGGCGGTCTGGAGCACGGGCGGTGAAGGCGGGCCCAGCCTGGGGCACCAGGCCGCGCGCAAACAAGCCTACTTCGCGGCACCGCCGGTCGACCAGTACAACAACCTGCGCTCCAAGATTTCGGAGGTGCTGGAACTCACCGGACTGGAGCCGGAACTTCACCACCACGAGGTTGGCGCCGCTGGGCAGTGTGAGATCGGTTTCCGCTTTGGACCGCTGTTGCTACAGGCCGATGCCGCGATCAAGTACAAGTACGTCGTGAAGAACGTGGTGGACCGCTACGGGAAGACGGTCACCTTCATGCCGAAGCCGCTCTTGCAGGAGAACGGCTCGGGCATGCATGTGAATCTCAGCCTGAGCAAGAATGGGGAGAACCTCTTCTACGCCGCCGGCGGCTATGCCGACCTGAGCGAAACAGCAGTGCATTTCATCGGCGGCCTGATCAGGCATGCACCTGCGCTGTGCGCTTTCTGCGCGCCGACCACGAACTCGTATAGACGACTCGTCCCGGGCTACGAGGCACCGATGAATCTTGCGTACTCGCAGCGCAATCGTAGCGCCTGCATCCGGGTGCCGATGATGGCGACTTCTGCAAAGGCCAAGCGGATCGAGTTCCGGACACCTGATCCGTCGGCCAATCCTTACTTGGCCTTCGCATCCATTCTGCTGGCGGGTATAGACGGGATACGTAACGAAATCGTGCCACCGGATCCAGTCGACGAAGACATCTACGAACTGGCCGAGACGGAGCGCGGTGCGTCGATTGCGCGAACGCCTGGGTCGCTCGAAGAGTCGATCGATGCACTGGAAGCGGACAACGAGTTCTTGGTGCGCGACCAGGTCTTCACACCCGACCTGATCGAGAACTATATCGAGTTCAAGCGCGAAAACGAGATCGACTTTGTTCGGCTGCGTCCGCACCCGGGCGAGTTCACATTGTATTTCAACGTGTAGCGGTACGCTTTAACCGCCGAGAGGACAGGAGCCATGGAGCAAGCTCAGCTCATCGGAATCGGACTCGGACTGGGGGTCCTCGCGATATTCGTCCTGATCATCTTCATCAAGTCGAATATCGTCATCTGTCAGCCGAACGAGGTCGTGATACTGGCCGGGCGGAAGCGCCGTCTGAAGGACGGAACAGTCGTGGGTTACCGGATCATCCGCGGCGGCCGCGGCTTCAAACGCCCGCTGCTCGAATCGGTGACGCGACTTCCGCTTACCACGCGTACGATCGACGTTCACCCGACCAAGGTCCTCTGCAGCGGGATGATTCCGGTGAACATCGAAGGGCGTGCCAACGTCAAGCTGGCGGGCCGCGAGGAAGAGGGGCTGGAGAACGCCGTGGAGCGCTTCCTGGGCAAGGGCGTCGACGCGGTGGACCGCACCGCCCAGCAGGTGCTTGAAGGCGCGCTGCGCGGCGTGGTGGCGGTCGTGAGCCCCGAGGAGGCGAACGCCCAGCGGCTCAAGCTGGCGGGAGAGGTCGTCGAACGGGCCCGCGCCGATCTGGGTCGCCTTGGCATCGTTCTCGACTACTTCCAGATCCAGAACATCTCCGACGAGCAGGGCTACCTGGAAGCGATTGGCCGCCAGCGCAACGCCGAGGTGCTGCGCGACGCTCGTATCGCCGAGGCGCGGGCAGACGCCGAGGCCCGCCAGGTTTCGGCTCAGCAGGGGCGCGCTGGCCGCGAGGCCGAGATCGACGCCGACCTCGAGATCGTCAAGCGCGAGAACGCGCTCGCCGTTGAGCGAGCGGAACGCAAAGCGGAGTCCAACCGCGCCGAGCAGAAAGCCGGCGTCGCCGGCGACATCGCGCGTGTAGAGGAGCAAGTCGCTTTGGAGGGGAAGCGCGTTGAGCGCAACGCCAAGCGCGAGGAGGCGAACACCGTTGTTCCGGCCAAGGCGAAACGTCAGGCCATGGTGTTAGCAGCCCAGGGTGATGCTGCCAAGATTCTAGAGGACGGCAAAGCTACCGCTGAGGCCATTGAGTTGATGAAGGCCCAGTGGGAGGACGGCGAGACGCAAGAGTTGTTCATGATTCGCATGCTGCCCGAGCTGCTCGACCAGGCCACGCGAGTGATCGCCGACAACCTGAACGTCGAGAGACTGACCATTCTGGACGGCGGCGATGGCGAAGGTCTCCCCACCCACGTCCGCAATCTCACGCGAAGCGCGGTCGTGATGCTCGAGCAGGTTAAGAACGCCACCGGCGTGGACCTGGCCAAGTTGGCGAAGCGCGCTCAGGAGGCAGGCGTCGATCTTCCGAAGGAGCTCGATTGAGCAGCTACAAAGCCACTAGGGGACAGCAAACGGGCGCCGGTCTTACTGGCGCCCGTTCTTTTTTTTTGGCGTGCGATTCAAAGAGAAGAAGGAAGGGTGCTCGTATGAAGCGGATACCGTTGGTCGTAGGTGGACTGCTTTGCGTTGCGGCGTTCTTTGCGGGTACGGTCGTTCAGCGGCCGGCGCGGGCGGACGAGGCTGGAGTCGATCCGTCGCGGCTGGGAGTGGTGTGGACGAGCGGCGATCGCGACATCGCGCTGCGCATGGTCTTCATGTACACCTTCCACGCGAAGGAGCAGGGGTGGTTCGACGAGATCCGGCTGGTCGTGTGGGGTCCGTCATCTCATCTGCTCTCGGTGGACGAAGAGTTGCAGGCGGAGGTGAAGAAGATGCAGGAGGCGGGCGTCGAGTTCGTCGCCTGCAAGGCGTGCGCGGACAGCTACGGGGTTTCGGAGAAGCTCGAGGAGCTGGGGGTCGAGGTGAAGTACATGGGGGTTCCTTTGACCGAGATGCTCAAGGGGGACTGGACTGTGGTGACGTTTTAGTGGAGCTGGCGCACTATGTAGACAAAGACAAAGACAAAGACAAAGAGAAGAGAGAAGGGTTGGCGCGTCTCTTCTCTTTTCTCTTTGTCTTTGTCTCTCGGGCTAATTCGCTCGCGTCGCCGTCCACTCGGCGCCGTCGTTCGCGCCGCCGCTGATCGTGCCGGTCATTTCGTTCCCAGTCGCCGTTCCGTTGAAGGTGAGCGCGAAACCGTGACCGCCCATGCCGGACTCGACCTGGAACGAGACGGCGCCATCCTCGACGCTGCCGTTCTCGATCTGGATGTCGCCGGACGCCAGCTGCACGAACCCGGTCAGCTCCGCGCCCTCTTCCTGGAGATGGAGCTTCCAGTTGATAGCTCCCATCGACGAGTCGAAGGTCAGGTCCCAGATACCGGTGACGCCTCCGGGGGCCTCCGCCGCCTCGCTCTCGGCGACCGCGCCCTCTTCCGCGGCGCCCTCGCCGCCCTGTGAGCAGCCGGCGATCAGGGCGGTCAGGCTGAGCGCCAGGGCGAGATTCAGCAAGTTGTAGCCAGAACGAAACACAGGTTTCTCTCCTTTCAGGGGCGGCCGCGTGTTCGCGTGCCCGTCTGTTGTCTGAGGACGCTGGAGTATAGCAGGCCGAGGGCGGGCCGCTAGGCCCCGCTATTGCGCACTCCCGGGCCGGCGGTTACATCGTCTCGGCCAGAAAAGACAGTCAAATACGGGAGGGTATATGCTCTGGACCCAGAGGCTGACCCCATTGTGCCTTGTCGCCGCGGTGCTCGTGACGGGACTGCCGCACGATCTGCAGGCGCAGAGCTCGACGAACCTGACCGCGGCCCCGGCGCTGCAGACCGGTGCGGCATGCGAGTTCAGCGACGTTCCCGGCGCGATCTACTGGAGCTCCAACAACACCATGACGATGAGCAAGCTGGCGGCACTGGCGGCGCCCATCCTCTGGTTTTCGCCGGACGAGCCACTGTTGCTTGGCTTGGAGGGCGAGGAGATCCGGCTCCCGGAGGCGCTGCCGTTCGAGGAGACGCCTGACGCGCCGGTGCTCTACTACCAATTCGACGAGGTCGTCGGTCTGGCCGAGGAGGCCCTGGACAAGAACGTACCGGACAAAGGCGATATGGTGATCAACTTTGATTCGGTGGGCGCGTTCAGGTTGTCCTACTTCGCCTACTACAGCAGCGAGGAAGGCCTTGGCCGCCACCAGCACGACGTCGAGGCGGCGGAATTCAAGATCGTCAGCATATGGAGCGACGGTCGGCTCATTGGCGAAACCCACGGTGACCGCTGCGCCGAGCGAAACTACATCCTCGTGGTGACCCGGGTGACCGGCAAGGCGCACGGCATCAAGTGGTTCTGGAATGTCTCACACGTAGACACCGAGTCGAAGTTCCCGTTCACGATGATGGTGGAGGAAGGGAAGCATGCGTTCGCCACCGACAAGAACGGCGACGGCTACTTCACACCGGGCTACGACGTCGACCGCTACGTCAACGATGCCTGGGGCATCCGCGACAACATCCGCGGCGGCGCGCTCCTCTCCGGTGGCTACGCGGCCTGGATGACCAAGGTGCGTCACCCGGAGCACCGAGTACTGCCGCCGCTGCCGGAAGACAGCCCGTTGTGGCCGCAGTTCAGCCGGCGTACGTCATACGCCGAAGGTGGGAACGCGGTTTACGAGCTGCGGCCGTTCCCGTCCGCTTCGCTCTCGGAGGACGACCCGGGCCTTCACCACTTCATGGAGTCGAAAGAGGTAGAGGACTGGCCCGACTTCAACGAAGCCGAGGAATTCAAGCAATTCACTGACTGGGTCACGGACGGCAACGCCGTGAAGTCGCTGGCGATATCGCTCTACGCCGACGGCGACCTGGGCTTCGCCTGGGTGTTCCCGCTCTTCATCGTCAAGAACATGGAGGTCGCGGTGAGCGGCGGCTTCCTCGTCTGGCGCATGTACCTGAAGGACCAGGACCTGCAGGACTTCGGCTGGACGGTGATGTATGCCAACTCGGCGTCGCGCTGGATCGACAGCTACTTCGCCGCCGGCGTTGAGTGGGACGCTGAGGTCGTGGACGGGGTCAAATCGACGGAAGCGTTCTTCATCCTCGAGACCGGCCTCAAGTTCCGAGTCAACGTCACGACGTCGGCGCTCAAGTTCCTTGCGGTGTTCACCGATTTCTGGGGCTTCCGAGCCGGCATCAAGAACTACGGGTTCTTCGATATTGATCGATTGACCTATGTTCTGGAGTTCGGGGCAGGAGCATGGTAGTCAGTTCGAGGAGCTGACGCACTGTATCGAGAAGCGAAATCGAAAACGAGAAGCGAGAAAGTGATTGTGCGCTTTCTCGCTTCTCGTTTCTCGCTTCTCGCTTCTCGATGCAGTACGAAGTTCCTCTTACTGCAGGCGCGCAGAGTACCCGCCTCCCAACCGTAACCCATAATCAGCCCCTGCCGCCTGGATGATCGCTACGCTGTAGCTGCTTGCCGTTCCTACATCGGGAACGTTCAGCGTCGCCACC
>JBDHHX010000060.1:0-13049 GCA_039589155.1 Gemmatimonadota bacterium | reverse complement strand
ATCGACAGCGGCGTCAGCTGCCTGTCGTACCCCGTGCGCACGATCGTGCGCTGACCGCCCGCAATACAGCCGCGATCCGGGATGGTCTACACCGACCCGCGAGAGCCCCACGGGCGTGCCATCCGCGACTATTTCGACGGCGACGAAGACGCGCGTCTGATCGTGCACAGCAGCCTGGGCGAGCACGACGAGCTTCCGGTCAGCGTCTTCTTCCGCGGCGCGGCCGAGTTTTTCCCGTTCGAGCGGGCGGCGCTGGCGCTCTGCCGCGGCCGCGTGCTCGATGTAGGTGCTGGAACCGGGGTACACGCCCTCTACCTTCAGAACCGAGGTCAGGACGTCTGCGCCATCGACGTTCTTCCCGACGCGATCGACATCATGCGCGAGCGCGGCGTTCGTGACGTTCGGCTCGCGCGTATCGATGAGATCGAGGACGAACGATTCGACACCGTCCTGATGATGATGAACGGGATCGGGATACTGGGGACGTTGGAAGGGCTGGATCGATTCCTGAGCGACGCGTCGAGGCTGTTGGAGCCCGGCGGCCAGATTCTTCTGGACTCGGGCCCCGGCCGGCTGGTGGGCGAAGCCGGCGACGCGGCGATCGCCGTACCCGTGGATGACAGCGGCTACCCCGGCGAGGCGTGGATCGAGCTGGAGTACCGCGGCGAGAAGGGGCCGCCGTTCCGCGAGCTGTACGCCGATTCGGAGACGCTATGCGAGGCCGCTCGTGCCAACGGCTGGGTCTGCGAGATCGTCTTCCGCGACGGGCACGGCGGTTACGTGGCCCGGCTCAGCTATTCCCAGGAGACCACGTAACGACACACCGCGCCACCCTTTGCCCGACACTCCTCCTCCACCACCTTCGGGTTCGCCGCACCGCAATACTCGAGCGCCCGCTTGTACCAGCCGATCACCGTGAGACAGTCGGGGTTCGAGAAAGTCTCCGCCTCGTGGGTAGTGAGGACGCCCGCCTTCTCACCGGTCTGTTCGTACTCGCGCCGGCCCGTCTGGTAGTAGAGCCGGTAGATCTGGCGAGCCTTGGCCAGGAAGGCGTGCGGGTTACCTGGCGTGAGGAAGGCGCTGTGGACGGTGGTCAGGTTCTTCTCGGCGGAGGCGACGCCCAGCCGCTCGAAAAACTGCGGCTTGCCGCCACCCACCACCGTGACGATGGCGTCGTCGAGTCGCTTGCCGACCTCGAAGTCCAGCCAGCTGGATGGGAGCATGTTACCCAAGGCCTGCTGGTCATCGGTGCTGAGGCTCTCCATCACCTTGGCGAGGCTGGCTTCGCCGAAGTTCTCCTCGACGAATGCCAACCGCGATCTGAGTACTGATCCTTTTACCTTTTGCATAACTCGGATGCTACATCGGAATTCGGCTGTGGCAAGGTCGAGGGTTGCCACGTCTTCACCCGCCGAGCCAATTTGCGTGGTGCGCGGCCGTTCGAACCGACGGCCTTCTCCGCAACCTCGTGCACGGTAGCGGAAACTGCTCATCGGCCCCAACCGGCGGAGGTATTTCTATGCTCAACACGAAGCACAACGACAGCTTCGAGCTGCCAGCCTCGGCAGCGGAGCTGGAGACGGCGTGCCGCGAGGCGGTGGCAGAGATCGGCTGGCGGATTCTGGATCAAGGTCAGGGGCGGATCCGCTGCAAAGAG
Source organism: Gemmatimonadota bacterium (assembly GCA_039589155.1). Lineage (GTDB taxonomy): Bacteria > Gemmatimonadota > Gemmatimonadetes > Palauibacterales > KS3-K002 > Kutchimonas. The sequence continues at coordinate 11,392 of JBDHHX010000060.1, read as the reverse complement.
GTGGCGTCGTCCGGGATGTCGTTCACCTGGCCGGCCGAGGTGGAGATCGTGATCTCCGGCGGCCCCTCGTCGACGCGCGTCGATCTCAACGGCACGGTCTTCGGGCTGGGTCCGATCCAGGGCAACCACCTGCGTGGTCAGATGGGGAACCTGCGCAACCGGATCGAGCTGGCGGCTGGCCGATCATCGAAGCCAGCGGCCTCGAGCGGAGCGTCGAGTGGCTCGTTGACTGACGAGCTGGAGAAATTGGCGTCGTTGCGCGACCAGGGTGTGTTGAACGAGGACGAGTTCCTCAAGGCCAAGCAACGCTTGCTAGGGACGTAGATGCCGTCATCCGACATACTGAGAGAACACAACCCACGGGTGGCGATCGTCATGCTGAGCGCCATCGGCGACGCGGTCCACGTGCTGCCCGTGGCCAACGCGCTGCGCAAGGCCAGCCCCGGGATGAAGCTGACCTGGGTGATCCAACCGGTCCCGCACCAACTCGTCCATAACCATCCGGCGATCGACGATTTCGTCTTCTTCAAGCGCCGCCGCGGGATGGGTGTATTCGACCAGTTCGCCGTGGCGCGGAGCGAGATCCGCAGGCGCGCGTTCGACCTGGTGATCGATCTCCAGGTCTACTTCAAGGCCGGGCTGCTTACCTGGTTTGCGCGCGCGCCAGCCAAGCTCGGCTTCGATCGCAGGCGCGCCCGGGACCTCAACTGGCTGTTCACGACAGAGAAGATTCCACCGCACGAGAACCAGCACGTTCAGGACCAGTACTTCGAGTTTCTCGACCACATGGGCGTCCCGCACGACCCGCCGGAATGGGGCATCGTCATCACCGAGGAAGAGCGGGAAGCGCAGCGACGCTTCTTAGCAGAGATCGATAAGCCGGTCTGTTCCGTAGTGCTGGGGACCAGCAAGCCGCGCAAGGACTGGCCGGCGGAGCGTTACGCCCGTTTGTTGGAGATCATAGAAAGCGACTTCGGTTTTCAACCGGTCATCATCGGTGGGCCGTCGGCCGGCGAGCGGGCGGCGGCGGAAGCGGTCCTGGCGCAGACCCGGGCAAAGCCGATCAACATGTTGGGCGACGATCTACGAAAGCTGGTCTACCTGATCGACGGTAGTGTCCTGGTCGTGAGTCCCGACACTGGACCGCTGCACGTTTCACGGGCGCTGGAGACGCCGGTGGTGGGTCTCTACGGCTATACCAACCCGAAACGGTCGGGCCCCTATCGGTTTTGCGAAGACCTGGTCGTGGATGGCTATGCAGGACACCCCGGCGAGGATTATCCCATCACGATGGACTACCGACCCGAGGGAATGCAGCGGGTGACCGTGGAAATGGTGCGTGAGAAGATCGAGTTGGCGGTCTCCAGCTACGTGAAAGCATGACGCATCGAGCCGCATCCGAGAATCCTCTCTCGCCGTTCTTCGAACGCCAGGGCGTTCTCATACTGGACGGAGGACTCGCCACAACGCTCGAGTCGCGCGGGCACGACTTGAACGACGAGCTGTGGTCGGCTGTGGTTCTGCTCGAAGCGCCGGATGACATCAAGCAAGTGAACCTGGATTTCCTCGCCGCCGGCGCCGACTGCATCGCGACGGCGACCTACCAGGCGAGTCTTACCGGACTGAGAAGACGCGGCTTGAGCGATGCTGAAGCTATCGATGTGCTTCGCCAGTCGGTGCGGCTGGCGGTCGAGGCGCGTGACGAGTTCTGGGCCGAGCCTTCCAATCGAGAGGGTCGCCTGCGGCCGCTGGTCCAGGCGAGCATCGGGCCCTACGGCGCCTACCTGGCTGATGGTTCGGAGTACACCGGTGACTACGACATCGACGAGGAGGAACTGTACGAGTTCCACCGCAGCCGCTGGCATCTTTTGGCCGAGAGCGATGTCGATCTGCTGGCCTGCGAGACGATCCCGTCGCGCCCTGAGGCCGATGTGCTGTTGCGGCTGCTCCGCGAGACGCCGGCACGCTGGGCGTGGCTGAGCTTCAGCTGTCGCGACGGTTCTCACCTGTGCGATGGCAGTCGGCTGGTCGATGTGGCTCGAGCCTGTGACGCCGAGCCGGGTGTCGCGGCGGTGGGCGTCAACTGCATCGCGCCGGAGCACGCGCCCGACTTGATCGCAGAGGCTTTACGGGGAACGGCCAAGCCGATTCTGGTCTACCCGAACTCGGGTGAAGCGTACGATGCGGGGACCAAGACCTGGTCGGCCGGACCGAGTTCGGTCGACTGGGCGGACGCGGCCGCCCAGTGGGTCCGGTCAGGCGCGGGCGGCGTTGGCGGTTGCTGCCGGGTTGGCCCGGCGACGATCGCGGAAATGCGGCGCCGGCTTGTAAGCTGAAGAAGGGCGGCGCTTGCGCGGCGTCGCTGCCCGGTGGCATTGTACAAAGCTACGGCGATAGCCCCAAGAGCTCGTAAACGTCGCAACAGCAGGGGCTGGTATGCAACGCCGTAGAGGATCGAAGCCCTACCTTACCGTCTTACCTGTCCTGGTTCTGAGCCTGGCAATGGCGCCGTCTGGGCTTACCGCACAGGCGACGCCCGGCCTGTGCGACCGCGACCTGGAGGAATTGGCCCGCGGTCCGCACGGCTACCGGCTACGTGACGAACGCTGCGAAGGCGTCTTCGCCCAGCCGGTGGGCGGCACCCCGCTGTTCGTCGTATCGCTCACCCAGTACTTCGACTACGAAGATCTTGGCCCGAGCGACTCGTTGCTGATCGATTGGCCGGCGCCGGGCGACCCCGAAGTCAGGTTGCGGGCGGAGGGCATCAGTCCGGGACTGCACTATCGGATGGATGCCGTGCGTCCCGTGGGCAGCGAGTCGTTCACCTGGCCGGCCGATATCCTCGTGGCGCGCGACATCGATCGCGAAGATGTCGGCGTGTTGGGTTGGTTCACATGGCGCATCGGCGACCGCGAGCGAAACGTGTTGGTGCCGTTGCGCGTGCGCCCGGCGGATGAGCACCCGGTATGTGGCTCCTACACGCTGACGCTCTGGACCGGGCCACGGCTGGACGAGGTGTTCGTCACACTGGCGCCGCTCGAGACCGACGGACGGCCGGGCGAAGCCGTTTGGGACGCGCGCCCGCTGGATTGGAGATACTATCCGGCCGAGTCACCGATCGCGATCCCGCTACCCGATCTTTCCGAGCCCGGCTTCTACTACGTGAAGGTCGCCGCCGAGCGACGCGGCGGTGGATCGAGCACCGTGGAAGCCTGGGTGTATCATCCGCGGACCGCGCCGCCCGGCTGCGGCGGCTGAGCCACGGAGACCGCGCTAATGGTTCCTTCGTGGATTCTCCAGCTGGCAACGATCGTCGGCGGCGTCGCGGCGGTCATCGGACTGTGGGAGCGGTTCGCTCGACAGCGACAGAAGCGCGAGGATAGTCCTCCTGTCAGCCGGCTGCCGAAGCCGCCGCTCTGGAAGCGCTGGACTGTGGCGGTCGCCACGCTACTTCCTATACCGATCATCGCCGCCCTGGCGATAACGCGCGCGGCATCCACGGACATTTCGCTGGAGGCATCTCTCACCGGGGTCGGCTTCGAGCTGGCGCGTGAGGCGCCGATCATCCCGGAACCGCTGCGTCTCTCCGAGCTGGGTGCTTCCGGCCTGCAGCAGATCGAGACGCCAATCGAGTGGCTCGATGAAGTCGGTGACCCGGTCGGTGTTCTCGAGGCATCGATGCTCCAGCTGATGACCGGAGCCACTGATGCAGAAGCGGCGATCTACCTGGATGAGGTCGTCCTCCCTGACAATAGTGCGGTGGGGCTGGAAGTTGCGGAGGGAGCCGGCGAATACCGGCTGTCGCTGACGCAGACCGGAGTCGAGCCGGGCGTGTCGGTGGAAGGACACGTCGCGGTCGTGGTGCCGGCGGTGATGGTGACGACGCACGACTTCGAGCCCGGCCGATTCCGCCTCAGGCCGGCGACGGACTGGATCGTGCTCGACCTCGCCCTGCACTCCGATTCAGCCAGCGCTCCGTTGTTCGGTCTGCGTGCCCGGAACCTGGAGCTGTACCGCGTGGACCGCTACCGGCAGGGCACGACGCCGCAGGATCGCATGGTCTCGACGGTGCTTTCCGGAGTCCTCAGCTTCCTGCACCTGCGCCGGTCGCTGCCGCTGGAAGAAGGGGACGAGCTGTGGATCGCCGGTTCCGACGGCGAGCTGAACCTGGCGTTGTCCGGCGGCCGGATCGAGCTGGAGTTCGATGGCGTCGTCAGCGGACTGCGCACGGGCACGGCCGACCTCAGTCGCTTCATCATGCCTCGACGCGGCGAAGTGTGGCTGGCGCGATACTCGCTGATCAGCGTGCCGTTGGCGCTCTTGTACTTGACCGCGCTGTACGCCGTGTTCCGCTGGTGGCGAAGGTGGGCGTGATGCGAATCGCCATCGTGGTGATGTGGGCGGCGCTGGCAGGGTCGCTGATCGAGAGCGCTGCCGCGCAAGAAGCGAAGTCGATCAGCCCCGGCATGTCGGAAGCCCAGGTGCAGGCGATCCTCGGAGCGCCGCTGCAAGTGCGATCGTTCGGCGATCACACCTACTACTTCTACGAAAACGACTGCGAGGACTGCGGGCGCGACCTGGTGATCTTCCAGGACGATGCGGTCGTTGATTGCGTCTTCTCACATCCGGGCCGGACCTACACCGGTGTGAGCGGCACGATCGTGGTAGATGCCGCCGCGTCTGCAGCGGAGGAGGGCGGGGCGATGGGAGCGCCTGTGCTGGCCGCCGACCGCGCTGTATCCGCGGGGAGCGCCGAGCACGTGCCGGATGCCGCGAAGCAGCTCGTGGTCCACGTCATCGGCTACTTCGATGAGAGTTCGGCGGAGCAGCTGGGTGCCGGTATCATCTTCGGTGCGACGGACGAGCGCATCTACATCGTGACCGCCGATCACGTTCTACGCTATCGCGGCCAGGAAGCCGAAGAAGTGCGGGTGGCGTTTCTGGACCGACCGCGCGAGCTGGTCGCCGCCGAGCGGGATAGGGCACACACGCAGCTGGACCTCGCCGTGATCAGCGTGCCGCGCGAGTGGGTCGGCGCGTTCGAAGAAGGCGGGCCGGAGTTCGACCGGCTCGGCGACGTGGGCGCGCTCAAGACCGGCGACAGGGTCACACCGATGGGTTGCCCGAACGGCGAATGCTGGGTGCCGCCGGCGACGCCGGACCGGGTGTTCGCGAAGGGGCGCTTCTCGCTCAGCTTCGAGAGCGTTTCCATCACCACCGGCTACTCGGGCGGCGGCCTGTTCAACGAGTGGTGGGAAATCGTCGGCATGATCACCGCCCGGGAAGGACAGATCGCGCGGGCGGATGCGATCCCCGTCAACACGCTGGTCGAAACGGTCGCCGGCTGGGATTATCCCGTCGATCTGAGTCAGCCGGCGGTCCCGCGCGGCGGCTATCGACGCTCTATCGATGTGTTGGCCCTGTCGGCGGGGTCCGGCACTTCCGATGGCCGGTTTCCGTCCGGTCGCGGGACATACTCGCAGATGATTACGCCGACATTGGGCTGGCATGCCGGCGCCCTGCGGCTGACGCCCGAGAACCTCACGCTCTCGGCCGTCGTCGCCGGCCTCGACGCCAGTCTGCGGGCCGGCCGCTTCACGGCACGACCGTTCCTCGAAGCCGGGTTCGGCCGCATGGAGGCGCGGTTCGATACGGGCGGCTACTACGTCGATGACGGTGACGGGCTTCGCTACGTGCCGAACTGGAGCATGGTTGAGGATGACGGATTGGGCGGTGGCCTCGGCCTGAATCTGGATTTCCTGGTCGTGCCGCACGTCATGCTCGAGCTGTTGGGTGGCTACTGGGTATTCAACACGCCGGAAGATGCGCCGAGTCTTCCCGACGTCGTGTTCGGCGCCGGGCTGCGCTTCGGCTTCTGAGGGGTGACGGACTCTGTGATGCGCGTGAGGTCGCTATACGGCCTGTTGTTCGCTGCGGCGCTCGCCGTTTACGTCGCCGCGTGCGAGGAGTACTCCACCGAGGCGCTGGTCACGGTGGAGATCCGGCAGGCGACGGCGTGGCCCGACACGCTGGACCTGGCGGAGATTGCCGATCTGACGGTGGAGATCGTCGATCCGCAGGGCCGTGCGATCACTGGCATCGATGTCGATTGGCAGACGAGCGACTCGGCGGTGCTCGAGCTGTCGAGCCTGGCGTCGGCGGAAGCCGGCACTTCGCGCGACTCTCTCGACTCGGGCCTGACGACTGTGGTCACGTCGCACAGCGCGGGCTCGGCAGAGGTCATCGCGCGGATCGATCGGCCGGATTTCGAGCCGACCGAATTGCGTGTGCCGCTGACCGTGGTTCGCGAGGGTTGGCCCGACTTCGTCACCGTCACCGCCGTCGATACGGTGGAGGTCGCGGTCGGTCATCTCGAGGAAGAGTCAGCTGCCGACCTGGACGTGGAGTGGACTTCCAGCGACCCGGCGACGCTCAAGGTGCAGCCGTTGGAGGCGGACCCGCTGCGCGCGACGGTCACGGGGCACGCCAGCGGGACGGCTGAGATCGTGGTCGCGGTGGACGGCGCGCGGCTGGGACCGATGGGCTTTCGCATCCCGATGATTGTCTCGGGGATGGAGGTCGTGGCGTCGACGCCGTGGCCGGAGTCGATCAACCTGACGAACGTCGTCACGGTCGAGGTCGAGATTCGCGATGCGTCAGGCGCACCGTTGACCGACGTAGAGCTCGTCTGGCGGTCGAGCAACGAGGTGGCGTTGACCGTGACCGCACTGGATGAGTATCGAGCCCAGGTGACGGGCGTCTCTCGCGGTGGGGCTGAAGTGATCGCCACGGCGGGCGGACCGGGATTCCAGACGGCGGAGTACCGTGGCTGGATCAGCGTTCAACAGAGATGGAAGTCGGTCGACGCCGGGTACCAGCACACCTGCGCGCTGACGAACGATGGGACCGCGTACTGCTGGGGCCGGAACACCGACGGCGAGTTGGGTGCGGGGCACTACGATCATCGGTCGCATCCGGAGCGCGTCGCCACATTCCTCAAGCTCGACGAGATCCAGGCCGGCGGACTCCCCTACTACGACAACCTCTGGGAGCAGGCCCATACCTGCGGCCGGCTGGGTGGCGGCGTGTTCTGCTGGGGCGGTTTTCACAACGACCAGCTGGGCGACGGCCAGGGTCCGTGCACGCCCGACCAGACGCCGCACGAGTGCGCGCAGCCGATACCGGTGGAAATCGATGTGACCTGCACGACGTGTGGCAGTTCTCCTCAGGTAGAATCCATCGCCGTGGGCGGCAGCCACAGCTGCGCCGGCATATTGTCGGACTACCCGGGCGAAGTGAGCTGCTGGGGCTCGATCGGCTCGGGCAACCAGGGCTGGACGCCCAGCGCCGGCGGCGCCCACGTCTGTACCTATAGTAGTCTGGTGGGAACGCTGTGCATGGGAGACAACAGGGCCGGGCAACTGGGTGATGGCACCACCAACGATGCCGCGAGTTCCGTCCAGGTCCGCGACGCATCGACCAACCCTCTCTGGTCGCGCCCGGTCGCCGGCTTCCAGCACAGCTGCGCCGTGGTGAACAGCCGGGCCTGGTGCTGGGGCTCGAACTCGCGCGGGCAGCTGGGAACGACGGCGCCGGCGGGAGGCTGCGGGGGCAATCCATGCAGCGTTTACGCCGTTCCCGTCCAACAATTGAACGTGAACGTTTCTGCCATCACGTTGGGCCTCGAGCACACCTGCGCGCTGGCGTCGGGCGACGTCTACTGCTGGGGCTCGAACACGCAGGGCCAGCTGGGCAACACCAACGCCGCATCTTCCAGCGTCGTTCCGGTTCTCGTGGAAGGCGGCCACACGTTCGTCGGCGTGAGCGCCGGCGCCGAATACACGTGTGGCGTCACGGCCGAAGGCTCGCTCTACTGCTGGGGCGACAATCTCCGCGGCCAGCTGGGCAACGGCACAACGGCCGACTCGCGAACGCCCGTCCGGGTGTCTGAACCTCAGGGCTAATCGTCACCAGGGACAGCTCGAGCTGCGTGCTCTATGCGGCGGCGTCCGGAGCAGGTTCGTCAACGGTGTGAGCTGCCGATCGGAACAAATCCACGGTCACCCTGACCGCGCCGGCTGTAATGGCTACGTACGCGGTGAAGAATCGCCACAGAACCGTGTACGACAGAATCAGCGTCGCAGGAACGAGCCCGGTCATCAACCCAATGGTCGTGACCTCGGCCACGCCGCTGCCGCCGGGGCTAGGCGCCACCGTCATCACGGCGAACTGGAGCGCCTGGCGGGCGATGACCGATAACGCGTCGGCGCTGACGCCCAGCGCCGTCAGCACCGCGACGCCGACCAGGCAACGCGTCAACATCGCGGCAACGCTGACGATAATGTTGAGCCGCCACGCCCAGCGGCCGCGCGAGGTGTTTCGGAATTCGAGTAGCGCGCCGCGGTAGCGGGCCCCAGCCCTCAGCAGCCGGTGGCCGAAGCGGCTGCGCCGGAAATAGCGGATGCCCACCAGCACCCGGGTGATCTGGCGCGGAAAGATCGTTATGGCCAGCGCGGCGAGCGCCGTGATGCCCAGCATCGCGATGAGCCCTTGCAGCAAGCCGCCCAGGGCCAGGTTCCCCTCCAGCACCAGATACCAGAGCCCGAGAGCGGCCAGGGTCACCAGTGCGATGAGGCTGCTGAGCCAGTTGACGCTGAGCACGGCGAGCACATCATGGGCGTGGAGCCCCTTGCGGCGCAGAAGCAGGTACTGGGCCGGCCCGGCGCCCAGCTGCATCGGCGTGACTCCGGCGGCGAACATCAGGTAGAGGTTGGCATGCAAGCCGTCGCGCCAGCGAAAGCCGGGCTTCAGCTCGCGAGCCAGGATCCAGAAGCGAGCGCCCCCGAGACCGAGCTCCACGCACACGAGGGCTAGCGCTCCCAGCAGGAGGCCGACGCTCGCCCCGGCCAGCGCGGAGGCGATCGACTGACTCTCCGCGCCGGCGCTCCAGCGTACCGCGGCGTAGCCGCCCGCGGTCAGCAGGGCGAACATCAGGATGCCGAGGGCGATCCTCCGTCGCGATACGGGAGCAAGACTACGCACCGCCTACCAGCCTGCCGAGGAGTGAGTCATATCGGTCGATCATTCGCTCCAGGCTGAAGCGCTCCACGGCGCGCGAGCGCGCCGCCTCGCCGAAGGCTATCCGCGTCTTCTCATCGCCGGCGAGTGTAACGATCGCTTTGGCTGCGCCGTCGGGCACCCCGGGCTCGACCAACAGGCCGCTGATGCCGCCCTCCACCACTTCCGGATGGCTGGTCGTATCGCTGGCGATGACGGGCAGCCCGCAGGCCATCGCCTCGAGCACCGCGAGTGGGGCGCCCTCGATCTCCGACATGGTGATCTCCACATCGGATGCGGCGAGCAGATCGGGGACATCGTCGCGAAAACCGGCGAAGGTGATGGGGGCATCCAGTTCGTCGGCCAGCTTGCGCAGGGCCGAGCCCTCCGGCCCATCGCCGATGATGAGCCCATGGACCGGAACCTCTTTGGCTGCCCTGGCGATGGCGCGGACCGTGAGGTCGACGCGCTTCGGCGGCGCCAGGCGTCCGTGGAAGCTGATGACCAGGCCCTCGTCCGGGATGCCGAGCTCGGCGCGGGCCGTCTGGCGCAGCTCGGGCGCCGGCCGGTAGCGCTCCACATCGACGGCGTTGTGTATTACCTCGACGGTCATCTCACCGAGCCACGGTGCGTCGTGTCGGAGTCTCGCGAGCGTTTCGTTCGAGACGGCTACCATCGCCCGCACATAACGCTTCCAAAAGAACCTGTAGTCGAAACGGCTCTTAAGCGGCTCGCCGTATTGCTTGACGTGAACGATAGGGACGCCGCCTGCGAACCAGGTCGCCAGAGCGGCGAGCTTTATGTCTTTCGGGCGATGAGCGATGAGCAGATCGGGCCGTGCACCACGCAGAACGTGTGCGAGTTGCAGGGAGCGGAAGTAGTTGAGCTCGGCGCGAATCGCCAGCGGCGCGATGCGCAGGCGCGAGTCGGCTGAGAGACGCCGGCGCAGCTCGCTATCAGGATGACAGATGAGGGTGACGGCGTGGCCGCGGTCGGCCATCCCGCTGCAAAACGATTGGAACCAGACCTCGGCGCCGCCCCAGGCGCGGGTCGAGTTGACGGCAGCGACGTGCATCACTCAGCCTTGATGATGCGACGATACACGCCCTCGACGTGATCGACCATGCGTTCGACGCTGTACTTCTCCTCGACGGCGCTGCGCACCTCTTTGGCCGTCCGCCGCGCTGCCGCGTTCTCTGCAAGCAAGTCTACGAGGTCGGCGGCGAAACGATCAGCGCTGATATCGCGTAGGCGGCCGTGGTCGGCGAAACAGACGGCGCGAGCATGTTCCAGGTTGTCGCGGGTCACGACGCCGAAGTAGCCAGTGCGACCGAAGGCGACGGTGGGCGCCGCCGCCGCCAGCGACTCGATCGCCGCGGTCGCGGTGGCGACGACGATGTCGGCGGCGTTCATGACAGCCGGGATATCGTCTCGCGGTCCGGCGACGACGGCGGCGCGTTCGCCGAGCTGGCCGTTGACGCGCTTCACGCTCTCCGAAATTCGATCCAGCTCTTCACCTTCGCCGACGAAGACGACCATGGCCCTGGGGATCTGCTGCCGCACGATAGGCAGCGCTTCCAGCAGCCTGATCGCCGGCCGCGCCTTGCGATGCGTGAAGCGGCTGACGTTGATGATGAGCGGACTGGCTTCGGGGACTTCCCATTCGGCGCGCAGCGCCGACGTGCCAATGCCCGGGCGGTAGATCTCTGTGTCGACGCCGAGGAAGCCAACCTCTACACGGCGAGCGGGTAGTCCAAAGGGTCCGACGATGTTGTCGCGGTCGGCCTGGCTGACCGTCAGCACCGTGTCGCTCCAATCGCTGAACATGGCACGTTTCCAGCCGGCTCGCGGCCCGTGCACGGTCATCAGGTACCGGGCCTCGAGAGCCTCGGCGAGCGGGCGACCGAAGCGGGCGGGGCGGTAGTTGTGGGCGTGTACGATATCGGCGCCGCTGGGTCGGGTGAGCTCGATCGCACGCAGCAGCCCGTCGCGGTTGAACGGCGCCGTCGCCAGCCTGATGCCGGCGGCCTTAACGGCCTCGCCGTATGTCCCGGGATCCTGGACCAGGAGCATCACGCGGTGACCGCGGCGGACCAGCCCCTCGGACAGGCGGGTGACGTGGCTTTCCACGCCGCCGATCCCGAGCCGGCCCATGACTTGAACGATGGTCAGCGGAGTTGCCATTCAGCTATGGTCGAGTGGATTCCGGGTGGTTTGATGCGCCAATAGTACAGCGAACGCGCTAGCCTTTCAATCCGGCGAGCTGGATGCCGCGGACGAAGTAACGCTGGGTGAAGAGGAAGAGGAGGAGGATGGGTACGACGGCGACGACAGC
>JBDHHX010000059.1:0-21035 GCA_039589155.1 Gemmatimonadota bacterium | reverse complement strand
GCATGATCGACAAGCGATCAATTCTGGACCTGCTTCGCGACAAAGCGGATAGGCCCTTACGGCCCAAAGAGATCGCCCGTGCTCTGGGGGTCGAGACTCGTGACTACGTGAAGTTCAAGCGCAAGCTTCGCGAGATGGAGGAGGCGGGCGAAGTCTACCGTGTGCGCAAGAAGCGCTACGCGCTCCCGCAGCGAATCAACCTGGTGGTCGGCCGCCTGCAGATGACGCGGGCAGGGCAAGGGTTCGTCATTCCCGACGACGGGAAAGACGATGTCTTCGTTCCAGCCAACGAGCTGGGCAGCGCATACGAAGGGGATCGCGTCGTGGCGCGCATCGAGAAGCGTCGGCGCGGTCGCAATCCCGAGGGCTCGGTGGTCAAGGTCATCGAGCGCGCCCGCTCGCAGATCGTCGGAACCTTCCACCGATCGGGGCGCGTCGGCTTCATAGCACCCGGCGAGTTGAAGATGCGACGCGACGTCTTCATACCGCGTGGTTCGGAGGCCGGTGCTCGGGAAGGCGACGTCGCCGTGGCCCGGGTGACGGACTGGGGGAGCGACCACAGCGACCCGGTTGGCGAGATCATCGAAGTCTTGGGGCGGCCGGGTGAGCCGGGCGTCGATGTGCTCGCCATCGTCCACGATCACGAGCTTCCCACAGCCTTCCCGGCCGATGTGCTGGAGGAAGCGCAGGGCCTCGCGAAACAGCGGCCCGGCGATGCCGACCTGGACGGTCGAACGGACTTCCGCGGCCTGCTCAGCTTTACCATCGACCCTGCCGACGCCAGGGACCACGACGACGCGCTGTCAGTCGAAAAGCTCGCTGGCGAGCGATGGAGAATCGGCGTTCACATCGCTGACGTGTCGCACTACGTGCAAGAACGCTCGGCGCTCGACCTGGAGGCTCTCAGCCGAGGCACCAGCGTCTACCTGGTGGACCGCGTCATTCCCATGTTGCCGGAGCCGTTGTCGGCTGACCTGTGCTCGCTGAAACCCGGTACGGACCGTCTCACTCTGTCGCTGTTGCTCGAGATGGATGGGAAGGGTACGGTGCTCTCGTCGAACGTATGCGCCGGGCTCATTTGCAGCCGACATGCACTGAGCTATGAAGAGGCGCAGGGGATCATCGACGGTGAGCGGTCCGCGGACCGGGAAGTCGGAGAAGCCCTGCGGACATTGCGCGACCTCTCGCGGCACCTTCGAGCCGAGCGGCAGCAGCGGGGCGGCCTGGACTTCGATCTCCCGGAGGCGCGCATCATCGTCAACTCGGCGGGTGAGCCGACACAGATCCAGCAGTTGCTGAGGCTGGCGACCCACCGGCTGGTAGAGGAGTTCATGATCCTCGCCAACGAGACGGTGGCGCGCTGGGCTCGCCGCAAGAAACTGCCGTTCATCTATAGAGTCCACGAGACTCCGGATCCCGACCGATTGGAGCGGCTGCGGGAGTTCGTCGCCGGTCTCGGGCTCAAGCTTGCCAAGAACGCGGGCCAGTCATCGAAGGCTCTGCAGAAACTGCTGGCCCAGGTTGAAGGCCGACCGATCGAGGGGATCGTCTCGACCCTCGTGCTGCGCAGCATGAAGCAGGCGCGTTACAGCGCCGAGCGGGAGGATCACTTTGGACTCGGGTCGCGCGCCTACACCCACTTCACCTCGCCCATCCGGCGTTACCCCGATCTTGCTATCCACCGGATCGTTCGATCGGCGCTGATCGAGGGGCGGCGTGCGAATGAAACGCTCAGTGAACACCTGGATGACGTGGCCCGGCAGGCGTCGCAGCGCGAGCGGCAGGCGACCGAGGCGGAGCGTGACTCGGTGGAGCTGAAGAGGCTGGAATACATGGAGAGGCACCTGGGTGACGAGTTCGAGGGCACGGTCAGCGGGGTAACCTCGTTCGGTCTTTTTGTCCTGCTCGACGGTGTGTTGGCTGAGGGGCTTGTCCACGTGAGCCAATTGGAGGATGATTACTACCACTTCCTCGAGGACGAGTACGCGCTGGTCGGCGAGTCCCGCAAACGGCGTTTCCGGCTGGGCGACCGGGTCCGGGTGCAGGTGATTTCGGTGGACCGCGAGGCTCGGAAGCTCGACTTGGGAGTGGCCGTTTGACGGGCGTAAGAGGTCCTGGGAGGGCCCCCGACCGGGCCGGGGGCCGGCTTGCTTCTTGCAGCCTCAAATTGACGGCAAAATTGACCCCGTATAGTTTCACGGGACGTGTCTGGGAGTAACCCGTTCACCGAGCGCTAATGCCGCTACCGCCAGTCATCGTTTTTTATTCCTCCGCTGACTCCGGCCCACCCGAGGTCCTGCTTGGGCATGTCGACAAGCAAGGCTACAAGCTGGTGCAGGCGGGCGGGGCCAGGGAGGTCCTTGCCCTGGTCAACCGGAGCCATCCATCCCTCGTGGTGCTGGACGGCGACGGCGAGATCGGCGAGATCTGTGAGATCATCCAGGTTCTCAGGGCCGACCCCTTCAGCGCCATCGTCCCCGTAGTCGGCTGGTCCGAGGGAAGCGGCATCGAGGTCATGAACCAGGTGCTGGCTGCCGGGGCCGACGACTTCCTCAAGTCCAGCATGGACGGGCGGGAAAAGGTCCTGCGGCTCCACACGGTCGTACGGCGGGCGGAGCGTGACGTCGGCGTCCACCCCACGACACGGCTGCCGGGCACGGCGATGATCGAACGGGACATCTCGTCGCGGCTGGCCGATGGTGAAGATTTTGCCGTTTGCTACGCAGATATCGACCACTTCAAGGAATTCAACGATCGCTACGGCTATCAGCACGGCGACCGCGTCATCCTGCTGGTCTCCAAGATTCTGCGGGACGTGGTCAAGGCCGTCGCCCCGGCAGGGTTCATCGGCCACATTGGCGGCGACGACTTCATCTTCAACGTCTCGATGGATATCTTTGAGACGTGCTGTCGCGAGATCATCTCGATCTTCGATACGCTGATCCCGTTCCAGTACTCGGAGGAGGATCGCAAGGCCGGTTTCTTCTGGGGCAAGGATCGTCGAGGTCAACTTCACCGCATACCCCTGATGACCCTGTCGATCGGGATCGTTACGAACCAGCAGCGTAGTTTCACTCACACGGCGCAGGTCGGCGAGCTGGCTACCGAAATGAAGGCCTACGCCAAGACCAAGCAGGGCTCCATCTACGTCGTTGACAGACGACACGGACAACGCGACACCCGTGCCAACAGCATGCACCGTGTCGCCAGTGAAGCCGAGAAGGAAGCATCATGAATGTCTCCTGCCCGCAGTGTAAGACAGTCTTTCGTGTGGACCCGCGTAAGGTCCCGGCTGAAGGTGTGCGCGCCCGCTGTTCCGTGTGCGGAGGCGTCTTCGAGGTCATTGCCGATGAACGGCAGGCCGTCGCCGCGGTCGCCGCACCGGCCGCTGCTGCGGTTGCAGCTGAGCCGGCCGTGGGCGCTGCCCCGGCGGTTGCGCCACCCCCACCGGCGCCGGCCCCCGAACCGGCAGCGCCGCCCGCAGCCCAGCCGGCCGCTCCGGCCGCGGGTGCCGCGGCGACCCCGCGCGCTTTCGGTCAGCCCGATCCCGAAGGTCGAGCGCGTCGGCTGGCCCGAGCATTGATCTCCGACGTCGCCGCCTACCATCCGGAGCGCCAGGAATCGGGATTGCGCGAAGGTCGCCTCAAGGAACTCTTCCAGGAAGAGTTGAAGAAGTCGTGGCAGGAGTACGTGGATCAGGTGGGCCTGGACGTGGCCAAGAGCACGCCCTACTTCCGCGACGCTCTCAACGAGATATTGGCCAAAGGGAAGAAGGTCTTCTGAGATATTGCGGTTGACCGGGGCCGGGGGGCGCAGGTATCTTCCCCGCAGCCGAAACGACGTACGGGCCGTCCGGTTGGACGGCCCTATCGTTTGTGATATAATTAGTTAGAAACTTCAGTAACAGTAGATTCTAAAAGCGAGGAACGAGGATGGCTGTGGCGACCGAGCTCGGCGTGCTCAAGACCCTGCAAGAGCGCATTGCGGAGCTCAGGGGGTATCTTTGACCTAGCCGCCAAGCAGGCTCGAATCTCCGAACTCGAAAAACAGTCGGGCTCGCCCGGCTTCTGGGACGATGCTGAGGGTGCCCGCGCCGTGATGCGCGAGATCACCGATCTCAAGGGCTGGGTCGAACCCTGGGAGGCTGCCGCCCAGAAGGCCGCCGAGCTCACCGAACTCGGCGAGTTGATCGAGTCGGAAGACGACGGCGGAATGGAAGACGAGTTCCGTTCCGAGGTCGAGCAGCTGGGGGTCGAAGTGGAGGCGCTGGAGTTCCGCAACATGCTGCGGGGCACCGACGCCGTGCGCGATGCTCTACTCACGATCCACCCGGGCGCCGGCGGCACCGATTCGCAGGACTGGGCGGAGATGCTCATGCGCATGTACACGCGCTGGGCCGAGTCACACGGCTTCGAGGCGGCTGTCCTCAACCTGGTGCCTGCCGACGACGCCGGCATCAAGTCCGTGACCCTCGAGGTAAGAGGCGCTCACGCCTACGGGTACCTGCAGGCCGAGAAGGGGGTGCACCGATTGGTGCGCATCTCACCCTTCGATCAGCAAGCCCGTCGCCATACTTCCTTCGCTTCGGTCTTCGTCTACCCGGTCGTCGACGACACCGTGGAGGTCGAGGTGAAGCCCGAGGACCTGCGCATCGATACGTACCGTGCCTCCGGCGCCGGCGGCCAGCACGTCAACAAGACCGACTCGGCGGTGCGCATCACGCACACCCCGACGGGAGTCGTGGTGTCATGCCAGCAGGAGCGCAGTCAGCATCGCAACAAGACCACGGCGATGAAAATGCTGCGTGCTGCGCTGTACGAGCGCGAGATGGAGGAGCGGCGCAAGCAGCGGGAGAAGATCGACCAGGCCAAGACGGATATCGCCTGGGGCAACCAGATCCGTTCCTATGTGTTTCAGCCGTACACGATGGTCAAGGACCACCGCACGAATATCGAGCAGAGTGATGTCCAGCGCGTGATGCAGGGCGACCTGGACGAGTTCATCATCGGTTACCTCAAGCGACACGGGGCTCAGACGGCATGACGGAAACGGGCGACGCGGGTCACGTCATCCGGGCGCGGCGCGAGAAGCTGACCCGGCTGAGCGAGCTGGGCATCGAGGCTTTCGCGTACAGCTACGAGCCGACAGCGACGGCCGAGGGTGCGGCCAGCGAATTCGTCGACGGTGGCGAAGAACCCCGCCAGGTCCGAATCGCGGGACGCGTGCGATCCCTGCGACCCCACGGCAAGACGACGTTCGCGCACGTTGAGGACCGCAGCGGAAAGATCCAGATCTACTTTCGCAAAGATGCCCTCGGCGATGGCTACGAGTTGGTGACGCTTCTCGACCTCGGCGACTGGGTCGGAGTCGAGGGTGAGGTGTTCCGGACCCGCACGGGCGAGATCACCGTTCGCGCCGATCGGCTGGTTCTCTTGACCAAGACCGTCAGGCCGCTGCCCTACGGCAAGGAGGAAGTGGACGAGTCGGGCGAGCTGGTCGTTCACGGTGGCTTTGCCGACGTGGAGAGTCGTTACCGGCAACGCTACGCCGACCTGGCGGTTCACCCCGACGTTCGCGAGCTATTCGTCGCCCGTGCCCGCGTGCTGCAAGAGATCCGTCGGTTCCTGGACGAGCGTGGATTCCTGGCCGTCGAGACTCCGATCCTGCAACCGATCTACGGCGGCGCGACGGCGAACCCGTTCGTCACCTATCATCGGGCGCTGGATACGAATCTCTACCTGAGAATCGCCGACGAGCCGTATTTGAAGCGGCTCATCGTCGGCGGATTGGAACGGGTATACGAGATCGGCAAGGTGTTCCGCAACGAAGGCATCGATCGCACGCACAACCCCGAGTTCACCATGCTCGAGGTCTACCAGGCCTACGCCGACTACCACGGCATGATGGAGTTGACCGAGGCCTTGATGCATCACGTCGTCGAGGGTGTGGCAGGCTCCTCAAAGCTGACTTACCAGGGGGCCGAGCTCGACTTCAAGCCGCCCTGGCAACGCATCACCTGGTTCGGTGCCCTCGAGGAATACGGCGGCCTCGACGCGTCTTCTCTGAGCAGTGACGGCCTGCGCGCTGCAGCGCGCGACGCCGGCGTCGAGGACGCGGACGAGAAGGGCCGCGGGGCGTTGCTCGACGGTCTGTTCAAAGTCCTTGTCGAGGAAAAACTGTCCGGGCCGGTCATCGTGCACGACTACCCGGTGGAGCTCAGTCCGCTGGCCAAGCACAAGCGAGACGGCAACCAGGAGCTGACCGAGCGCTTCGAGGTCTTCGTCGCCGGGCGCGAGTTGGCAAACGCGTTCAGTGAACTGAATGACCCGGTCGAGCAGCGAGAGCGATTCGGGGCGCAGGTCAGGATGCGCGACGAGGAGGGCTGGGAAGAGGCGCACCAGGTCGATGACGATTACATCAATGCGTTGGAGTACGGGATGCCACCTACAGGCGGCATGGGTCTGGGGATCGACCGTTTCGTGATGCTACTCACGGACCGGGCATCGATTCGTGAGGTGATCCTGTTCCCAACCCTGCGACCGGAGTCGGAGTAAGAGATGCCATTCGAGCTGTATGTCGCCTTGCGCTACCTGTCGGCGCGAAGCTCGTCACGCTTTCTCAACCTGATCACGATCATCGCGATCGGCGGGATCTGCGTCGGCGTGATGGCGCTCATCGTGGTCATCGGTGTGATGTCGGGCCTGCAGACGGAAGTGCGAGACCGGATCCTGGGCACCAACCCGCACGTCATGGTGCTCACATTCGGAGATGAGCTCAGGTTCGAAGACTGGGAAGGCTCGCTGGAGATCGCGCGAACGGATGAGGAAGTCGTGCTGGGCGTTCCCTTCGTCTATACGGAATCTCTCGTCTTCAAGCGTACCGGCTACCAGCAGGGACTCGCACTCCGTGGCATTACCGATGAGACAACGGCGTTGCTGGAAGATCAGCTGACCGTTGGCAGCTGGGAGTTCGAGTCCGCCAACTCGGGGTTGCCCGGAGTCGTTCTCGGCTACCGGCTGGCGAATCACACCGGCCGGCTTCATCCCGAAGTTCGAGAGATTCGAGGTCGTCGGACTTTTCAGGAGCGGCATGTTCGAGTACGACAACCAGATGGGCTACATCTCCATGGCCGCGGCCCAGGAACTGGTCGGCCTCGACGACGCCGTGACGGCGTTGGCCCTCTACCTCGAAGACCCCTGGCGCGCTGACATCGTCGCCGATCGTATCGAGGCCGAGCTGGGTTATCCGCACACCTCGCGCGATTGGATGAGCATGAACGAGGGGCTGTTCAACGCGCTCAAGCTGGAGAAGATGGGGATGGGACTCGTCCTCTTCCTCATCGTGCTCGTCGCCGCGTTCAACATCGTTTCTACGCTCGTCATGGTGGTGGCCGACAAGACCCGCGAGATCGGCATCCTGCGATCCATGGGCTTGACCGCGAAGCGCGTGCTCAGGGTATTCATGCTCCAGGGCATCATCATCGGCTTCGCTGGCACTGCTCTCGGCGTCGCCGGCGGCCTGACCCTCGCCTGGGCCATCGATTACTTCGGGCTCATATCGTTGCCCGGCGACGTCTACATCATCAGCCGCATCCCAATCATCGTCAGCCCGCTCGACCTGACCATGATCATACTGGGCAGCCTGCTGATCTCGTTCGTTGCCACGATCTATCCGTCGCGGCAAGCGGCGCGCCTCATGCCCGTGGAGGCGATCCGCCATGAATAGCCACGACTCCGCGCCGCCGCTGGTGGCGGAGGGCGTCTTCCGTTCATTCCTCGACAGCGATGGCTCGGAACTCCCGATACTCAAAGGTGTCGATCTGGAGGTACGCGTCGGCGAGATCGTGGCGGTGACCGGCGCTTCGGGGGCGGGGAAGAGTACCCTGCTTCACATTTTGGGCGGTCTCGACCGGCCAACCGCCGGTGAAGTCCTGACGGCGCTTGAGAATATCATGCTGCCCGTATTGATTGCAGGTATAGACCGGTCGGAGGCTGGGGACCGGGCCCAAGCGCTGCTGCGAGCCGTAGGCCTGGAGCAGCGCAGCGGCCACAAGCCACCTCAGCTTTCGGGCGGCGAGCGGCAACGGGTGGCTGTGGCGCGGGCGCTGGCGAATGAGCCGCTACTCCTGCTGGCCGACGAGCCCTCTGGCAACCTGGACAACCAGACGGCGGAGGGTTTGCACGAGTTGTTCTTCCGGCTTCGTGACGAGCATGAGTTTGCCGTGGTGCTCGTGACACACAACCGTGAGTTCGCCCGACGCGCTGATCGCGTACTGTGGCTGCACGATGGGCAGTTGAGCCCGATTTCGATTACGATGGCGGAGCACGAGACCGTATCCTGATGCTGTGCGATAACTGCGCCAAGAACGAGGCGGAAGTCCACCTGACTCAGATCGTCGATAACGAGATGACGACGGTGCACCTCTGTCCGTCTTGTGCGGCGGCGAAGGGGCTAGACTCGGGCGCGGTCCCGAAGAATCTGCCGCTCACAGACTTCCTCGCCCAGATGGGCCAGGGTGCGACGGCGGAAGAGGAGGCGACCGTTGCCGGACCGTGCAGCTATTGCCACACGACGACCGACGACTTCCGTCGGACGGGCCGGCTCGGGTGTCCCCACTGCTATTCGATATACGAGACACAGTTGCGCGCGATCCTCCGGCGAATCCACGGATCGACGCAGCACCTGGGCAAGGTCTACGTACCGCCGGCATCCGAGACAGCGGATCGCACTCAGAGGCTGACGGTGTTGAAGCGCAAACTGCAGCGGGCAGTGGAGTCCGAGGACTTCGAGCGCGCTGCCCTGTTGCGAGACGAAATCAAAGAGATCGAGGCGACGATCGACGCATGATCCCGCTTGACCTGAACACGATGAACGATTTCGGCCTCACCTGGCTCGACGCCAGTGGGCCGCACAGCGACATCGTCCTTTCGACTAGGGTGCGCATCGCCAGGAACCTTCAGGGCTATCCGTTCTCGGTGCGTGCGAAGTCTGTCGACCGCTCGGCCATCCTGGCGACCGTACGTGATGTCCTCGAGCGCAGCCCGCGGTTGGCGGATGGGATCATCGTCGAGGTCGACGGCCTAGACGACCGGATGCGTGAGATCCTGCTGGAGCGGCACCTCGTCAGCCGGGAGCTCGTAGGCGAAGAGGAGGGCGAGTCCCATTCGTCATCCGCTCTGGTCTCTTCCGTCGGCGAGCCTGTAGGATTGATGATCAACGAGGAGGACCATCTCAGGCTTCAGAGTCTGACCAGCGGCTTCAATCCACAGGACACCTGGAGGATGGTCGACGCCCTCGATGAAGAGCTGGGCAGCGAGCTGCCTTATGCCTTCCATCACGAGTTCGGACACCTGACTTCCTGTCCGACCAACTGTGGTACGGGACTCAGGGCCTCGGTGCTGATCCACCTGCCCGGCCTCGTGCTGACAAAAGAGATCAACAAGGTCCTGGAAGGCATTCGCCAGGTTGGCCTGACCTTCCGTGGTCTTTACGGCGAGGGCTCCGAGGTCATCGGCAATCTGTTCCAGGTGTCCAACCAGACGACCCTGGGGAAGAGCGAGGAAGATCTCATCGATCACCTGCACAAGATCGTCGGCCAGGTGATCGAGTACGAGCGCCAGGCACGCTCGGTACTGCTACGCGATGCGCCAAACGTTATCGAGGACAAGGTCTGGAGGGCCTTTGGGCTACTGCGCTATGCCCGCTCCCTCGCCTTCGACGAGATGATGAACCTGTTGTCGGGCGTGCGGCTGGGCCTCTCGCTGAAACTTCTCTCCGGGCCTAGTGTATACGTGCTAAACAGGATAATGATATTCGCCCAGAACGCTCACCTGGAAGACGCTAGCGATGGCACCCTGTCCTCCGGCGAACTGGATATCCAGCGCGCCGCCTTCGTGCGCGAAACCCTTGCAGGAGCAGCGTCTTCTGGAACGGACCAGACCGGCTGAACCAAGTGGGGTGGACATGATCCCGGGCACGACGAGAGTCTGATGAACTACAATTTCACCGATCGGGTTCGGAAAGTTCTCGCGATGGCCAGAGAAGAGGCCATCCGCCTTCAGCACGACTACGTCGGCACAGAGCACATCCTGCTCGGGCTGATCCGCGAGGGCGAGGGTGTTGCGGCGGCGGTGTTGCTGAACCTCAACGTGGATCTCGATCAAATACAGGAGCGAACGGAAGAGCAGGTTCGCAAGGGTAAGGCGGGAGCGACCATGGGCGAGCTCCCCTACACCTCGCGGGCGAAGAAGGTGCTCGAGTTCGCCGTGGCCGAGGCCCGCGAGCTGAGTCACAGCTACGTGGGGACCGAACACCTGCTCCTCGGCTTGCTGCGCGAGGAGAAGGGCGTGGCGGCCCAGGTCCTGGAGTCGCTGGGCGTGACGCTGGAGGGCGCGCGTGAGCAAACGCTCAAGCTTTTGGGTACCGACGTCCCCAGCCCGGGCTCGGCGCCCGCCGCAAGCAGCACGAAAGAGAAGAAGTCGAAAACGCCGGCGCTCGATCATTTCTGCCGCGACCTGACGGAGCTAGCCCGCCGCGGCGACTTGGATCCGACCATCGGCCGCGAGCAAGAGATCGAGCGCGTGATGGAAATCCTGTCACGGCGCAAGAAGAACAACCCGGTCCTCATAGGTGAACCGGGCGTTGGGAAGACGGCCATCGTCGAAGGTCTCGCACAGTTGATCGCGCGCGGCGATGTGGCGGATAGCCTGAAGGGCCACCGGGTACTGGCCCTGGACATGGCGGCGGTGATCGCCGGAACGAAGTACCGCGGTCAGTTCGAGGAACGGCTGAAGGCCGTGATGAATGAGATCGCGCAGAACCGCGACGTCATTCTCTTCATCGACGAGGTCCACACGCTGGTCGGTGCGGGTGCCGCGGAAGGCGCCATCGACGCGTCCAACATGCTGAAACCGTCGCTGGCTCGCGGTGAGCTGCAGTGCATCGGCGCATCGACGCTGAACGAGTACCGAAAGTACATAGAGAAAGACGGAGCGTTGGAGCGTCGCTTCCAGACGGTGATGGTCGAACCGCCTACTGTCGACGAGACGATCGAGATCCTCGAGGGCCTCAAGAAGCGTTACGAGGACCACCACAAGGTCGAGCTACCCGGGGATACGTTGATCAACGCCGCCAAATTGTCGGAACGCTATATCACCGATCGCTACCTACCCGACAAGGCCATAGACGTCATCGATGAGGCCTGCGCTCGCGTTCACCTCGCGACCCAGGTCCCACCGCCCGAGGTCGAGGAGCTGCAGAAAGAGCTCAAGGGGATCGCCGATCTCAAGGACGAGGCGATCCGCGAACAGGACTTCGAAAAGGCCGCTGAGCTGCGCGATAACGAGCGCGACCTCCAATCGGAGATTCGCCGCCGCAGGGAGGAATGGGAGAAGGAGCGCCAGACTTTCCGGCCCGCCATCAGCGAGGACGACGTGGCATTCATCGTCTCGCGATGGACCGGGATCCCGGTCACACGCTTGCAGGAGGGCGAGACCGAAAAGCTCATGCGGATGGAGGAGCAACTCCACAGCTATGTCGTCGGCCAGGACGAGGCGATCACGGGAATCAGCCGCGCCATTCGGCGCAGCCGCGCCGGCCTCAAGGACCCCAGGCGGCCTATCGGCTCGTTCATCTTCAGCGGCCCCACCGGGGTCGGAAAGACCGAGCTGGCCCGCGCGCTGGCGCGTTTCCTGTTCGCCGACGAGAACGCGCTGATCCGCGTCGACATGTCAGAGTACATGGAGAAGTTCTCGGTAAGCCGGCTGATCGGGGCGCCCCCCGGCTACGTCGGTTACGAGGACAGCGGCGCGCTGACCAAGGCTGTGAGGCACAAGCCGTATAGCGTGGTGCTCTTCGATGAGATCGAGAAGGCGCACCCGGACGTTTTCAATATCCTGTTGCAGATACTCGATGACGGGCGTATTACCGACAACTACGGCCGAGTCATCGACTTCAAGAACACGATTCTCATCATGACCTCAAACGTTGGGGCGCGTGACATCGCCAAAGGTACTGGCGTCGGTTTCCATACCGTCGATGCGCAGACGACCTATGAGGACATGGCAGCGCGGGTCAGGGACGAAATCGAGAAGGTCTTCAACCCCGAGTTTCTCAACCGGTTGGATGACGTTATCGTGTTCCACCCGCTCAACAGAGAACATATCAGGCAGATCGTCGACGTTGTGATGCGCGACGTGCATGCCCGTTTGGAGGAGGAGGCGCTGAAACTCCAGCTAACGGACCCGGCGGTGGATTTCCTTGTCGATCACGGGTTCGACGTCACCTACGGTGCGCGACCGCTCAAGCGTGCCATCCAGCGCTACCTGGAGGATCCGCTCTCGGAGAAGATCCTCATGGCGGAGCTGGCGCCCGGCGATGTCATCGAGGTCGACGTCGCCGACGATGGTGAGCACCTGGATTTCAGCGTGCTTTCTTCCTCGTCATCGACGACGTGAGGCATACTAGACGGTTCTGGTTTTCCGCGGCCTTCATCGCACTCTTCCTGACGAGGGCCGCAACGGTGTGGGGTCAGCAGCCCGCTGCCCCCGCCATCGTCGTTTTTGATTCCATCCACGTCACCGGTAATACGCGCGTCGCCACGCCCGTCATCCTCTCCGACATGGGCGTCCGACCGGGCGACGATGTCAACCTCCCCGACATTCAACGTGGCATACAGCGGCTCTACGCCACCGGGCAGTTCGACGACATAAGGGTCTATGCCGCCGAAGTGAACCTCACGACCGTCCTCATCATCGAGGTCATCGAGCGCCCCTTCATCGTCGGGTTCGCGTTCCGCGGTTCACAACACGTGAGCAGCGGCGGAATACGCGACACCGCCGGGCTGGAGCGGGACGCGCCGCTTGACCCCAATGCGGTTCATCAGGCGGAATTTCACATCCGGTCCGACCTCTCGAGCAAGGGCTACGTACAGGCTCGGGTCGATACGACGCTGGTCGCTACCGAACGGCCCGGCGAGTACCAGCTCGTTTTCGAGGTCGACGAAGGTCGGCGACTGGTCGTGGCAGCGATCGAGATCGAGGGCAACGAGTTCGTCGCCGACTGGGACATCATAGGTGCCATGAGCGTGAAGCCGGAGGGCTTCTTCTGGTGGCAGTCCGGCGAATTCCGCGAGGAGGAGTACAGGCAGGACACCGAGATCGGACTCGTCGAGTTCTACGGGTCCCAGGGCTATCTCGACTTCCAGGTGCTCGGCGACTCGATGGTGGTCGATCCGCAGACAGGCAAGACCAAGCTCATCATACAGGTAGATGAGGGCCGCCTGTATCGCATCGGCGATTTCCAGGTCGAGGGGAACAACTACTTCCCAACCGAGATGCTCGAGCTGCGGTTCAACCCGCAGAGCCGGTCGCTTCTTTCACGGCTGCCTCTGGTCGGCAGTGCGCCGGACTTGAGCGACCCCGTCTTCGATACCCGCACCTGGCAGGAAGCGACCGAGCAGATCAACTCGCTCTACCGTAACGCCGGATTCCTCTACGCCCAAATCCAGCCGCTGGTCGAGCGCATGCCAATCGGTGAGGACGGCGACGAGCGGGTTCGCCTGATCTGGCGAATCGAGGAGGGCGACCAGGCCTACGTGCACCTGGTGAACATCGCCGGCAATTCCACGACCCACGAGCGGGTGATCCGCGACCGGCTGGTTTTGCTGCCCGGTGACGTCTACGGTGACGAGCGGATCGTCAACAGCTATCAAACGGTGCAGGGACTGGGGTTCTTCGAGCCGTTGCCGCCCAACGAGGCGCTCGGGGTGAGGCCCACCGAGAGCGGCGACATCGACATCACCTTCCGGGTTCAGGAGAAGCAGACCGGCAACATCAACTTCGGCGCTTCGCTCTCGCCCAGCGCCGGAATGGCCGGGTTCATCGGGTACGAGCAGCCGAATCTCTTCGGCCAGGCCAAGGTGGGCCGCTTCCGCTGGGTGTTCGGCACTCGCAGCAACGACATCGAGGTCGGCTACAGCGACCCGGCGCTGCTCGGCAGCCGTAACTCGTTGGGTCTCACGCTGCGCAGCTCGCGCGACCAGTTCAGTTACGTCGGATTGGGCCGGCGCCGACAGGTTGGCGGCAGCATCGTTTTCGGAATGCCCTTCCTCAGGTCGCGCTGGACGCGTATCTCGTTCCGCTACACGCTGCTGCGTGACTCTTACGACGACTCATCCCAGGAGGACCTCGACTTCGAAGAACGACAACTGCTTAACGTCGGAACGCGCAGTGGTTTCGAGATCGCCGTTGCCCGCGACACCCGCAACCACCCGCTCTTCCCGACACGCGGAAGCCGCAATGCCGCCGGGATCGAGTTCGTCGGCGGACCGCTGGGCGGCGATGGCGACTACCGGAAGATCAGCTTCGAGAGCGCCTGGTTCACGCCGATCGCCAACCTGCGCTCCGACCCGACCAAGACGGGCATCGAGTTGTCGCTCGGCCTGGGCATATCGGGAGGATTGATCCAGGGCAACAACCCGTTCTACCTCGAGCGCTTCTTCATGGGCGGCGTCCAGTATGGGCCCAAGCTGCGCGGCTACGAAGAGTTGACGATCACGCCGTTCGGTCACGTGCCCAGGGGGGCGCCGGGTTTCAGCCAGCTCGACCGGGTCGGCTCATCGTATTTCCATTTTGCGTCCAGCATCGGTATGAACCTTGGCGGCAACTTGTTCGTCAACGCGTTCTATGAAGCGGGGAATGTGTGGAGCAACGCCATTGGGTTGAATCCGAACAATCTGTTGCGCGGCGCCGGATTCGGGGCCAGCATTGTGACGCCCATGGGACCGATCGGGCTGGACTACGCTTACGGATTCGATCGCCGTGATGTCTTTGGCAACCCGGATCCGGGCTGGAGGCTTCACTTCAGGTTCGGGCAGATATACTAGGGAGATAGAGATCACCTCGTAGTTGCCCGCTGTTGGAAGGAGAACGAAGTGCGTTACAGAATGAGTGCGGTCGTGGCGGCCACGGCCCTCGCGTTGCTTGGCTACAACGGAATCAACCAGCCTCAGACGGAGATTCCGAAGTTGGCCTACATTAATTCCACCGTGATCATCTCGCAGGCCCCGGGCGCTGGTGAAGCGCAGGCCACGTTCGAACGCGAGATGGCTCGATGGGAGGCAGAGATCCAGGCGATGTCGGACTCGCTTCAGGAGATGCTCGCCAACTACGACCAGCAGCAGATCATGCTGTCGCCGGAGCGGCGAACGGAGCGACAGCGCGAGATCGAGCTCAAGCAGATGGAGTATCAGCAGCGGACAGCCGATCTAGAGCAGGTAGCCCAAACGCGCCAGCAAGAGTTGGTGGCGCCGGTATTCGAGAACATCCGCAACGTGCTGATGAATATCCGAATCGAACAGGGCTACTCGATGATCTTCGATGCGGCTGCCGGTGCGCTGATCGACGCCGACACGACGCTGGACATCACGCCTCTAGTGATCGAACGATTGCAGGCCCAGGCGGCTCCCGGGGGGAGCCCCTCAAACTGACGCCTGGCCCACTCGGATTGGGTGGGCATAGGATAGCGCGCCCACGGTAACCGAGAGCACCGTGGGCGCCTTTGCGTAGGTCCGGATCTCGATCGGGGATCTTGTTCAAAAGGACTCAGGATGTCGAATACCCTGACAGTCGGAGAGCTGGCCAAGCGCCTCGACGCGGAGCTGGCGGGCGACCCGAGCCGAACGGTGACCGGCGCCTCGTCGCTGGAGGCGGCTGGCCCAGAAGACGTGAGTTTTCTTGCAAGACGCAAGTACCTCCCATATCTTCCCGCCACTCGAGCGGCAGCTGTCATCGTCAGTCGCGACCTGGGCGAGTTGGACGAGATTCCTGAGGGCGTGACCGTCCTCTGGGTGAACGACGCCCACCTCGCTCTGGCCGAGACACTGACATCGCTGTATCCGCCGGCGGCAGCGGAGCCGGGTGTGGCACCAACGGCCACGTTAGGCCCTGGAGTCGAGCTGGGTGCCGACGTTTGCGTCGGCCACAATACCGTGGTCGAGGCCGGTGTGAAGTTAGGCGATGGCGTCCGCGTTGGTGCCCACTGCTTCGTCGGCGAACGCTGTCAGATTGGCGCCGCCACGGAGCTCAAGAGTCAGGTGACGCTCTACCAGGACACCGTCGTCGGCGAGCGGTGCATTCTGCACAGCGGCGCCCGAGTGGGAGTGGACGGATTCGGCTATGTCTTCGCCGGCGACGGTCACCGAAAGATTCCGCAGGTGGGTCGTTGTGTCATCGAGGACGACGTCGAGATCGGAGCGAACAGCTGCATCGACCGCGGCTCGGTCGGTGAAACGCGGATCGGTGCCGGGACAAAGATCGACAACCTGGTGCACATAGCACACAACGTCCGCGTCGGCCGCCACTGCATCATCGTCGCCCAGGTCGGCGTCGCCGGCAGCACCGAGATCGGCCACGGTGTCGCCCTCGCCGGACAGGTCGGCATCATCGGTCACCTGACTATCGGTGACGGGGCGCGTGTGGCGGCCCAGGCTGGTGTGAGCCATGACATACCCGCCGGCGAAACGTGGTTCGGTTCCCCGGCGCGTCCGCACACGCAAGCCATGCGGGCCAGCGCGGCGTTCTTGAAGCTGCCGGAGCTGATGCGTCGCGTTCGAAAGGTCGAGAAGCAGTTGGAAGGTGAAGACGATTCTGATGACTCCTGAAGTGCGGAGAAGAGCAACTTGAAGCAGAAGACAGTTGCCAAGGCGGTGAAGCTTTCCGGTAGCGGTCTCCACTCCGGTGCCGATGTGAATATGGTGCTGGCACCGGCCGATGTAGGCCAGGGGGTGGTATTCTGCAGGACCGATCTCGAGGGAGCTCCCGTGGTACCGGCTGACGTTGAAGCGGTCGTCGAGGTCGAACGCGGGACCGTGCTGGAGAAGAAAGGTGTGCGGATTCGCACGGTCGAGCACCTGCTCGCCGCCGTCGCCGGTCTTGGTATCGATAACCTGACCATCGAGCTCGATGGCGAAGAGCCGCCTGCCGCGGATGGCAGTTCCGCCGTCTTCGCGGGCCTTTTGAAAGGCGCGGGAATCAAGGAGCAGGACGCCGATACTCGTGTCTATGAGGTGGCCGAGCCCTTCGCGGTAGAGGAGGGAGATTCGCGCTACGCCGTCTTCCCAGGCACCAGCTATGCGCTATCCGCGGCGATCGAGTTCGATCACCCTCTCATCGCGCGCCAACACATCACCTACGAATTGGCGCCGGAGCGCTTCAGCGAAGAGATCGCTTCCGCCCGCACCTTCGGGTTCTACGAGGACGCGGAGAAGCTACGGGCCGCCGGCCTGGCGCTGGGTGCCAGCGTGGAGAACACCGTTGTATTGACGGCGGACGGATTGTACGAGGGCGTCGAGCTTCGCTACGAGGACGAGTTCGTTCGCCATAAGATCCTCGATCTGTTGGGCGACCTGTCGTTGGTCGGCGAGCGCATCCGGGGTCAGATCCTGGCCGAGCGGCCCGGGCATCGCGGCAACATCGCGCTGGCGCGCGAAATAGCGGAACGGTCGCGCCGGCAACGAACGGCGCGACGCGTCGATATCACACAGATCTTCAATATCCTGCCGCACCGCTACCCGTTCTTACTGGTTGACCGGGTCATCGAATACGAGAAGGGTGTGCGGGTCGTAGGAATCAAGAACGTAACCATCAACGAGCCGTTCTTCATCGGGCACTTCCCGGGCCTCCCCATAATGCCGGGCGTACTGATCATCGAAGCCATGGCCCAGGTCGGTGGCTTGCTGCTGATGGACACGGTGGAGAATCCGGAAGACAAGATCGTCTACTTCATGTCGCTGGATAAGGTGAAATTCCGGCGGCCGGTCATCCCCGGTGACCAGATTCAGTTCGAACTCAAGATGCTGCAGATGCGACGTTCGGTCTGCAGAATGAAGGGAGTAGGCCGCGTGGACGGGAAAGTGGTGGCGGAGGCGGAGTTGGCGGCACAGGTGGTGGACAGATGACAATGGAACGAATGACGGATCAGACCCCGGCGCCGCCGCGGATCCATCCGACGGCGATAGTGGACCCCGGCGCGGAGCTGGAAGACGGTGTGGAAGTCGGGCCCTACGCAATCATTGGCCCGAACGTGACGCTCGGCGCCAACACGACGGTCGGCCCCCACGCCTTTATCGAGAGAAACACGCGCGTTGGCCGCGAGTGCGTCATCGCCAAGGGTGCGGTACTGG
This sequence comes from Gemmatimonadota bacterium, assembly GCA_039589155.1. Classification (GTDB taxonomy): domain Bacteria; phylum Gemmatimonadota; class Gemmatimonadetes; order Palauibacterales; family KS3-K002; genus Kutchimonas. The sequence continues at coordinate 2,854 of JBDHHX010000059.1, read as the reverse complement.
GCACGGAGCCACAGGACCTCAAGTACGAGGGTGAGGATACGCTTTTGGTGGTCGGCGACGGAACGACGATTCGCGAGTTCGCCACGTTGAACCGCGGAACCCGAGCCTCCGGCAAGACCGTGGTCGGCAACGGGTGCCTGCTGATGGCGTACTCGCACATCGCTCACGACTGCGTGATCGGCAACCGAGTCATCATCGCGAATGCAGTACAGATGGGCGGCCATGTCGTGATCGACGACTCTGCGACGGTCGGCGGTCTCTGTGCGCTCCACCAGTTCGTGAGGATCGGATCCTTCGCGTTCATTGGCGGCGCCTCCCGTGTCCCAAAGGACGTCGTGCCCTACGTGCGGGCGGCGGGCAACCCGCTCGAGCTCTTCGGGCTCAACACGGTGGGCCTCGAGCGGCGCGGTTTCTCGAAGGCGGCCAGGTTGGAGCTCAAGCGGGCCTATCGGATCCTGTTCAAGTCAGAGTTGAACATCAGCCAGGCCGTTGCCGAACTTCGCCAGCTCGACGATGTGACGCCTGAAGTCGAGCACCTGATGGACTTCATCGAGGCAAGCGAACGCGGCGTTTCGGTTTGACGGATCGTTGAATCCAGTCGCTGTTGGAGTAATCGGGGTCGGGAGCCTCGGCTTCCATCACGCCCGACTGGCGGGAGACATTCCCGAAGCTCGGCTCGTCGGGGTCTATGACATCGATGGCGAGCGGGCCCGGTCGGTGGCTGACGAGCATGGCACCCGGGCCTTCCCCGACCTGAATAGCTTACTCGGCGAGGTCGAGGCGGTCAGCATCGTTGTCCCGACCAGCGCTCACCACGAAGTCGCCAGGGCCGCCCTCGATCACGATTGCCACCTGCTGATCGAGAAGCCGATCACGACCACCACGGCCGAGGCTGACGATCTCATCGGCCTGGCTTCCGAAAAGGGTCGAATCATCCAGGTTGGCCACATCGAGCGCTTCAACGGTGCTGTACGGGCCTGTGAACCCTACCTGGACAACCCGCTCTTCGTCGAGTCGCACCGGCTGGCCCCGTTCGGACGCCGTGGGACCGATGTGGCGGTCGTGCTCGACCTGATGATTCACGACATCGATCTGATCCTCAGCCTGGTCCGCAGGCAGGTCGCCGATACGCGGGCCGCCGGCGTCTCGGTCATCAGCGGGAACGTGGACATCGCGAACGCTCGGCTCGAATTCGAGGGTGGAGCCGTGGCCAACATCACGGCCAGCCGTGTGTCGATCCAACGGCAGCGGAAGATTCGCTTCTTCCAACCCAGCGGCTATCTCAGTCTCGATTTGGGGAAGGGGACAGGCGAGTTCTATCGCCGGGTCGACGGCAAGAAGGATCTCGAAGACGTCACACAACTGAGTGAGCTAGTCCAGCACGTCAGCTTGCGTGGCGACGGTGAGGAGCCGCTGCGGCTCGAGCTGCAAGCATTCGCGCGCTCGGTCCGCGGCGAAGCACCCGTTGCTGTCACCGGCGCGGACGGCCGTACCGCTCTGGCCGTCGCTCTGGACATCGTCGAGCGCATCGAGAGGCACACGAAACATGTCTTTGATACGAATCCGACGTGACCGAAAGCAGTACGGCTCCCGAGAGCGAGCCGGAATGAAGACGCGGACCCTGATCATCCTGCTCGCCGTCGTCATCATCGCTATCTGGTATCTGAGCGGGCGTGTCTGAACCCCGAATCTTCATCTCGGCGGGTGAAGCGTCCGGTGACCTGTACGGAGCGGAGCTGGCCCGCGAGTTGAACCGCATCCTCCCGCAGGCGAAGATGTTCGGCCTCGCGGGACCACGCATGGCCGAGGCCGGCGTCGAGCCCATCGTCGAGTTCGACAGACTGGTGGTCATGGGATTCGTCGAGGTTGCCGCACGGTTGCCTTTCTTCCTCAGGCTGCGACGCCAGGTTAACCGCCTGCTGGCCGAAGATCCGCCAGACCTGGTCATTCCCATCGACTACCCGGGCTTCAACCTGCGGCTGACCGCTGCCGCTCACGCCGCTGGTGTGCCGGTACTTTACTACATACCGCCGCAACTTTGGGCCTGGAGGCAGGAGCGAGCGAAGATCCTGGCCGAGGGCGCCGACCGGGTGGCGGTGGTTTTCCCCCAGGAAGAGCCGTTTCTGCGAGATTTCGGCGTGGAGGCCGTTTTTGTCGGGCACCCACTCCTGGGCATGCTGGAGCGGCCGGAACCCCCTGGAGGGGCGATTTCGGCCCTGAGAATCGACCCTAAGCGCCCAATTCTAGGTCTCTTACCGGGATCGAGGCCCCAGGAGGTTCGCCGCCTCCTCAAACCCTTCCTCAAGGTCGCCGACGAGGTCGTCAGCCGCCGACCCGACGTCCAGGTTCTGGTGGCGGCCGCGCCGCACGTGCCGGCGGATCTATACGCGGCCGTCAAATACCCGGTGGTCGCCGATTCGCTACAGGTGTTGAGCGCGGCGACGGCGGTGCTCACGAAGTCCGGCACGACGACGGTCCAATCGGCGCTGTTGGAAACGCCGCTGGTCATCGCTCACCGAGCCCACCCGTTGACCTATCGTCTAGCGCGCCGCCTGGTGCGCGTCGACAGCGTTGGGATGGTCAACCTGCTGGCCGGCGCGCGGTTCGTGCCCGAGTACGTGCAGGCGCTGCCCACCGACGAGATTGCCGATTCGTTGATGCCACTGCTTGATGAAGAGTCGAGAGAGCGGCAAGAGATGATCGAAGGCCTTCGCGCCCTTCGCGGACTGCTCGGCGCGCCGGGCGCGGCGGCTCGCGTAGCCGCGATGGCCGCGGAACTACTGGGGCAGACAGGTTGAGAACCCGGGACAAAGTCGCCGTGAGTGCCGCAGGCCTGCTGGCACCGCCGCTCCTT